>CAZURF010000130.1:0-2533 GCA_964623555.1 uncultured Akkermansia sp. | reverse complement strand
GTGAGCCGGGCGATTTCCAAAGGGGTAAGCCCGGCCGAAAACAGAAGCGGGAGAAGGTGTTGGCATCCGGCGATCCCACCCCACACCTTGAAGAAGTCCGGATCAGTCTTCATGGAGCCCGGGGCGGGGGAGTGGTCGGAGCCGATGGTGTGGACGTGGCCTTCCCGGATTTTTTTGAGCAAACCTTTTTGGGAGGCGGCAGAGCGGAGGGGTGGGGCGCACTTGGCGGGTGGACCCAAGCAGATCATGTCTTCTTCCGTGAGGACGAGATAGTGCGGGCAGGTTTCCGCGGTGACATCGACTCCGCGTTGTCGCGCCTTTTGAATCTCCTCAATCCCTTCCGGGCAACTGACGTGGACGATGTGAAGACGGCAGCGGGTTTCGCCGGCCAGGTCGCAGACCAGGCGGATGGCTTCCAGTTCCGTCTCGATTGGGCGGGAGAAGAGGTAGTCCCGAACGGAGGTGCCACCCTTTTTCCGGATCTCCTCGGTGCGGCGCCGGATGAGCTCGGGCGACTCGGCGTGGACGGACACGGGTAGCCCCAGTCGGGCGGCTGTCGTCATGCCCTTTTTTAGGGTGGTGGGGTCGGAGCCGGGGAAGTCGGAGGTGCCGCTGTCGACCATGAAGGCTTTGAAGCCGATGGCGCCGGCACGACCCAACTCTTCCAATTTTTCGAGATTCACCGGGGTGATGCCGCCCCAGAGGGCAAAGTCGACGACCGACTTTTTTTCTGCCACAGCTTTTTTCTTTTGAAAGGTCTCGTTGTCGAGGGTGGGAGGCAGAGCGTTGAGAGGCATCTCGACCACGCTGGTGGCGCCGCCGGCACGGGAAGCGCGGGAACCGGTCTCCCAGCCTTCCCAGTCCTCGCGGCCCGGCTCGTTGAAGTGAACGTGCGCATCCAAGGCGCCGGGCAGGATCAAGAGGTCATTAGCGTCAATGATCTGCTTGGCCTCGGTGTCGCCGTGACCAACCACTTTTCCTTGATCGACGGCGAGGGAGATTTTCTTTTCGCCGGAGGGGAGGACAACGATTCCGCCGCGGATTAACAGGTCAATGGCAGCCATGAGGAAGGATCCCGGGGAACAACCCGGATCAGGTCAGCTCCCGCGGTAGGTGGTGTAGGACCAGGGAGAGCAGAGGAGGGGAACGTGGAAGTTCTGGGCGGGGTCGGTCACCGTGAACCGGACGGGAACGACATCGAGAAAGTTCTTCTCTTTGAAGTAGTCACCGACATGGAAGCGGACCTCATATTCCCCCTTTTGGAGGGAACCGGGGGCGACGAGCGGCTGGTCGGTGCGTCCATCCGGGTTGGTAGTGTGGGTGGAGAGGGGTTTGCCGCCAAAGAGCAGTTCAATCTTCACGCCGGCGGCCGGTTTTCCGGAGCGGGTGTCGAGAACATGGGTGCTGAGTTTTCCGTTCATGCAACTGTGTCTTCCAAGCGAAGTCTGGCGATTTTGGCGATTTCCTCAAGCGCGGTGGTGATCTCGGTTTTTCGATCCTGGGCCAGACGTTTGGGGAAGGCGGCGAGGATGGCATCCTTTTTGTTGAGCCGGGCGCAGATGATGAAGGGGAAGCCGAACTTCTCCCGGTACGCTTGGTTCCAGTCGCGAAACTTCCGGACCTCCTCAGGGGAGAGGTTGGTCAGGCCGGCGGAAGCCTGTTCGGAAGCTGACTCGGCGGTGAGGACGGCTTTGCCGACCAAGTCAGGATGTGCGTTGAAAAGGTCGAGATGGGCCTTTTCCCCAGCCTGCTGCACGGCTTTGACCATGGCTTGGTGGAGGGCATCAAGCGAAGGGTAGGGGCGACCCGCGGCGGCTTTCTCCGCCACCCAGGGGGAGTGTTCAAAAATTCCAGCCAGATGGAGAACAAACTCCTCCGGGGGCGCGGCATTCAGCTGGGAGAGGGGTCTTTTCAGAATCAGTACCAGGCGCGGTCAGGCATGGCGCGGAACTTTTTCCAGACGGCCAAGGCCTCGTCGCGGAGCAGGGGGACGCAGCGGGGATTCCTTTGGATAGAGCGTCGGCGGAGTTGTCGCTCCAGCGGAGTGTCGTCGAAATCACCGTAACGAAGGGCGTCCGCGTGCGTGGCGGCAAAGTAGACCCGCTGGATCCGGGCCCAGAAGGCGGCGGAGTAGCACATGCCGCAGCACTCCGCGCTGGTGTAGAGGATGCAGCTGGAGAGGTCGTGGGTGCGGAGGCGGCGGCAGGCCTCGCGGATGGCGACGATTTCGCCGTGGGCGCTGGGATCGCGGGTGGCGAGGACGCGGTTGCAGCCTTCGCCAACGATCCGCCCGTTCTTGACGATGACGGCTCCGAACGGTCCGCCGGTCTTTTTGACCAGTCCACCGATCCGGCCCAGTTCAATGGCCCGCCGCATGAAGCGGGCGTGGGCGGAGGCGTTGCCTACACGGCTCATCAAGGGATAGAATACTCTTTCGTCCTTCTTATGGGAGCCAAACTATCCGGCCATCGTTATGGGAAATCGCGCGTCCGCGTGGTGAAGATCCTGCGGGACGGCCAGCGGCACACCGTGG
>CAZURF010000129.1:0-2635 GCA_964623555.1 uncultured Akkermansia sp. | reverse complement strand
GCTGTCCGCGACGTGGTTCCGCGGCTCATTGAGGAATTCGCCCCGGATTTTATCGTCCTCAATGGGGAAAATGTGGCCGGCGGAAACGGGATCACTCCCAAGCTGGCCTACGACCTGTTCCGCGCAAAGGTCGATGTCATCACCTTGGGGGATCACGTCTGGGACCAAAAGGAGATCTTCAGCTTCTTTGCCGAGGAACCCCGCCTGATTCGTCCTTTTAATTTTCCCTCCACCTGCCCGGGCAAGGGATGGATCGTGGTCAACGGCAACGGCAAGAAGCTGGGCGTGGTCAACGCCATGGGCCGGACCTACATGAAGATCGACGTCGATAACCCGTTCCTCCTGATGGACCCGGTGCTGGAGGAAATCCATCGGGAGACCCGGACCGTCCTGGTCGACTTTCATGCCGAAACCACCTCGGAGAAAATCGCCTTCGGTCACGCCTTCGACGGGAAGGTTTCCGCGGTGGTCGGCACGCATACCCATGTGCAGACGGCGGATGAAAAGATTCTGCCAGGTGGCACAGCCTACATCACGGATGTGGGTTTCTGTGGGGCGCACGACTCTGTGATCGGGCGGGAAAAGGGCTCCATCATTGACCGCTTCAAAACCCTGATGCCGGTGAAGATGCATCTGGCCACCGGCGGGGTGCAGGTGGACGGGGTGGTGATCGACGTGGACGAGGCCACGGGCAAGGCCACCTCGATCGAGCGGATCCAGCGCCCGCGGTGAACCGACCGGAACCCCTCTCCGTTTCCGCGCTGACCGCGCGGATCAAGGATCTCCTTGAGGAGCAGGTGGGGGAGGTTTCCGTGGCCGGAGAGATTTCCAATTTCCGAAGGCAGGCCTCGGGTCACTGCTATTTCACCCTGAAGGACGAGGGATCCCAGATTCCGTGCGCTTTGTTCAAAGGGTCGGCGGCAAGGCTGGGGCTGCAGCCCGGAGACGGGGTAAAGGTAATCGCGCATGGGGAGGTCTCGGTCTACGAACCCCGCGGGGCGTATCAACTGATTGTCCGTGGTCTGGAACCGCTGGGGAAGGGGGACCTGCACCAGCGCTTTGAGGAGTTGAAACGCAAGCTGCAGTCGGAAGGTCTCTTCGCGGAGGAGAGAAAGAGACCTTTGCCGGAGTTTGTGAAACGGATCGGAATCATTACCAGCCCGACCGGGGCGGCGGTCCGGGATGTGATCCACGTGCTCCAACGGCGCTGTCCCCGGATCGGATTGACGGTCTTTGGGGTAAAAGTTCAGGGAGAGGGAGCCGCGGAAGAGGTGGCGGAGGCGATTGGACGGATGGGGCAGATGGATTTTGATCTCCTGATGGTGGTGCGGGGGGGCGGCAGCCTGGAAGACCTGTGGTCTTTTAACGAGGAGGTCGTGGCCCGGGCGGTGGCGGCCTGCCCGATCCCCGTGATCAGCGGGGTGGGGCATGAGACGGATTTCACGATCTGTGACTTTGTCGCCGATTTGCGGGCGCCGACGCCTTCGGCGGCGGCCGAGTTGGCCAGCCGTCCGGACGAGGAGTGGCGCGAAGAGATCCGTGGGCTGGAGGAGAGGTTGGAGGCAGGGGTCTGGGATCTGCTGGAGGAGAAAAAGAGGAAATTAGTGGAGCTGGCGGGCAGCTATGTTTTTCGGGAGCCGAGAAGGATGGTGGAGTTATGCGCCCAGCGGGTGGATGAACTAGGGCTGCAGCTGCAGCGGGGCCTGGAGAACGCCTGGCGGCACCGGAGGCAGATGGCAACTGCGCTCCTTCAGCGGTGGCTGGCGTTGCGGCCGGAAAGGAAGGTGGCGGAGTGCGGACTGAGATTGAAGGGAGCCGTGGACCGTTTGCGGGCTTTGGGACCGGAGGAAACCCTGCGGCGCGGCTACACGCTGGTGCAATCGCCGGACGGCAAACTGGTCCGGGGCGTGGCGGTGGCCAGAAAGCTGGGCGATTTCGTCGTGAGGTTCACAGATGGGCAACTGCCGGTGAAAGTGAGGGAGAAGGGGGCGCCAAAAGCTGGGAAATGAATGGGTTGGGTGATGGCCGAAGTTCCCGGCTTCCTGTCTTCCGGTTGGGGCGTCACTCGTTGCGGATGTGTTCGGGGCTCTCGTTGATTTTGGGGCGAAATTCCGGATGGCGAATTTGCCCGCCGAGGACGGCCGAGCGGAGGGTCAGGGCGGTGGCTCCCAGGGAGATCAGTAGCACCAGGTAGGCGCATCCCCGCACCCAGCCCGGGCGCATCCGCAGGAGGACGAGTCCGGTCAGGCTGGCAAATCCGGTGAGATAGAGGAACGGCGCGGCCTTTTCGGCCATCTCCTCGTGCATTTCCATGGCAATGTCACCCCGTTCATCCAGCGGCGGTTGGATATGGCCAGCGTTGAAGCGGTCATAAGCCCGCTCCCCCGTCTGCATCACAAAAGGGGTGGCGGCCCCGGCGAGAACACCCAGGGCAAAGGCGACCGCCAGCACGGAGTGGCGTTTGGCAATGAAGCCGGCGATGAGGATGGGGGCGATGAGCAGGGACAGGGAAGGTGGCTGAACGCGGCGCAGCTGAGGTGGATGGCCAGCGAGACGTGCCTGGTGCTGAGACGGCTCGCGGCTTGAGCTGCGATGAGCATGGGAGGCACGGCGTGCCTGCAGGACGGGGTGAGCG
>CAZURF010000128.1:0-2745 GCA_964623555.1 uncultured Akkermansia sp. | reverse complement strand
GGAAATCGCCGCCTCCGTTTTGCCGGCTTTCATCCGCGCAGCGGACCTCGACCCCGCCCTGACCGGCGTGGCCCTGAGGGCGGCGGAGATCGCCCTGGCGGCCGACGACCTTCCGACTTCCATCCGTTTTATCCGGGAATTTGTCGAGGCCCGCCCGGAAGAGATCCCGCTGCGCGAGCAATTGGCCGCCCTTTTTTTGCTTAACGGCAGCCCCTCGGAGGCCGACGAGATTCTGCATGAGGTGGAAAAGGAAAAACCGGGGCGGGCCAACTTATATCCGATCTTGGCCAACCTGTACGAGGAGCTGAATTTACCCGGGCGCTCTGAAATTTATCGTGTCCTGGCCCTCTACCGGACTCGCCCCCCGGCTCTTAACGAGATTCTCCGCCTGGCTCTTTTGCAACTACGCGAAAACCAGCCGCGGCGGGCCTTTGCGACGATCGGGTTTGGCGCCGGCTTCTATCCCGACTCCCTGCAGTTACTGCTGGTTCAGGGCATGGCCCAGAAGGCTCAGAATCGGATGGCAGAGGCTGCCGCTACTTTTGCCAAGGTCGAACGCTTGGCCCAACAAAAACCCGAGCTCCTTGATGCCGGATTTTATTTTGAGTTCGGGGCGGCCTTGGAGCAGGCCGGTCAACCGTTGCGCTCGGAAGCCGCCCTGCGGCGGGCGATTTCCCTGAACCCAGACCACCACCAGGCGCTCAACTACCTGGGATACATGTGGGCGGAGCGCGGCCAGAATCTGCGTGAAGCCAAACAGCTGATTGATCGCGCTCTGGACCTGAACCCCGGTAACCCCGCTTATTTGGATAGCTTGGCCTGGGCCCTTTTCAAAACCGGGGACCCCCGGGGGGCGGAGCCCCTCATGGTCGAGGCCTTGCGCCAGGTTCCTGACGATCCCATCCTGCTGGAACACTTTGCCGACATCCTGGCGGCCCTGGGCCGGCGGCAGGAGGCGATGGAAATTTACCGGAAAGCCATCCTTGTCGGTGGCCCGGTGGTGGTTCTGCGTGACAAGATTCGTTCCCAGACCCAGAAACTAGGCAAGCGTTGACTTCCTCCCTCCTCGATTCCCTTCTTTCGCAGGCCGCCGCCCTTGTGTGGGGGCCGTGGCTGGTTGCCCTCCTTTTTGGCACCCATCTGTTCCTCACTTGGCGCACGGGTTTTGTGCAGCGCCACCTTGGCCTCGCAATCCGACTCTCCATCAGCAAGGATCCAGGAGCACCTGGGGACATCAGCCAGTTCGGAGCTCTCATGACCGCCCTGGCCGCCACCATCGGCACGGGAAACATCTATGGAGTCGCTGGTGCGGTCCTCATCGGCGGGCCGGGTGCTGTTTTCTGGATGTGGCTGACTGGGGTGTTTGGCATCGCCACAAAATATTCGGAAGCCCTGCTGGCTGTGAAATACCGGATCCAGAACAGCCGCGGAGAAATGTCCGGCGGCCCGATGTTTGTGCTGGAGCGTGGTCTCAACGCCCGATGGGCGGGGATTCTGTTTGCTCTGTTCACGGCCGTGGCTGCCTTTGGCATCGGCAATATGGCCCAATCCAACGCGATCGTGGAGATGGTGGTGGTGAAGAAAGCGATCCTGGGCCTCACCCAGGCTGACGCCTCCATCCGTCTTTGGCTGGGGTTGGTCATGGCAGGTCTGACCGCGGCGGTGATTCTCGGCGGGATCCGCTCGATCGCGCGATTCTGCGGGTTCCTCGTTCCCTTCATGGCGGGTTTTTATGTGCTCGGTTGCTTGGTGATTTTGATCAGCACCTTTGACCGACTGCCGGCGGCCCTTTCTTTGATCGTGACCTCCGCCTTCACCGGGCATGCCGCCGTTGGTGGTTTCATCGGGGCGGGGATCGCTGAGGCCATGCGCTATGGCATCGCTCGTGGTCTTTTCTCCAATGAGTCAGGACTTGGGAGCGCTCCGATCGCCGCCGCTGCTGCCCGGACCAGCGACCCGGTCCGTCAGGCCCTGGTTTCCGGGACGGGAACCTTTTGGGACACGGTGGTGGTTTGCGCCATGACCGGGCTGGTCATTGTAAGTTCAGGGGACTGGACGACTCCCGATCTCAACAAGGCTCGCCTTTGCGACCTGGCTTTTAACCATTTGGGCCTCTTCGGTGATCTGATCCTGATTGGGGGCCTCCTCACCTTCGTTTTTTCCACCATTTTGGGATGGGGCTATTACGGAGAGAAGGCGGTGGAATATCTTTTCGGGGTTCGGTCGGTCTTTCCTTACCGCCTACTCTGGATCGTGGCCGTTTTTATCGGGGCCATCTGGAAGAGTGATGCCGTCTGGAACTTCTGCGACATCATGAACGGCCTCATGGCCCTCCCCAACCTGGCCGCCCTGCTACTCCTGAGCGGTGTTATCGCCGCCGAAACTCGCCGCTACTTCTCCAAATCCCCGTAAACGTAAACGTTCACGTAAACGAACAGCCCTAAATTTAATCTTCAAGCCTGTAACTTTGTTGGGTCCCCTCCCCATCCCGCCACCTTTGCCTTTGCCGCCGCCTCCTCCGCTTCCTTGATTTTTCCCGCCCGCCCCAGCGCCAAAGATAGGCTGCTGTAAGCTAGCTGGTCTCTGGGTTTGAGCTGAACCAGTTTCTGTAAGACCTCAATCGCCTCATCCAGTTTCTCTAATTTCACCAGGGCCATGCCGAGCGACTGCCAGGCATCCGCCAAATTTGGGTCCAGTTGGGTGGCTTTTCGATAATGTTGAGCCGCTTCTTCCATCTCCCCCATC
>CAZURF010000127.1:0-2829 GCA_964623555.1 uncultured Akkermansia sp. | reverse complement strand
ATCCAACTCAGCATCGGTCTTTGTCAGCGCTTCACCCATCGCTTGGGTGATTGACTCCTTCTTCGGCTCCACCCACCAGCCCGCGCCCCACTCCTTCAACTCCTTCCATGGTGTGGCGGTGGTCGTGATGACGGGCCGACCCCGGGCTAACGATTCAGCCACCACCAATCCAAAATTCTCGGAATAACTCGGCAGGACAAAGAACTTGGAATGCCCCAACAACGCCTCCCTCACCTCCCCGTCCACATGCCCCGTCATCAACACCGTCTCCCCCAATCCTTTATCCCGAATCATCCTCTCCACCTCCTTCCCATATCCCTGCGTATCCGCCCCCGCGATCACGAGCACCACCTCCCGCCTTCCACCTTCCACCTGCCCCCGAGCAGTCATCTGCTCCTTCCAGGCATGAAGCAGTAAATCGCATCCCTTCTTCAGATGTATCCTCGACATAAACAACACCCACTCCTTCCCCTTCAGCTTCGGAAACTTCCCCTCCACCACCTCCTTTCCAGGAATCCTTTCCGGCACATCCACCCCATTCGGAGCCACCACAATCCTCGGTTCCTTAATCTTAATCTTCATCTTAATCCGGAGGGCGGTCGCGATCGCCTCCGCTTCCGACTCCGAAGTGGCGTGGAACAACGCGGCCGACTCCAGGTTTTTTCTCTCAAAAAGATGCCACGCCACGAACTTCCTGATTACCGCCCTCCTGAGCGACCAGCCCTCCAACATCCCCCTCGGCGAAATGACCAACGGCTTGCCCGCCTTGGTCGCTGCCCGGCGTGCATAGTAGTTCGCCGCCAGCCACAGGCCGTGGTTATGGACCACATCCGCCTTTCTGGCCTCCTCCTCCACCAACCTCCGGAAAGCGCATCCCCAACCGCCCTGACCCTTGGTCCAGCGACTCGAGGAAATCGACCGGATCTCTACTCCCTCTATTTTCACTACCGGTCCCAGATACCCATAATCCCGGCAAACGATCGTTACCTGATGACCCAGCCTTGCCTGCTCCCTCGCCAGCGATGGCACACTCACCGAAGGCCCGCCCTGAGCCACGTTGATCGAGTCGATAACGTGAAGGATCTTCAAATGATAATCTTCATCATCGGCCCGTGACCTTGATGCCGATTTTGCCGTTCACAAACACCCGATGAAGCCCCAGATCCGTCGACCCAGCCGGCGCCTCCGGAACTGGCTCCGGCATCAGTCTGCGCAAAGGGGCCATCGTCTTGTAAATCATCTCATCCGAGACATTGCCCAGATCTTCCAACGGCTCCGACCCGATCCCCGGCAGATTGTTCTGCCGGCAAAATAGGCGGCCACAGTTCTTGCCGGGCGCCGTCAGTTCCAGCTTTGTTTCGGGATAAGGAATCAATCCGTAGAGCAGGCACATAAACCCGTCCGGCACCCGGCCCACGCGCAGATTGGCCCCGTGCGGGGAACACTGCGCCAACAACGCCAACCCCTCTTTTCCCTCGATCACGATGCTATCCCCCGTCCCATGCCCCTTTGCCTTGTTGGTCGCAATCCGGTTGCCGCACTGCACAAACTCCCCCCGGTCCGTCAGATGCAGATACTCCTCGGGATCGCCCTCATACCAAATGTCCCTTACCCAGCAACGCCCGCCGTTGCTCACTTCATAGATTGGCACGCCCGGTTTGCCACCTCCCCGGCTGCTAGCTCCGCACAGGATTTCCACCCTCGCCGTGGAAGCCTCGCCACGGCCCAAAAGAGTACCTCCGCTGACGCGCATCCCGTTGTGGCCGTGGTTTTCCAACACCACCCTGGCACCGTCCAAGCCTTTCACTTCCATGCCCACATCCCACCCCTCGGCATGGACCTGATCTCCCCTGACCACCGAACCCGGCTGATCCGCGTTTTCCACCAAAACCCCCATGACAGCCTTTTCTCCCCGCCCTCCGTCGATCCATAGGTCGGCCACCTCCATCCGGCTAGGCGACCTTGCCTCCACCAGCGCTTCCCCCTGGAAACCCTGGGCCGGAATCAACTGGGTGGAATTTAAAAGCCCCTCCCCGCTCAACTTCACTTTTTTGCCCGTCGGCAGCCTCAGCGGTGCCTCCAGTCGGTACTGCCCCGCCGGCAAATGAACCACTTGGCCATCCTCCGCTTGATCCAAAGCCGCCTGGATCTCTTTGCTCCCGGCCCCCACCGCCACCTCGATCACAGCTCGCCCCATAGGCACGGCAGATTGGAACTTGGAACCTACTGCATTTGTCATCCCCAGAATCCGCAATCCGGAATCCACAATCCTAATTTCTCTCACCTCATACCCCTTCCCCGCCTCATACAGTTTCTTCTCCGTCGTCGTGTTTCCAATCAACAATGCGTTCCCCCGCACTTTCTGACGATTGTTGGACTCAAAACGGATCGCCGGCCCCTTCACCCCTGCAGCAGGTAAGAAATCGTTGTCCAGCAGCAACGCCGGACCCGCATTTCCTATGTAAACACTCAGGCCCTCCGGATGCGTGCCCTCCTCCACCCGATTGCCTTGCAGCGTGATATTGCCTCCTGCGGAATGGCCGTACTGAAAATCCAGGAACAGCTTCGACCCCCGCGAACGGTTCCCCACCAGCCCGAATCCCCCCAAATGACCGATCCGCGCATCCGCCTCCGTCGAGCCCTCGAAATCACAGCGGTAAGCGTAGAAATTTCCGCAGCCCGGCACATTCGACAGTCCCAACCCGCAATCTCGGAAGGTGCTGTCCCAAACCCACCAGTCCAATGAGTTCCAGTTCTGGATCGATACCCCGATCCCGCACCGCTTGGACCCTCCCCGTGATCCGATCGGAAGAGCGTCGTGTAGGGTAA
>CAZURF010000126.1:0-2985 GCA_964623555.1 uncultured Akkermansia sp. | reverse complement strand
TCGGACCGCAAAAAACGCCCATCTCCCGGCTTCGGGGCAGCTGGTTGGAACTCGATGGTGTTCCCGTCCGCCCCACCTTCCATCCCAGTTATCTGCTCCACAACCAGGACATGGCTCTCAAGCGCCTCGTCTGGATCGACCTGCTCGCGGCCATGGAACGCCTCGGCCTCCCGATCTCGGAAAAACAACGCGGCTTCTTTCTCAAATCGTAAAGCCCGGGTGCCTGCGTGATCGTCCTCGTCAACGTAAACGACCCATGAAAATCTCCCTCCTTCTCACCACGACCCCCAAGAAATCTGAAGCCGTCCGCCTTGCCCGCGCGGCCTTGACGGCCCGGGTTGCCGCCTGCGTCCAGATTCTACCCCCCATGGAGTCGCACTACCTCTGGAAGGGAAAACGGGAAAAATCCAAAGAATTTCTTCTTCTCGCCAAAACCTCCGTCCGCCAAGCCGTGGCTCTCGAGAAACTCTGGTCCCGGCTCCATCCCTACGATTGTCCGGAGCTCGTCACTCTCTCCGGTCGCGCCGCCGCCTCCTACGCCCGCTGGATCCAGGCTTCCACCTAAGCTACCCGACCACCACCAACCGAATCTCTTCCGGCAGCGAATGGGAGACCTGCTGCACCGTGTCTCCCCTCAACAAATTCACCAGCAGCTTGCGCCGCGAGCCCCCCAGAACCACCAGATCCGCCCCCAAAGTCGCCGCCAGCTCGGTAATCATGTCCGACGCCTTGTTGGAGACACAATAAACCGGCGTGAGCAGGATCTTTTCTGCCGCCGAGATCTGCCGCACCTCGGCCAAAACTCTTTGCGCCTCGGCATCATCCCCGAGTTTTCCGCTGACTTCCGTTGCCACTTGCACCTCCCGGACAAAAAGGAAATACAACCGGGCTCCCCGGATCTTCGCCTCGTCCAAGGCAAACCGGGCCGCCGGGGTTAGGCCCCGCGCCGCCACCAAAATCCGGCCGGACTCCTCCGCCATGTCCTCGGCACCCGACGGCTCCTCCCGGACCCGCGCAGCCGCTTGATCCCGGGCCGGGACGGCCATTTCGGCCGGACCTTTGACCCGCGTCATCTCCCGCAGCAGCAGTCCTGCTCCGCACATCACCACCGCAAAAAGGAAGGCATGCGGCTTCGTCACCGCCACCGTCAACCAAATCGCCGCCATCAACAGGGCCGTCCCGGTCATGACTCCCCGTTGCCAGGCCTTCATCGGAAGCGAGCGGTTCAGGCTGCAACTTCCCAGATTCAGGCAGATCGCGCCCACCACACCGATGGCATAAAGCGAGGCCAGCGCCTCAAGCCCCCGGGTGGATTCCAGCACAATCACCGGGAGAACGACCGCCGCGATCAGGGGCACCCAGGGGACCCCCTGCCGGTTCAGTAATTTAAAATTCGGCGGAAGATCCCCGTCCTGGGCCAGGCTGTAAAGCAGGGCCACCGAGGCCACGATCGCCGTGTTCACCGCCGAAAGCAGCAGGAGTCCGACGACCGCTCCCACCACCCAGCCGTACTGCGGGGAAATATAGTAATCCGCCATCGTTCGCAGAAAGCTCTCCGGCTGCACAAACGACCCCAAGGGCATTCCGGCAATCATCACGCCCAACACCGCCGTGATCAGCACCACCTCCGCCATCACCAAAACGATCGCCCGCCGGGCTTGGCGGAAAACGCTGGGCGCACCCGGAGGACTGTCCGGATCGGCTTTCATGGTCCCGGTCATGTTGGCAATCGCTTCGACTCCCGAGAGGGCCAGAATCATTCCCGTGAATATTTTCCAACCCTCCCAGATCCCGTGATTCGGAAGCTCGGTCACCCCCAGGCGACCGGAAAAAACCCCGGAGGCCGCCAACCCCAACAGCACCAACACCGCCGGCAACGCCAGATAAACGGCCAAGCTTCCCGCCAACCTCGGACCAAACGCGTTCACCACCCCGAGGCCGAAAATTGTCAGAATCGCCCAGCGAGGGGCCTCCTCCTTGAGGCCGAAGTAGTTGTAGGCTTCATATCCGCTGATCGCCGCCGTCACCACGTAGCCCGCCAAGAGGAGCAGCGCCCCGATCACTCCGAGCCGAGGACTATGAATTCGTGCGGAGTGGTAAACACCCCCGCCTTCCGGGAAAAACTTGCAGACCCAGACATAGTTGCAGCCCACCAAAAACGTGAGCATCAGGATGGCTGCGAGATAGGCGGGTGCGGCGTAACCCGCCAGCAGCACCGCCAAACCAATCACGTAGGCCTTGCTCGTGCCCCAATCGCCGTAAAGCAGGGCCGCCGCCCGGAGCCAGCCAACGTTACGCGGCCGGCTCCCCTGGATGACCATCTCACTCATCGGGCTTGGAGGAACTCCTTCACGATCGGCGCCGTCATACCCGACCGCACCATCGGCGTGATCAGGTAAATTCCACGGAAGTGCTGTGCGACTTCCCGTGCCAGCTCCGCCGCCACTTCCCGGCCGTACTCCGCTTGCGCAGGCCCCTCGGGCAACGACCGAATTTTGGCCCGCACCTCATCGGGAATCGAGATACCCGGCACCTCGTGATGCAGAAATTCCGCGTTCCGTGCACTGACCACCGGCATGACCCCGACCAACACCGGAATGCCCAGGGGGGTCAGGGCCTCCTTTATCCTTCGGATCATCGCCTTTTCATACACCGGCTGCGTCATGACGAAGTGCGCTCCCCGCTCCATTTTGCGCTCCAGTTTCTTGACCTGCGCGTCGAAGTTTTTCGAATTCGGATTGAAAGCCACGCCGATGACAAACTCCGCCCCCTTCCCCACCTCGCGCCCGGCCGAATTCCGGCCTTCGTTCAGTTGCCGGATCAGGTCGATCAGCCCGAGGCTGTTTACGTCGTACACCGAGGTCGCACCCGGATGGTCGCCGAACTTGGAGGGATCTCCCGTCAACGCCAGCACGTGCCGGTGCCCCAGGGCCGCCAGACCCATCAGCTCACTCTGCAATCCGATCAGGTTTTTATCCCGGCACG
>CAZURF010000125.1:0-3073 GCA_964623555.1 uncultured Akkermansia sp. | reverse complement strand
TCAGGTTGAGGGTTTGGCCCGGTTTGACGCGGGCGCTGTATCGTTCGGGCACGCTGAAATCCAGTTTCATCCGGTCCAGGGCATAAATGCTGACCAGGATCGTCTGGGGACTGACGTATTGGCCGACGCTGACGTAACGGCGGCCCAGGATGCCGTCGAAAGGCGCCGTCAGTGTGTACTCGGTCAGGCGCTTACGCGCGAGGTTCAGAGCTGCTTCGGAGCGCCGGTAGGACGCGTGGCTCTGGTCGTGCTCCTGTTTGGAGATGGTGCCGTCGGCGAGCAGAACATCAGCACGATGGAGCGTTTCCTCGGCCAAACGAAAATCGGACTCCGCCTCCGCCACGGTGGCCTGCTGTTTGGATTCGTCGATCTGCAGGATCAGGCCCCCTTTCTTGACGGTTTCTCCCTCCGTCATCTGGATGGAGGTGACTTCGCCTTCCACCTCCGGTTTGAGGTCGACCGACTCCTCAGCATCCAGGATCCCGGTAGCCTGAAGTTTTTCCAAAAGAGGGCCGACTTCCACGGCCACCAGTTCCACCGGAACGGGGGCATCCCTGGGCGGACCGCCTCCCTTTTTGCAGGAGGCCAAGGCCAGAAGAGCCAAAAAAATCAAAAAATGCTTCATTGGATGAATGTTTAAGGATGTTAAATATCTCGCTGACCCGGTCAAGCGGGCAGGGAGTCCCGCAGGGCGGAGATCAACTCGGGAATGCCTACTCCGGTCTTGGCGGAAATCGGGAGGACGGTCTTGCGGGCGGCCTGACGGAGGGAAGCGAGATGGTCGGCACTTTCCGGAAGGTCGGCCTTGTTGGCGACCACCAAAAAGGGGCGTCGGGTCAAGGCCTGGTCGTATTCCCGCAACTCTTTCCGGAGCAGGCGATAGTCCTCCGCCGGTTGTCGGCCCTCGGTCCCGGCGGCATCGATCACAAAGAGAAGCACGGCACAGCGTTCAATGTGTCGGAGGAAATCATGCCCCAGCCCTTTGCCGGCGTGCGCGCCTTCCACGAGTCCGGGAATGTCTGCCACGGTGAAGCGGTTTTCCTCCGCCGAACCGACCACGCCGATGGCCGGATGCAAGGTGGTGAACGGGTAGGAGGCGATCTTGGGTTTGGCGGCGGAAAGGGCGGCGAGCAGGCTGGATTTGCCGGCGTTGGGCAGTCCAACCAGTCCGATGTGGGCGATGGATTTCAGGACGAGTACGAACTCGCCGGTTTCCCCGGGTTGACCATCCTCCGCGTGGCGCGGTGCCTGCCGGATGGAACTGGCAAAGCGGGCGTTGCCGCGTCCCCCGCGCCCGCCCCGGCAAAGCAGGTGGGTTTGTCCGGGTTGGGTGAGATCGACCAAAGCCTCGCCCTCTTCGCCGGGAGGCAGCGGGTAGACCACCGTGCCCAGCGGGACCTTCAGCACGCAGGGTTTCCCGTTTTTTCCGGAGCATTTATTGCCGCCTCCCTTGCCGCCGTGGCCGGCACGGGCGTGGGGCCGGAAGCGGAGGTCGATCAGGTTGTTGATCTGGGGGTCGACCTCGAGGACAACATCGCCGCCGCGGCCCCCGTCTCCGCCGTCGGGTCCGCCCTTGGGGACGAACTTTTCCCGGTGAAAACTGATCACGCCGTCGCCGCCGTCCCCGGCGCGCGCGTGGATCCGAACGCGGTCAACGAACATGACCGGTCTCCAGCCAGCGCGAGAGGGGAGTGGAAAGAATCAGGGCGAGTCCTGACCCGAGCGCCAAGGGTAGGGCACCGCTGTAACCGCCGAATTTCGCGGCGATCCAACCGAGGGCAAAAACCAGCGCCATGATCGCAAGGGCCGCGGTGATCCGAACGGGGAAGCGGGACGGTAGAACCAGGCCGGCCCAAGCGGAAAACACCAGACAACCGAGGATGAGCCAGCGGGGCGGATGCAGGACGGGGAAGGGGCCGGTCGCCAAGCGGGTCCAGGCACGTAGGACGGCATCCGCCATGGCCTTCTGGCCCCACGGGGAGTCGATCGACGGGTCCACCTCGGGAAGAGTGGCCGCGATGATCAGCGGTTTTTTGGTGAGGGTTCCCAAATCATGGACCGGAGTCAGACCGATTCTTTCCTGCTCCGCGGCGAGGACGACCGATCGGATTTCCATTTTGACCGGGGTGGGATCCGGGGCATCCCAGTCGACCGGCACCGAACCGCGGAGATCGACGGGAATGGTTTGAAGGGGCCGGCCTTGTTCGTCGCGCAGAAGGAGTTGGCGACCGGAAAGTTCCGATCGGGCCAAGTCCGCTCCGGCGGCCCGGGCGTACATTTCCAGCAGCCAGGAAGGCACGACCCGGTCGCCCTGCCGGAAGACAAGCGGAAGACGATGAACATGGCGGTCCGCCTCCGGGGTGACCTTCCAGGCGGAGATCCGGGCAGGCTTGCGTAAACTTTCCTCGGGAGCGAGGAAACCCTCCGCCGGGCGGAGGCCCCGCAGGGAGCCGCGATGGGGCAGGGCGGGTAGCTCCAATGTTTCGGTCCGGTCTTGTTCCCGGAAGGTGACGGCGGGAAGAACGGGTGATTCGAAAGCCGCCAGGGCCCGGCCGAGTTGGTCGTCCTGCACGGGTTCCAGCACGTCCGGGGAGTCCAGCGGGAGAAGAAGGCCCACGGGAGAGGGTCGGTAGGGAGAAACGGCGCGAAGAACGAGGGTGAGATCCAGGCGGGGCCACGGCCACGGCTCTCCGGCCAAATCCTCGATCGCCACGAGGATCGGTAGGGCGGGGGGTGTGGCCGGGGCCGCCATCGAAGGAAGCAGGAGGCGTGACCACGGCACCAGCGCCGTGGCCAGGAGGAGGCCCAGCGAGGCAGCCACAGCGATGGCCCCAAGGCGGGGAGCGTTCATCCGTCCTTTGTAGCGGGGAACCGGCCGTTGGCGACGGGGAAGCGGATTGTAAAAGGTCTTCTCAACCTTACAGTGACCGCATGAAGGGTGGCACCACGACGAGTCCGGAAGTGCTTCCAGGGCAGGAGACCGATCTTTCCGAGGCTTTTGCCAGGGGTTGGCAGGTCATCGTCTGGAACGATCCGGTGAACCTGATGAGTTACGTGGTATTTGTCTTTATGC
>CAZURF010000124.1:0-3107 GCA_964623555.1 uncultured Akkermansia sp. | reverse complement strand
GTGATGGCATATTGGATGGGGAAACACATATCGGTGACGCTGAGCTGGGCCAGCAGCGAGCCGTCCACAAACTCGACCATGGAATGGACGATGCTCTGCGGGTGGACCACCACGTCCACCTGCGCCATCGGCAACCCGAACAGCCAGTGGGCCTCGATCATCTCCAGCCCCTTGTTGAACATCGTGGCGGAATCGATGGTGATCTTTTTCCCCATCGACCAGGTGGGATGCTTCAAGGCCTGCGCCACGGTGACCTTGGCCATCTCCTTGGCGGGCATCTGACGGAAGGGTCCGCCGGAAGCGGTCAGGATGATTTTCCGCACCTCCTTGCCGTTGGCCCCCTGCAGGCACTGGAAAATGGCGTTATGTTCGCTATCCACCGGCAACACCTGCCGTTTGCGCTTTCTGGCCTCCCCCATCACCGCCGAGCCGGCCAGGACCAGGATTTCCTTGCTGGCCACCGCCAGGTCTTTCCCGGTCCGGAGGGCGGCCAGAGCCGGAGCGAGTCCGGCCGTGCCCACAATGGCCACGAGAACCATATCGGCCTCGGTCTCCTCCACCATCCGGGCGAGTCCTTCCGGACCGGCAAAAAACCGGGAACCCTTGGGAAGATGCAGGCGGGCCTTTTCGGCCGCCTTGGGGTCGGAGACGGCAATCGCGGAAGCTCCGAACTCCTTGGCCTGCTCCAGGACACGGGCGGTGCTTTTCCCAACGCCGAGCCCGACAATCTTCATCTTGTCCGGCAGGGCCCGGGCCACCTTGCAGGTGCTCTCCCCGATGGAACCGCTGGAACCGAGCAGGATGACGCGCTTCATACCCTCCCCGCCAGAATCAGGTATCCGTAGAAAACGGGAAGGCTGAAAAGCAGGCTGTCGACCAGGTCCAGCGCCCCGCCGATGCCGGGAATGAATTGACCGGAGTCCTTCACATGGGCGTCCCGCTTCACCACCGATTCGCCCAAATCCCCCACCACGCTGGCCCCGGCGAGAAGGAGACCGAGAATCCAGGCGTGGAGGCCGGCCAAGGTGCCCAAGGCGTTGGGGAAAATCTGCACCAATCCCACGCTGGTGAGCAGGGCCGCGGCCACCCCGCCGGCCAAACCCTCCCAGGTTTTTTTGGGACTGATCAGGGGACTGAGTTTATGCCGGCCAAAGAGCGAACCGGCCACATATGCGCCCACGTCGGTGAATTTGGTGATCGCCACGGCGTAGGCGAGGAGCGGGATGCCGGCCCCGTCAGGGACGCAGAAGAGAATCTTGGTGGCGTAATTCAACAGGTAAGGCACGTAAAAGAACCCGAACAGGGTCAGGGCCATGGCCACGGCCGCACCCTCGATCTTCACGTCAAAGACCCGTCGGGTCAGGGCCCCCAGAATCACCAGCAGGACAAGGATCGCCTCCCCCGTGAAGGTTTCCGGCAGCCGGCCATAAGGCGAAACCACCGAAAAATAGGTGGCGGCGTAAAGCAGGGCACCGGCCAACAACCCGGTTTTCAGGAATACCGTCCGACCGGCAGCCTGCTGGGAAAGGTAGAACTCGCGCTGGGCGGCCAGACCGGTCACGGCGATGAGCAGGAACACGCCGTTGGTGTAACGAAGCGCCACCAGGGCGATCACCACCGCCCAAAGCACCAGCGAAGAAAGCAGTCGCCATCCGAGCATCTCAGATCCCCCCAAAGCGCCGTTCGCGCTTGGCATAGTCCGCCAGGGCCGCGGCAAAATCCTTTTTGCCAAAATCCGGCCAAAGGACGGGCGTCACATAGATTTCCGCGTAGGAAATCTGCCACAGCATGAAGTTGCTGACCCGCATCTCGCCGCTGGTGCGGATGAGGAGATCGGGATCGGGCAGATCGCGGGTATACAGATGTTGGGCGAAGGTTTTTTCGTCGACGGCCTCCGGATCCAAGGCGCCGGCCTTGGCCTCCCGCGCGATCGCCTTGGCCGCCTCGGTGATCTCCACGCGGGATCCGTAACTGAGCGCCAGAATCAGATCCAGCTTGGTGTTGGTCTTGGTCTTTTCGATGGCCGCCTCCAGCTCTTCCCGCACGGCCTCGGGCAGGTCCTGCCGCCGGCCGATCGTCCGCAGGCGGATTCCCTCGCGGCCCATTTCCGCCAACTCCTCCCGAAGGACACCGCGAAGCAGTCCCATCAGCCCCTGCACTTCGTCCCGGGGACGCTGCCAATTTTCCACGGAGAAGGCGTAGAGAGTGAGGTAACGGACCCCATGCTCGATGGCGGCCGTGGTGACGGCTTTGACCGATTTCCGGCCCGCTTCGTGGCCGCTGAGGCGCGGAAGTTTGTGCTGTTGGGCCCAGCGTCCGTTGCCATCCATGATGATGGCCACGTGCCGCGGAACCGTGGGGCTCTCCGTTTTCTTAACCATGACGGAAAGTCTGTTCGCGCCCGGCCCCCACCGAAAGGATGGCCAGTGGCGCTCCCACCATCTTGGAAAGGGCCGAGAGGTAGGCGCGGGCCTTGGCCGGCAAATCCCGCCAATGGCGCGCCTCGGTGGTGGGCTCACACCACCCGGGAAAAATGCGGTACACGGGCCGGCAACGCTCCCAATCCGAGGCCTCCACCGGGGGTTCCCGCAGAATTTTGTTTTTCAATCGGTAGCCCACACACACCGGAATTTTTTCAAGACCATCCAAGCCATCGAGGTTGGTCATCGCCAGTTCCGTGACCCCGTTCAGGCGGACGGCCCGGCGGACAAGGACCGCGTCGAACCAACCACAGCGCCGGGCCCGGCCGGTGGTCGAGCCGAATTCCCGCCCCATGCCGTGCAGGAGGTGTCCCAAGGTTCCGTCCTCCGTCACAAAAGGTCCTCCCCCGACCCGGGTGGTGTACGCCTTGAGAACGCCGACCACACGGCGGATCGCGGTGGGGGGAACGCCCGTTCCCGTACAGGCACCCCCGGCGGTACAATGGGAACTGGTGACAAAAGGATAGGTTCCGTGATCGACATCCAGAAAAGTTCCCTGCGCACCTTCGATAAGAACCCTTTGACCCGCCTCCACCACCCCGTGAGCCAGGGCCACACCATCGCAGAGGTAGGGCTTCAGAACTTTGGCGGCCTGGTGGAGTTGCCGGAGCGCCGGGGTCGGAGCCA
>CAZURF010000123.1:0-3124 GCA_964623555.1 uncultured Akkermansia sp. | reverse complement strand
CTCTCAGTCAGGCGCCCATAACGGACATGATCCAAACTGGCCGAACGGAAAGGCCGCGAGAGCTGTTTCACATGCTTTCCCCCGCGGACCACCCAGACATCGCTGGAGTCGTTGAGCCGGGCAGCCGGGGTGATGTGGGTCCCCTCGAAGATTTTCTCCCGCATGGCCAGCTGCTCCAGGTTGGATGCGGATAGCAACATGATGTCCACCAGACCTTGCCGAACGATCTGCCGGATCTGCTCCCGGTATTCCGCCAGGGTCCGGAAACCCTTGGAACCGGATCCCCGCTTGGGTCCCGGAGCGGTCGCTCCGAACCCCATGTCCGCATCCTTGGCATCGGCCAAAATAAAGTCCCGGCATCCGGAGGGATCGGCGTGGATGGCTGCCAGTTTCTGATCGAGCGATTTTTTCATAAAGTCTTTCCTGGCCAGGCTGCCATCGCCTGAACCAACCGGTCCGATACCTTTCCCCGGGCCTTTTGCGCCAGAGCGCGGCAACCGGGTAGTCGCACCCGCCCGCCGACCTCACCCGCCACCAAGGCAGCGACGTAGGAGGCAAACTCCATCCTCAGTTCGAGCGGCCATTGGGCCAACAAGGCGGCGGCGTAAGCTGCGTGATAGGCATCGCCGCATCCCGTGGTGTCCACCACGGGCATGAGAAAAGCTTTTTGGTGGTGGATGCCCGCAGGAGTCCCTGCCCAGCTACCCCGGGCCCCGTCGGTGAGAATCAGTTGAGCTGAAGTCCAAGCCTGCAGGGCGGAAAGAATTTTTTCAGGCTCTTGGTGGCCGGTCAGTCCACGCGCGGCTTGCATCGGTAAAATCGCATCGGTGGCGAGACGCAGAAAAGATTGAGCCTGATCCCGGTCGGAGGTCTCCATATCCAGAACCCGGTGTAACCCCTGCTCCGCTGCCAATTGGAGGAGAGCCAGATTCCCCTCCGCCTCATAGCCGTCGGCCAAGACCAATTGCCGGCCTCGTAGCCACTCCTTCCGGAGATCCGCGGGCCGCAAGTGGCGGTAGCCGTCCAGATTATAAAAGACGGTCCGTTCCCCGTTCCGTGGATCGATGGTGACACAGGCCAAGCCAGGACGGGCCTGAGGCTCGACCAAAAAACATTCCGAATTTACTCCCCTTCGCTCGAAGTCATCCCGGGCAAGCATGGAGGCTGGGTTGTCGCCAAAAAATCCCACGAAAGAGGTCGAGACTCCCAAGGCGGCGAGAATGCAGGCAGCGTTTCCGGCGGGAGCTCCACCGGTGAGTGTGACTGTTTCCGTGGGATGTTTTTCCCCGCTCTGCCAGCGCTCTGGCAACCGCACAAGGATATCGACCACGTTCAGGCCAGAACAAAGCGCGGCCGGCACCTGGTTCTGGGAGGTCATGGCTGGCTAAGTCCCTGAGAGGCCGCCGAGAGGCGTAAAGGAACTTCCCCAATGCCACAGAAATGATTTAACCACCGCAACTCCTCACTCCAATGCCCGAAGCCCACGCTCCAATGGTGATCCAGCCCTGCATCCATAATCGTGCCTAAAATCTGACCGATGCTTTCCCCGGGCTTGGGCGCCATCAGCCCATAATTCCCCCGGTAGGCCAGGGGCGAATCCACAAACATGCCTTCGAACGCAAAGTAACGTCCTGCATCGGGAGCCAGATACCGAACGGCAGTGATCGGCCCGGTCTGCAGCAAAAATTCCAACATCAACCCCACGGCGGTTTCGGGGTCGCCATTTTCCAAAATGGAGTGCCGGGTGGCAGCCAATCGGGTGCCTTTTCTCAACCACCGGGTCGGGCTGGCGCCACAGTGCCAGATTCCCAAGCGGTCTTCTTTTTGCTTCCAGAGGGTCAGATCCATCATGGTGGGGACCGCCGCACCGTCCGACAGAAAGTGGAGCGCGAGCGAGGAAATCAGGCCGTTCATCTCCCCCTCCTCCGCCACGCAGAAACCGAAGTCATTCATCATGGAGACGGCCCCGTCGATGGCGCACCCGTAACAGGAAAAAAGATCCGGCCAACTTTTTACCGTGGCGCCCGCATATCCCCCCTCCGCGGCTAAATCGAGGATCGCCAAGCCGAACCGGTAGGTTTTCAGGGCCTGCTCTTCCGGGACGGCAACCTTGGCGCAAGCGGGATGGGAACGGAGTGTTTGGAACAATTTTCGGCAAACCGAATCGGGAAATTTTTTGGTGCCGTGCTGATGGATCCACTCGAGGTCAAAACGGTCGAAGCGACATCCCAGCCGCCGCATCACCGCCAGTTCGTCGGTCTCCCCGTCGTAAAAGGCCGTTACGCGCGAACCGCCCGCGTGCAGCAACCGGGCCGAGCGGAAACGGTTTCGGGCCGAACAGGCCCGAAGAAACGTGCCCAAAGCGGGGGTGGCGGAAGCGTCCAGTGCGCGATGCATCCATGCGTAGGAAATCCGCATCGATTTCCACATGTTGAGAAGAAAGTTTTGACAGGTCAGGCTGTTGGCCTCGTTCTTGTCCCCGTTGCCGGGCTCTGGCCACGCCCAGCTGAAAAGCGGCATCGGGTGATCGGTCAACCACCGTCCCAGGCAGGAACCGATCTCCCCGGCGGTATAGGCGGCATGAAAAAAGACGATTCCCGCCACCGGACCCAGCGAGTCCAAAAAAGCGAGCATCTCCTGTGGATCCTCAAAGGGGGCTTCACAAGGGACGACCTCGACCGGCAGTGACTCCGCCGACTTTTTGAGAATCTGCAAAGCCGTCCGGTGGCGTGCACAGGCCTTGTCCCACGGAAAATGAATCTTCACGCCGCACGAAAGGAAAACCACTTTGGACGGGGGCGGGCTCTTGGGCAGGGCAACCAATTTCCCAAGGGCGTCGTTCAATAATCCTTGGGGCGGCAAGGAGTTGGGCTGCGGTGCCTTGGCGGAAGACCGGCGGGATCTGGCCATGGTTTCATGTTCGCCAGAGAAAACCGCGCCACTACGCCTGAAGAGACATTTTGTAATAGTAAGATCACTTTTTTTGGATCTTTTTCTTGTTTTTTGTTCTGTTTAGCATGACTTTACATGAAACCGGTTTTTGAAAATGTCCGGTCCAAAGACGGCGGCTCCTTTGCCTGCCTGGAGTTTCGTGGTCCGGAATTCGAGTGTCCTTACCACTATC
>CAZURF010000122.1:0-3126 GCA_964623555.1 uncultured Akkermansia sp. | reverse complement strand
GCCGACCGCTTCAACCACAACTATGTGGGCACGGAACACATCCTCCTCGGCCTGATCAAGCTTGGCCAAGGCGTCGCCGTCAATGTGCTTCAAAAAATGGGCCTCGATCTGGAAACCGTCCGGATGGAGGTCGAAAAACAGGTCGGCACCGGACCCGACACCAAGGTCACGGGCAACATCCCCTACACGCCGCGCGTCAAAAAGGTCCTCGCCCTTGCCAGCAAGGAAGCCAAGGCCCTCCACCACTCCTATGTCGGCACGGAACACATCCTCCTCGGCCTCCTCCGGGAAGGCGACGGGGTAGCCGCCCGCGTTCTCAAATCCCTCGAAGTCGATATCGAACGCGCCCGCCAGGAAGTTTTGAAGGAACTCGACCCCAATTTCGAGGAAGGCGGCGAACCCCAGGGCGGCATGGAAGAGGGCGGCGCCCCTGCCGGTCCTGAATCCGCCCCCACCGCCGGTGCTGCCGCGGGGCGTAAAGACGTCAAAACCCCCGCCCTCAAGGCATTTGGGCGCGACCTCACCGAGCTGGCCCGCAAGAGCGAGCTGGATCCCGTGATCGGTCGCAAAAACGAAATCGAACGGGTCGTACAGATCCTCTGCCGGCGAACCAAGAACAATCCCGTCCTCATCGGCGAGGCCGGCGTGGGGAAAACCGCCATTGTCGAAGGCCTTGCCCAGGAAATTGCCTCGGGCAACGTTCCGGAAATTCTCCGCGACAAGAAGGTCATCACTCTCGACCTCGCCCTCATGGTGGCCGGCACAAAATACCGGGGCCAGTTTGAGGAACGCATCAAGGCCGTCATGGAGGAGATCCGGAAACTGAAGTCCGTCATCCTTTTCATCGACGAGCTCCACACCCTCGTCGGTGCCGGATCGGCCGAAGGGGCGATGGACGCCTCCAATATTATCAAGCCAGCCCTTTCCCGTGGGGAACTTCAATGCATTGGGGCCACCACCATGAACGAGTACCGCAAATACATCGAAAAGGACGCCGCCCTCGAACGCCGCTTCCAGACCGTGCGCGTTGACGCCCCCTCGATTGACGAGGCCATTGCCATCCTCCGAGGACTGCGTGGCAAGTACGAGGAGCATCACCACGCCAAGATTTCCGACGATGCCATCGCCTCCGCCGTTCGCCTCAGTGAGCGTTACATCACCGGTCGCTACCTTCCGGATAAGGCGATTGATGTCATGGACGAGGCCGGCTCCCGTTGCCGCATCGCCGCCAGTCTTCGCCCCCCGGAATTTAAGTCCGCCGAGGCAGAGATCGAGACGATTCGGGTGGAGAAGGAAGCGGCCATTAAAGCGCAGGATTTCGAGAGGGCCGCCTCCCTGCGTGACCGGGAGAAAGAATCCTCGGCCAAGCTGGAGGCCGATCTGGCCGCCTGGCGCAAGAAGCGCGACGAAATCATTGTCGATGTCGGCGAGGAGGACGTGAAACATGTGATCTCCAAATGGACCGGCATCCCCCTCACCCGCATGGCCGAGGCCGACCTCTCCAAACTCCTCACGATTGGCGATACCCTCCAGTCCCGCGTCATTGGGCAGCACGAAGCGGTGCAGGCTCTCGCCAAAGCCCTACGCCGCTCGCGGGCCGATCTCAAGGATCCCAAGCGCCCCATCGGCTCCTTTATTTTCCTTGGCCCCACCGGCGTCGGCAAAACCCATCTTGCCAAGGCCCTCGCCGAAGAGGTGTTTGGCGAAAAAGATGCCCTCGTCCAACTCGACATGTCGGAATACATGGAGAAGTTCAACGTCTCCCGCTTGATCGGCTCCCCTCCCGGCTACGTCGGATACGAGGAAGGCGGGCAGCTTACGGAAAAAGTCCGCCGGCGTCCCTACTGCGTGGTCCTTTTTGACGAAATTGAGAAGGCTCACCCCGACGTCTGGAACGTCCTGCTCCAGATCCTTGAGGATGGCCAGGTCACCGACAGTCTGGCCCGGAAGGTCGATTTCCGGAACACCATCATTATCATGACCTCCAACGTCGGCGCGGAACTCATCCGCAAAGGCAACGTCATGGGCTTCGGCACCCCGGTCCATGAACAGGACTACGCCGCCATCAAGGAAAAGATCCTCGGCGAGACTAAAAAGATCTTCAAACCCGAGTTCCTCAACCGGCTCGACGACCAGATCGTGTTCCACTCCCTCACCCGCGAGGATCTCACCAAGATCGTCTCCCTGGAAGTGGCCAAGGTGGCCGGCCGACTCAAGGACAAGGGAATCGAAATCGAACTTACGCCCGAAGCCTCCACCTTCCTTATCGAGAAAGGTTACGAACCGGTCTACGGCGCCCGCCCCCTTCGACGCGCCATCGAAAAATACCTGGAGGATCCTATCGCCGAGGAGGTCATCCGCGGAAAGATCAAGTCGGGAGACCGGGTCAAAGTTGGTGCCGATAAGGAAAATCTCACCTTCAGCACGTCCTCCCCCAACACTCCCGCCAAATCCACCGCCAGTTGAGCGGTGGCATTAACCGGGCTGTTTCGTCTTTTAGCTTTTATGGATGGGGAGATGCCTGCTGCTTCATGTGGCCCCTCCATGACAGTGGATTATAGCCAAGCCCCAAGCTCGTAGCCTTTCTTAATCTTCATCTTCATCTTAATCTTCTGGGGTGCCCGACCCCTCTTCTGTCCAGTCTCTCTTCACCGACCTCGCTCCGTCTTACGACCGCTATAACCGCATCTTCAGTCTTGGCCTCGATACCCTTTGGCGGAAACGCCTGGTCCAAGCAATGGCTGATCGTCATCCTTCGACCGTATTGGATGTGGCTTGTGGATCCGGTGATGTGGCCCTGGCCCTGCAGAAGGCCCTGCCAGCATCCAAGGTTACCGGGCTCGATTTCTGCGGACCCCTTTTGGCCCAAGCCCAAGCCCGTGGGCTTAAAACCACGGTGCAAGGTGACGCTCTTGATCTTCCCTTTCCTGATCAATCTTTCTCCGCGGTTACTTTGGCCTTTGGTTTGCGAAATTTTTCCGATCGATCCAAAGGTTTGTCTGAAATTGCCCGTGTCCTGCAACCAGGCGGTGTTTTCGGCCTCCTGGAATTCAGTCCTCCTCCCATGCCTTGGAAGATCTTTTGGGACCTCTATCTTCACCGGATCATGCCGTCGGTGGCTCAGCT
>CAZURF010000121.1:0-3218 GCA_964623555.1 uncultured Akkermansia sp. | reverse complement strand
CCAGATAGTTTTGCACGGTCCGAAATTCCCCGAATTCTCTCAGCGCCCGGATCAACGTTTGCATCCTTTCGATCCGGCGCTGTCTCGAGCGGCGGCGGATCCAGAATGGGATTTCCTTTTCGGGCAGGTCCGAAAGCTCCCAAGGATGAAAGTAAAGAGAGAGAACGCCGTCCCACGCCAGTAGCATGCGGCAGGCAAATAGGTACAGGGGTAGGGGAAGCATGTGGAAGCTGGCCCAAAATAAGGGAAATCGGACCAGGGGAAGAACTGATGCCGGCACTTCCCAAAGGGTCCCTTCCAGATGGGGCTTCCTCTTTCCCCCCCATCTGCAGTACCGCCCAGGCACAATGGCGGGATTGGAGGAAGAATCGTACCGATAGCCAGCTGCGGCCACTTCCTCCAAAGGAACCGGCCTTAAACGTGGAGAGCGGAAGCCAAGAATCTCCTTGCCGCTGATTTGGGAAAGAAGGGCGCGACTTTCCAACAGTCTCAGGTCGGCCCCCCTTTGATGGCTCCAGCCATGAGATGCGATCTCGTGGCCAAGGGCCTGCGTGGCATTTACAAGGGAAGGGGACGCGTCGGCCATGCGTGCCGTGACGAAAACGGTGCCGGGAACGTTCCATCGGGCGGAAGTTGCAAGCCAGCTCCGCCATATTTCCATTCCGGTCGCCAAACCTCCGTCCGGCAGGGGCAGGGCACCGAAATCTGCCGCCACGTCGTACTCCTCCACGTCCCACGTGAGGAGGATGGTGCGTTTCACGGATGTCGATATTGCCCGGTCCAGGACCAAAAACGAATCCGCAAAAAATCGATCAGGCAACGGAGGGTATCCATCGCAAGCTTCACCTGGGAGGTTTTATAGTTATGCCGGCCGGAAACTTGCGCCGGAATTTGCCCCACTTTCAGACCCATCTTTTTGGCCAGATAAAGTAGTTCGGCGTCGAAGGCAAAGTCGTTCAGCCTCTGCCTGGAAAAAAGGTGTTGTCCGGCCGCCCGGCGAAACCCTTTCAACCCAGCCTGCGTGTCGGGATAATCAAAGCCCAGCCAGAGACAGGCCAGCCGGTTAAAGCCCCACCCAAGGAGGGCCCGGCGAGCCGGAAGACCCCCGTCCGGCTGAGCCGCCATGGAGCGGGAGCCAATCACGACGTCGTGATCACGGAGGGCGGCCAGCATCGGGCGCAGGTGGGAAAGTTCGTACGCAAGGTCGCCGTCCGTAAAAATCCAAAGGTCCTGTTTGGCCCCGGCAAAAGCCAGGCGTACCGCGCGCCCTTTGCCCCCGTTTTCATGCAACCCCATTACCGAGGTCCGTCGCAGCTTCTTGAGCCCACGACGAAACGCGGCCGCCGTGCCGTCCGAGGAGCCGTCGTCCACCACGATGGCAGAGTAGGTTCGGTTTTTCGAGAGAAGACGCTTCAGATCCCGGCAAACCGCGGCGACATCTTGGGCTTCATTGAAAACGGGCAGAACCAAAAGAACCGACGGACCCCTGGCTTTTCGTTTCTTCGGCATGCGTACTTTTAGGGAATTAATCCCAGGCGATCAAATCAATCGCCGGAAGATCCCTCCGCTAAGAGAAGATGCGGCGGAGCAGGGTCCCCAGCGTCCTGGTTGGATACCGTGCCGTCCAGCGCTTGAGGCGAAACGGGTCCATACCAAGATCATTGATCCCCCGATCCATTGTGCTGGCGGTCCGGAAGCCAGCTTCACGAACCATTTCCACCACCTCTTCATCGTAGTCCCCAAAGGGATAGGCAAAGTGTTCGATAGATTGACCAAAGCGGTCCTCCAGCTTTTTTTTCCCGGCCCGAATCTCCTCCTTGGCCTGAGCACGCGGGATTCGGGAAAGGCGGGGATGGGTGCAGGTATGGGCTCCGATCCAGTTCCCGGCGGCTAGCCAATCGCGGACTTGGGCGTCATCCATCAGGGGGCGAGCCTCTCCCCCCTCAGCTGTTTCCCAGTCACTGCTTTTCCCAATCCGGTCGGCCACCAGGTAGTTGATCGCCCGGGCGCCGAACTCCTCCATGACAGGAACAGCCGCCTTTAGATTGCTGACGAACCCATCATCAAATGTGATGGCGATGGAACGGGAGGCGGAATGGGGCCCGGGCAGGGAGAAGGAAAAGCCGGCACCCGCCAGTTCTTGGATTTGCCGGCGAAGCAGGGCCGGCTCGAGATAGAGCCCCTTGATGCGTGCGCCGGCGGGAACCGGCTCGATCTTGTGATAACAGAGAATCGGGAATCCCTGCTGAAAATGCTCCCGGAAGGGGGGAAGTTCCGAGAAATAATCCGGCAGGACCATGAATTCAGTTTTTGCCACGAACCGGCAAAAGGGCGAGGACGGCCTGCGCCACCTCCTCGGCCGGGATTTTGGACAGGCAGAGAGAGCGCCCCCCGGAGCAGGTCGATCGGCCAGAATCATGGCAGGGACAGTCGCGAACCAAAACCCGGTGACGAGATCCCCGGGGCGCCCAGCCTGGACGACCCTCAGATTCGCGGAAGAAAGAGACTGTTGGCTTCGCAAGGGCTGCCGCCAAATGAAGCACGCCGGAATCGAGGCCGAGGTGAAGTTCCGCTGCCTCCAATATCGCCGTCAGGAGGGGGATCGGGGCCCGATCTGTGTGGACTTTTAGGCGGGAATCTCCGACGAGGGCGGCAAGATCCCTCAGCCGGGCGGTTTCGCGCTCGGAACCCGCACCGGTAGCCAAAACCTCAAATTTCGGAACCTCTTTCCAAATCCGTCGAAGAACCTCCGCCCAATCGTCCAGCGGCCACTCGTTCAGGGGGGTGCTGGCAGCATTCACAGAAAGATGGAGAAAGGGGAGGGTGGCCAAATTTCGAGCCACACGCTTTTCCTTGTCCGGAATTTGAAATGCCCAACCCGGCTCCTTTCCGGACCAGCCCAGCTCCCGGAGAAAAGAAAGCCGCTGCTGGAAGACGGGTTGGGAGCGATCGCTGCCATCGAGGGATCGAGTCAGCCGAAACCGGGCGGGCCAAGAATTTCTGCCGGTAATCCGCGCGATGCGCTCCGGAGCTCCCGACCACCCCACGCCATAGAGATTCCGGTCGGAACCGATCCACGAGACGGCCGCATCGTATTTTTGAGACCGAATCTCGCCAAGTTGGGCCAATCCCTGCCACCAGGGCGGACTGGGCTTGCGAAGCTCCGTCAGCCAAATCCGGTGAACTTCCGGGACCATCGAAAGCACCTCGGCCCCGAC
>CAZURF010000120.1:0-3255 GCA_964623555.1 uncultured Akkermansia sp. | reverse complement strand
AGACCCGCATCAAGGAAAACGGGATGCTCGGAAAATACGGGATGGGGAACAACATTTACCGCGTCGGTTACGACGGAAAAACCGGCCAAATGGAGCTTCTCGAAAACATTGCCGAGACCACCGGCATCGGCCTCGGGGTCCACACTGTTCCTTTCCCGGACGGCACCGGCTTCGCCTGCGCCGACGGTCAAAAAGACGTGGCCGCCTTCTTTTCTCGCGCCCGCGGCCAGGATAAGACCAAGGTGCTCACCGCCTTCCGGGCGGACTGGACCCCAAACTCCAAAACCCTCGCCGACACCTGGACCAAAGGCGGCACCATCCGGCTCTCCCGTCTCGCCCCAGCCAAGGACGGCAAATACGACTACTTCGGCACCAAGGGAAATAAGATCAACTACGAGATGGCCCCCATGGCGGAACTTCTCGTCGAGCGCGGCCAGACTCCCGGCGAAAGCCCCCACACCCTCACCGGGCTCGACTTCTGCCTGCACGATCCCCGCAACCGCTACTCCATCGCCGGCCTCCGCATGTGCGGCGGCGGCTTCGTCATCGACCGCACCACCATGGAGCCGATTTGCTACCTCCTGGCCAACGAGGGCCTCGCCGACAACTGGCCCGTCAAAAAGGTCTCCGGCAGCCCCGACACCTGGGAGGTTACTCTCCCCTCCGTCGGCAACCCCATCCACGAGACCGGCTTCAACCCCTCCGGCAACCACCTCGTCATGATGAACAACCTCCGCGCCAACAACGTGGCCGTGTTCGACACCTCCTCCGAGGATCCCCGCGCCTGGAAGCGAGTCACCTTTGTGAAGGACAAGGAGTGGGTCGGCGAATACCCCTCCCCGTTCCACGTGAACTTCTCCATCGACGGCTCCAAATGCTTCTTCACCGTCCTCCGCCCGAAACCCATGAAGTCCGATGTCTACGTGGTCTCCACCCGGGACTGGAAGGTCATCAAGAAGTTCCGCAACGTCGGCGTCGACACCCAGACCACCGCCACCACCTACGATGGCAAGTACGCCCTCATCATTTTCTCCGGGTTTCAGCGGATGGAGTCCGGTGCCTTTGTCTTCCGCCAAGACACCCTAGAGCAGGTCGGCTACATGCCCAACTTCGGCGGCCATCACGACTGCGTCATCGTTCCCTCCAAGGTGGAAGAGATGAAGTTCAGCCGCAGCTGCACGGTCTGACGCCCGGCCCGTCTTGACGCTCCTGCCGCTCGGTCTCCGCCTGCTCCTGCAGGAGGTTCGTCGCAGTCCCGGGCGGATTTTTCTTCTCTCCACCGCCGTGGCGATCGGCTCGGCTTCCATCTTCCTGTCCCTCGTGTTCCGCCAGACCATCCAGTCAGGGCTGGAGAACTCCCTCAACCGCCTGGGCGCGGACGTCCTCATCCTGCCCAAGGGCGTCACCCACAATCTCACCGCCGCCCTCCTCACGGGCGAGCCGGGCTCGGCCGCACTGGATCCCGGCATCCTTCCCGTGCTTCGGAAAATTCCCGGCCTCGAAACGATCGCCACCCAGCGTTCCTTCACGGTTGAGTCGGATGAGGGCCACGGGGAGACCGAGCTCGTCGCCTTCGATCCCCAAAACGATATCACCGTCTTGCCTTGGGTTCGGACCCGTCTTGACCGCCCTTTCCGCACCGGCGATGTCATCGTGGGCGGCCGCCGGCCCGAGCCCGTGGGCTCAGCCATCTCTTTCCGGGGTCACTCGCTCGTGGTGTGGGGAAAGCTCGGCCTGTCCGGGGTGGGCCCCATGGAGCGCTCCATTTTTGGATCATTTGAAACTTTTACGCGGAACCTGGGCGGTCACTCCGTCCTCTCCGGGTCGCCCGAACCTTCCGCCCTTCTGCTCCGTTTGCGTCCGGGTGCGGAAGCCGGGGCGGTCCGCTTTGCCCTCGCCTCCCAACCCTCGCTTCAGGTCATCACCGGTTCCGGGCTCGGCATCCAGGTGCGGCAGGCCATCCGCACCATTCTGGCCGGCTCCTTTCTCGCCACCCTGACCGGTCTGGCCATGGCTGGCCTGCTCACACTCGGCGTCTACGCCGGGGTCGTTTTGGAAAGGCGGTCCGAGCTGGGCCTCCTTCTCGCCATGGGACTTTCCCGTACCGGGCTCTCCCTTTGGCTGGCAGCCGAGGCCGCGCTCTGCGCGCTCCTCGGAGCTCTGTTGGGAGTCTTGGTCGGAGCGGCGGGTCTCGCCGTCTTTGCCCGTTCCTTCGGCTACCTGCTGGTTTCCCGCGGGATCGACTTCACGGCTCCCGCCCTCTCCTCACTGCTCTTTCCCGCCTTGGTGAGCCTGCTGCTTTGCTCAGTTGTGGCCGGGCTCGGCGCTCTCTTGCCCGCCTGGCGGTTGGCGGGCCGAGAGCTTTATCAACTTATCCGGGACGGCCGCGAATGAAGACCGTCCTGCGCGCCCGCAACCTCTCCCGGATTTATCCGACCCGCCGCGGCTCCGTCACGGCCGTGGAGTCCGTCTCTCTGGAAATCGGCGCGGCGGAGTTTGTTGCGGTCTGCGGACGTTCCGGTTCCGGCAAATCCACGCTCATGGCCCTGCTCGGTGCCCTCGCCCGGCCGGATGACGGCTCGCTGGAACTGGAAGGAACGGATCTGCTGGCCCTTTCCCGCCGCGAACTGGGCAGGATCCGGTCCCGGCGGATCGGTTTTCTCCTACAGACCAACTCCCTGCTTCCGGGACTGACCGCCCTCGATAACGCCGCCCTCCCGGGAATCCTCGCGGGTGATGCCCCTCGGGAAGCCTACGATCGCGCCGAAAAACTGCTCACCCGCTTGGGGATGGGTGGAAGATGGGACGCCTTTCCCCAGGAGTTGTCCGGCGGACAGCAGCGCCGCGTGGCTCTCGCCCGCGCTCTCCAGCACAGCCCGGCCCTTCTGCTTTTGGATGAGCCAACCAGCAATCTTGACCCCCTGGCCGAGGAGGAGATTCTCCAGCTTCTCCGCGAGCTCCGGGACGAAAGAAAGATGGCCATCCTCGCGGTGACCCACGGCGACAATCTGGCCGCCTTGGCCGACCGCGTGCTCCAGATGACCTCCGGGCGGTTGACCGAGGGCAAGGTGCCCAAAGCCATGCCCGCCCGCCCGCGGTTGGACCAGGATTCGCTGCCCTCCTTTGAGCAGACTCCAGCGGGCCTCGCACCTTCCACTCCCCAAGCGGCCCCGGAAAGCGACTGGCGTGGCCCGCTCTCTTTTTTCTTTGCCACACTGGTGTTGGGCATTTCGCTGGTGTTCGGTTTCGACCGAG
>CAZURF010000119.1:0-3297 GCA_964623555.1 uncultured Akkermansia sp. | reverse complement strand
GGGATCGAGCACCGCCGCACTTATGATGTCACCCAGTGCCTCAAGCTGATCTCGCGTCCCGGTTGCGAGAAGATCGTGCGCTACGCCTTTGAGTATGCGCGCGCTTACGGCCGCAAGAAAGTGACCTGCTTCACCAAGGACAACATCATGAAGATGACCGACGGTCTTTTTCATAAGGTGTTTGACGAGATCGGCGCAGAGTATGCCGACATCGAGAAGGAGCATTGGATCGTCGACATCGGCGCCGCCAAGCTTGCCGACACGCCCGAGGTGTTCGATGTGATCGTGATGCCGAACTTGTACGGGGACATTCTTTCCGATGTGGCGGCGCAGATTGCCGGCTCGGTCGGTTTGGCCGGCTCGGCCAACATCGGGGACGGCTGTGCAATGTTTGAGGCGATCCACGGTTCAGCCCCTCGACGGGCTGGGCAGAATTTGGCGAATCCCTCCGGGCTCTTCCTGGGGGCGGTTCAGATGCTGGTCCATATCGGTCAGGCAGACGTGGCTGAAAAGGTGCACAACGCCTGGCTCAAAACGATCGAGGACGGGGTGCACACCTATGACATTTTCCGCGAGGGTGTTTCCAAGCAGAAGGTGGGGACCAAAGAGTTTGGTCAGGCAGTGGTGGCCCGGATCGGGCAAAAGCCGACGAAACTGAAACGGGTGGACTATTCCAAGGCGCCGACTCGGCCGCTGACCACACGGCCTCCTTACAAGCGGGATACCGCCAAGCGGGAGCTGGTGGGGGCGGACGTTTTTGTGTTTTGGCCGGCGGGCACGATGGACCAGTTGGCCGCCAAGCTGCAGCCGCTGGCCGCCGACGGGATGAAGCTGGAGATGCTTTCCAACCGGGGGATGAAGGTTTGGCCGGGCGGAATGGCAGAAACCTTTACCGTAGACGAAACCCGGTGCCGATTTCAGCTTCCCGAGGATAAGCCAGGAGCCATCAGCCATGATGCGTTGGAGAAGCTTCTAAACCGGATCCAGAAGGCCGGCGTGGAGTGGGTCAAGGTGGAGAATCTTTACAACTTCGACGGCAAACCCGGCTTCAGTCGTGGGCAGGGGCAGTAGAAGCTAACACGGAAATCCGGGTGAGCCCGGCGTTCGTGTACGTTTACGATGACGTTTACGAAGCGGGTCGGGAGGAGAGCACTCCGAGTTGGTCGCGGGCTCCGAGGGATTTGGCAAGTCGTCGGGGATCATTTCTACCCGTGAGGGCATCCCGGTAAGCCTGGAGTAGACGGACCGCCTCTTCAGGGGATTCATCCAGCAGTTCAACCCGGAATTTTTGCAGCCCGGCCTTGAGAAGGTCGGGCAGGTGGGACACTCCGGATTGGGGTCGAGCGTTGAAGACGGTGTTGCGGCAACCGACGTCGGCGCGAATGGGGTGGGCCTCGCCGATGCGGTCGCGGACGGCGATCCGGTGGTGGTCACAGGGGCGACCGCAGGTGAGGTGATCTTTTCCCTTGGAGAGAAAGGCCGCGAAGACGCAGTGCTCCATGTGAAACATCGGGATGTGCTGGTGGAGGGTGAGTTCGAACCATGCCGGCGGGGCCATGCGGAGCAGTTCGAGGATCTGGCCGATATCGAGGTCGTAGCTGGGGGTGAGGGTGCGGAGTCCCTCGGAAATAAATAGATCGGCGGAGAGCGGGTTGGCGACGTTCAGGGAGAAGTCGCCCGCCATGGGAATTTGGAGGGAACGAAAATGGTCGAGGCCGCCGAGGTTGCGGATGAGGACCCCGTCCGGCTTTGCGTTTTCAATCACACGGAAGAAGCCCGTTTCGCCCGCCTTTTGGATGCGGGGAGTCGCAAGGAAGATCGGGACCTTGGACTTTTTGCGGATGGCTTCGACGGTAGGGGCGAAGCGCCTCAGATCCTCAAAATCGAGATAGAGCAGATCGGGTGATTCAGTAAGGAGGGCTTCTGCTTGGGCGGGGTCTCGGCAAAGGACGGAGAGTTGAATGATCCCTTCGACGACCCGCTTGGCGGCAATGGGCGCAAGAAGGCCGGGCAGGATCGGCCTGCTAGATTGTCCTACATTGGCCCCCTCAGACCCACCCCCGCCCAAGCGGGTGTCCTGCTCCGCAGTTTGTGAGGAGTTCGCTTGCGCGACGGCTTTCCTAGGAATGTGTGATGATTGTTTTGATGTGATAAGACGGGAGATAAGGTCGCGGCGGAGGCGGTTGAGTTCGGAAACGGGAAGGATGACTGGTTCCGGTAGATCGAGGGTGAGCTGGCCAAGGTGAAAGGGTGTGCCGCCTAGCCGGGCCAACTGATCCCGCAATGACTCTTCCGTGAGAGGCCGATTTTTGGCGGTGGCAAGAGGGATGGAGGACTGGATGGATTCCACCCGGTTGCCCACCTTGGCTTGGATCTTGAGAGCTTGGCCGGTTCGGCCGGAGATTTGCAGGTCGAGGGCGGTCGTGGCGGCGGGCACCTCCTTGGCTCGCTCGGCCTTGAGCTGTTTTTCCAGTTGGGGGTCGCGAGTTTTCCAGACCCGATCACCGGGCTTGGCGGTCTCGGCTGGCAGGGAACCCCGGCGGAACAGCAGCCGGTTGCCCTTCACGCCGAAAAGAAAGCCGCCCGGTTCGTTCTCGGTGTCGGTCCCCCGGTCGATGACCACGCCGTCGCCAGGGCTCAGACTGACAAGGGAGTTCTCCAGCTCGACCCAGTCGGGTCCCGTTCGGGCGATCCGTCCGGCGAGGGGGCCCCTCTTTTTTCCGAAGCGGGCGTGGACCAGTTGTTGGTGGTCGACCCCGTGAAACCAGCCCGAAAAAAGGCCCCGACTAAAGGTGATCTCCAGACGATATCGGTCTTCGGCCGAGGCGGGTGCCGGTTGGGCCGCTAAGGCACGGTCGATGGCTTTGCGGTAGACCGAGGTGACGGCGGTGATGTAGTCGGGAGATTTGAGACGTCCCTCGATTTTGAAAGAGCGGAGGCCTAGCCGGATTAACTCCGGAATCTCGTCGACCGCAGCCAGGTCCTGAGGCGAGAGGAGATAGGATCGGTCGCCAAGGTCACGGGTCTGACCGTCCACTTCCAGGGAGTACGGAAGCCGGCAGGCTTGGGCGCATTCGCCCCGGTTGGCGCTGCGTCGGCCGAGAACCTCGCTGGTGAGGCACTGGCCGGAGTAGGCGACGCAGAGCGCTCCGTGGACAAAGACCTCCAGGGGAAGCCCGGTGGGGTCGGTGGCTGCGGGAAACTTGGCCAGTTCCCGCAGGGAGAGCTCCCGGGCGAGGACGGCGAGATGAAGCCCTTGGCGTCGGGCGAAGGCGACGCCTTCGGGCGAGGTGAGGG
>CAZURF010000118.1:0-3306 GCA_964623555.1 uncultured Akkermansia sp. | reverse complement strand
CGTTTCGGACTTCGGCAAGAAAGTGCTGATTTTTCCGCGGGACTCCGGCTGAACCCTCATGAAAACTTTTTCGGAAAACGATTCATGACCGCTTCCTGCCAGCCGGCCTCCTCCAAGGCCTTCGTCCCTAAGCGGGAGAAGGAGTGCACTGTGGCGGTCTACTATTTCGGAAACTACCATCCCGGCGATCCCCGCAACGAAGCCCAGAAGGGCAGGGGGTGGACGGAGTGGGAGTTGGTGAAGGCGGCCCGGCCCCGCTACCCGGGCCATGCACAGCCCAAGGTTCCGCTTTGGGGCTACGAGGACGAGTCGGACCCCAAGGTGATGGAGCGCAAGATCGCCGCGGCAGCCGACCACGGCATCGATGTCTTTCTCTTCGACTGGTACCACTACAACGACGGGCCGTTTCTCGACCGGCCGGTGGACCGGGGTTTCTTTGGGGCGACGAACCGCGACCGGCTTAAGTTTGCCCTGATGTGGGCCAACCACGACTGGATCGAAATCTTTCCCGCACGCCGTGGGGTAGCGGGGGAACTCCTCTATCCCGGGGTGGTGACCCCGACCAACTTCGCAAAGATCTGCGATCACGTCATCGAAAGATATTTTCTGCACCCTTCCTACTGGAAAATTGAGGGCCGGCCCTACTTTTCCTTCTACGACCTGTCGAAGCTGATCGCGGGATTCCCCTCGTTGGCGGCGGCGCGCGCCGCTTTGGATGAGTTTCGCGAAAAGACGCGCCGGGCCGGTTTTCCCGACCTGCATCTCAATGCGGTGGTCTGGGGAAAAACCGTGATGCCGTGGCAGGAGACCCCGGCCGATCCGGTGCACGTGGTGAAGGAGCTGGGCTTCGACTCCGTGACCTCGTACGTCTGGATCCACCACGCGGAGATGCCCAAGGAGCAGACCGATTTCAACCACGTGCGTGACGAATATTTCCGGCACTGGGACAAGATGAAGAAGGACTTTCCCCAGCCGTACTACCCGAACGTCTCGATGGGCTGGGACAGCACCCCGCGGACGCACCACGACGATGGATTCGGCAATTTTGGTTATCCGTTCACCCATGTGATCAGCGGCAACACCCCCGAGCGTTTCCGCGAGGCGCTGGAGAAGACCAGGGAACGTCTGCGGCACGAGCCCGCGCCCCATCGGATTCTCAACATCAACAGTTGGAACGAGTGGACGGAAGGGAGTTATCTGGAGCCGGACACCGTCCACGGCATGAAATATCTGGAGGCGGTCAGGGATGTCTTTGGTGCCGTCAGCGGGAAGCGGTTGGGCGCTTCCGGTTGAGTCGTCCCTCCGCACCAACGTTGCCGCCCTCCCGCTACCAAGCCATCGAACCCGTCTCCTATGTGGACGGCCGCCCGGCGTGCCGGTGGCGGCTGGAGGCGGAAGATGAGGGCGTGGTGCTTCCTTTTGGGCAAGGGCCGGAATCCTGTGACTACCTTGGATGCCGGGAGGCCATCTTGGTGGAGGAGGAGGGGACGTATCATCTGTTTTACGACGGATCGGGCCCCAAGGGTTGGCTGGCCTGCCTTGCGATCAGCCAGGATCTGCGGAAATGGGAGCGGTTGGGGCCGGTCTTGGATTTCGGCAAACCCGGTGAACCGGATTCACGTTCCGCCTCCGCGCCCTGGACCGTGCGGGCGGAGGACGGCACGTGGCACATGTTTTACCTGGGAACTCCCAACTGCTGGCCGGCGCCTGACTTCGTTCCTGACTTTCCCTACCGGACGCTCAAGGCGCATGCCCCCTCGCTACGCGGTCCCTGGACCAAGCAGCGTGAGGTGTGTCCGTTTGACGTGAAGCCCGGCACCTTTCGACAGGCCACGGCCAGCCCCGGGGCGATTCTCCGTCACCAAGGGGAGTACCTGCAGTTTTATAGCGCAGCGGTCAGCACCATGCCGGGCAGCGAGCCCCCGGCCGGGGTTCCCGACCTCCCCGAGGCGAAAGCGGCCCGTCGCGAGGGTGGCCCCGGTGCCTTACGCACGCTGGGCTTGGCGCGGACCCGCGACCTCAACGGATCCTGGCAGGTGGAGGATCAACCGATGCTGCCCTTGAGCGAGCAGATCGAAAACTCCTCCCTTTACTACGAGGATTCGATTGCGACCTGGTTTCTTTTCACCAACCACATCGGCTGTGTTGCGGATCCCGGTCAGCCGCGCTGCCACGAGTTCACCGATGCCGTCTGGATGTACTGGAGCAAGGATCCGACCCGTTGGCATTCGTCGCACAAGGCCGTGGTGCTGGACGGCAAAAACTGTTCCTGGTCGAAACGGTGCATCGGCATGCCGACGGTCCACCGGGTAGGGGACCGTCTGGCCATGCTGTACGACGCCCCGGGAGGCGAGAGCACCGACCACATGAGACGAAGCATCGGCCTGGCCTGGATCCGGCTGCCCCTCGGAATGCCCCCTGGTTTATGACGGCTCCACAACCAAGAAGCATGGCACCCGAAACCGATGGCATCCTTGGCGGGATTATGCTCATGTTTGGCAACAAGATCGGTGCAATGCCGGATCCCCTTCCGTATGATGGGAAAGTTAAACGCATTCTGATGATGCCCTTCCTTTCCAGACGTCCGACCGCTCCTTGAACTGCCCGTGAAGCCTTCCCAACCCCATTCCAAAACGCGAGTCTCTTCCTGGCGCCTGCTGGGCTACGCTCTTGGGGACGGGGCGAGCTGCATCGCCTTTGCGGGCGTCGCCAACTTTGCCCTCCTTTACTACACCTCTGTGCTCGGCCTCGGGCCCGGCATGGCCGGACTGGCCCTGAGCATTTCCGTATTTTACGACGCGATCACCGATCCCCTGATGGGGCACATTTCCGACAACACCCGCTCCCGCTGGGGGCAACGGCTCCCCTACGTCCTGGTGGGCGGCCTGCTGTTGGCGCCGGCCTTCTTTTCGATCTGGATTCTGCCACCGGGCAGTTGGCCCGCCTGGGGGCTGTTCACGATGGCGGTGGCATCCAATCTTTTGATGCGGACGGCGGTCACCATTTTCGGTGTTCCCTATGTGGCCATGGGTTTTGAGTTATGTCCGGATTATGAGGATCGCTCCCGCCTTCAGGGAATCCGAAGTGCTTTCTTTATGGTCATCAATCTCCTCTTTGGCGGCTGTGCCTGGATCCTCTTTTTCCGGGACCGTACCGGCCCCGACGGGTCGCGGATCGACGGCTCGAGCATTGCGGCCAACTACCTGACGATGGGGGCGGTCCTGACCGCCACCATCGTGCTGCTGATCCTAGCCTGCACCTGGTTCAACCGGGACCTCGCCCGCGACACCCGCCAGGAAAAGCTGG
>CAZURF010000117.1:2832-3359 GCA_964623555.1 uncultured Akkermansia sp. | reverse complement strand
GACGGCATCGGCTTCGTCCGTTTCGAGGACACCGACGTGATCCGCCATGAACTCGTCGGAAAAATCGTCCGCGCCTACAAGGAGCACCGGGGCGCCCGCCAAACCAGCCTGACCCTGTGAGCTCCCCGGTGCCGCTCGTCGGGCGGGCCATCCACGAAAACCTCCTCGATTCCGATGCCCGCCTTCGCGCGGGACTGTTCCTCTTCTCCGGCATCCTGGCCTACGGCCTCTCCTTGCTGACGCCCGCCGCCCATACGCCGGCGGCATGGATCGCGGTCTTTTTCACCACCTTCGTGCTGCCGCTGATTCTTTCCCTGGTGCTTCCGGAGGCCTTTGTCCGGAACCGCCTGCTCGGGCTCTTCCTTTTGACTCTCGTCGGAAACTTCGCGTTCATCCTTCTCCTGTTGCGGCTGGCCCCGCAAAACGCCTTCGGGGCCGGCACCTATTTGCTTCCACCCGCCTTGGCGGCCCTCACCCTGACCACCCTGGTGGGACCCCGCGCCGGCTCCCTCCTCGTGGTCCTGGTG
>CAZURF010000117.1:0-2822 GCA_964623555.1 uncultured Akkermansia sp. | reverse complement strand
CGCGCCGACCACCGCTATCTGGTCGCCTCCTTCACCACCGGTCTGGGAGCGGTCATTCTCTCCCGCCACATCTACCGGCGGTCGGATCTGCTCCGGGCCGGCGCCGGTATCGGTTTGGTCGCACTCTTCTCCACCGTGCTCGGCGCCGGATTCTCCTTCACCGTCACCTGGGAAGTGATTTTGGCCGAGGCCGTCTCCGCCGCCGCCATGGGGTTGCTTGGGGCCATTATCGTGGGGGCCCTCCTCCCCCTCCTCGAAACGATCTTCGACCGCACCACCGATCTTTCCTGGCTGGAACTGACCAGTCTTGACCGCCCCATCCTCCGGCGCCTCGCGCTGGAAGCCCCCGGCACCTACCTCCACAGTGTTCTCGTCGGCCATCTGGCTGAGGCCGCCGCTGCCGCATCCGGCGCCGCCAATCCCCGTGGCTGTCGCGCCATGGCGCTCTTTCATGACATCGGAAAACTGAAGAATCCGGAATACTTCACGGAAAATTTCACCTCGGCCAACCCCGACCCCCACGCGACCCTGCCGCCCTCCATGAGTTCACTCATCATCCTTTCGCACGTGAAGGACGGCGTGGCCCTCGCCCGTCAGCACCGCCTGCCCCGGCGGATCCGCGAGGCCATCCGCGAACACCACGGCCGCAGCCTTGTCTGGTACTTTTACCAGCGCGCCCTCCAGCAGGAAAAAGACGCCCGCTCGGGTGGAAAAATCCTGCGCCTCCGTGAGGAGGATATTCCCGAGGTGGATGAATCCTCCTTCCGCTATCCCGGCCCCAACCCCCAATCCCCCGAAACAGCCATTCTCTCCCTCGCCGATGCCGCTGAGTCTGCCTCCCGTACCCTGGAAAAACCCGCGCCCGGGGACGCCGCCAAACTCGTCGACCATCTTTTCGAGGACCGCGACCAGGAAGGCTACTGGTCGGACTCCGGACTGACCCCATCCCAGTGGCAGGCGGCCCGCCGGGCCCTCGCCGAAGGCGTGGAAAACCTGCTTCGCCCCCGTATCCGCTACCCCAAGGACCGCCGTGGCTCCAAAAAAACCGATCCTTCGGTGGATCAACCGTCAAAGACGGCATCCCCCGAATCTCGCCTACCTGCGTCGTAAGGTGGACGCGGCCCTGCGCCGCCTTCCCGCCCCACGGCTCCGGCGACTTCCTGCGGAACTGGGGATCGTTCTCGTCTCCGCCCGGGAAAGCGGCCGCCTCCACGACCAACATCTCGGCGATCCTTCCCCGGCCGACGTCCTCGCTTTTCCCCACGGGGAGATTGTGGTCTGCCCCGAAGTCGCCGCCGCCCTCTGCCGCGGCCACGGGCTCACCCTGCGCGAAGAGCTGCTGACGTATGTCCTCCACGGAATTCTGCACCTGGCCGGCTTCCGCGACTCCTCACGCGCCGGCGCCCTCTCGATGCGCCGGATGCAGGCGCGTCTCCGTCAGGCGAGTTAAGGACCGGGGAGTTCCGACACCTGGCGGAACGGTTCCGCCGAGAGCCGGGTCGCCCCGCTGAAAGGCCGCTCAAAGATCAGGATCAGGGCCACGATCATCCCCAGACACCCGTAATAACCCCCCAAGGTCACCTTCCGCCGTAGGGTCATTTTCGATTCCGTGGTCATCAGGCATTCCAGAAAAATCATCAACCCGATCACGATCCAGAAAAGCGGAGCCGTCGAGGAGCTCGCTTTTTGCAGCCGCGCCTGCCGCAGATCCTCCAGCTCGTTCAGTCCGGTCCACAGGACGTTTCCTTCCCTGTTGCTCTCCGCCATCGCCCTGGTTTTGGCCAACTCTCGCAGCTCCGCGAGGATTCCATCGGCCCGAGGGGAAAGTGCCGGGGGGTTCGACCCCAGGGTTTTCCACTCATCTTCCGCAATGGCCCCGGCGTAGTCCCGCAACAGCTCCCGCTCCCGTCGGGCCTGGACCGAGGAGTCGATCTCCAGCAAACGGTGGAGTTGTTTGATTTCCCCTGCTTCCCGCGAGGCCTCCCCGTCCATCCGGACAAACTTTTCGCGGACGTCGTTCAGGGTCAGGGCCAGCAGAAAGACCAGAAAAGCCCGCAGCCCCCGCTGGGTCCGGTCCACCAACCGGGTCTCCGGTTCGTTCGCCATGCGGCCGTAAAGACGCTGCCCTAACCGCGGAATCAACAGGCCCAACGTGGCAAACAACGCAAAGAAAAGCGCAACAATCATCAGGTCCGGCAACGACCACACGACATTCGGAATCATCAAGAAACTATGCCCCGCCCCATCAACCCAAAGCAACGAACTTGGCGGTTTGTCGTGAACGTAAACGGCGAGCAGGATCCCGCTGCCCGTCGGCTCGAGCTGGAGCCACTACCGTTCGCGCCGCAACCACAGATTCGCCTCATCCACCTGCTGCGGATTGACTGCCTTGACCATCCGGGGGATCTCGAAGCTCCGCTCCACCCGCGCAAAGATCTCCGAAACCGGATCCCCCTCCTCGTCGATCAGCTCCACCACCAGCCGGTGCCGTCCCTCGGATAATCCCGTCCACGCATACGGCTCCCCGGAAGGCAGGATGGTCTCGACTCCGTCCAGGGAGAAGCGCACCCGGTATCCTTCCTTGGACAGCGTCACATTATGGGCATGGAAATCCAGCCACACTTTCCCCTCCGCATCCGGAAAGGCCGTTCCGGCCTTGGGCAGGTTCACCGTCAGGTAGGGATGATCCTCCGGTTGAAAGTTGGAAAAATCCTTCCTCCGCACGTAGAAATTCACCCGTGCGCGGGCTTCCGGGTCCGCCAGCATCTTTCCGTCCGGCTTTACCGCGTAGACCCGCAACACGTGCGCCCCCGGGGCCAAAG
>CAZURF010000116.1:0-3403 GCA_964623555.1 uncultured Akkermansia sp. | reverse complement strand
CCTTCACGGGGCCCCTCGACCTGCTCCTGCACCTGATCAAGGAGCAGGAGATGGACATTTATGATATCCGGCTGGAAAAGCTGACGGAGCAGTACCTGGCGCGCCTCGACAAGATGAAGGAGGAGAACCTGGCCGTCGCGGGGGAGTTCCTGGTGATGGCGGCAACGCTGCTCTATCTGAAGAGCCGGACGCTGTTGCCGGTGCAGGATCGGCCGCCGGAGGAAGTCGAGGAGGAGGATCCGAAGTGGGAATTAATCCGGCAGCTGATCGAATACCGGAAATTCAAGGAGGCCGCCGGGCAACTGGGGGATCGTGAGGCGTTGCACTCAAAAATTTTTGGGCGGACGCCGGAGCGGGTGGCGGCTCCCAAGGCGATGCAGGGGCCGGGCAACGTCTCCATGTTCGATTTGGTGTGGGCCTTCCAGAAGGTGCTGCGCGGGGTGGAGGAAAGGGCCCGAACGGGCCGGTTCGTGGAGGAGGAGTTTACTGTTGGGCAGAAGATCGAGTTCCTCCTCGACCGTGTTCCGGTGGGGGAGGAGGTCTTGTTCGAGGATCTGTTCCGCTCGATGTCATCCCGTGGGGAGGTGGTGGTGACCTTTTTGGCTCTCCTGGAGTTGATCCGGCTTCGGCAGTTGATGGCCAGGCAGGACGGACCCATCCAGCCGATTTACATCCAGCGGGTGCCGGAAGGCATGGCCACCGCCCCCGTTCTCACGGAAGGCGAGGGGGATGGGACTGGCCAACCGTCCGGCGAATCCCCAGCGTAGGAGGCTGATCTATGGAGTGGGCCAGAGTATTGGAAGCGTTGTTGTTCGCGGCGACCGAGCCAATGGAGCCGAAGCGGCTGGCCGCCCTTTTGCAGGAGGGCCCGGAAGGGGGGCAGGGCTTTCCGGACGCCAAGGAAGAAGAAGTGCGGGAGGAGTTGGCGAAGCTGGCTGAGGCGCTGCCGGCGCGGGGACTGATTCTCCGGGAGGTGGCCGGCGGATTTCGCATCGGCACGGCCCCGGAACTTTCCGGCTGGGTGGCAAAATTGAAGGGCGTGGTGCGGCCGCCGCGGCTGAGCCCGCCAGCCCTGGAAACCATGGCGGTGATCGCCTACCGGCAGCCGATCTCCCGCGCGGAGATCGAAGCGGTGCGCGGCGTGGACTGTAGTGGCACGTTGGACACTTTGGTGGAGCGGGGAATCGCCAAGATCACGGGCCGCAGCGACGCGCCGGGCCGACCGATTCTGTACGGGACGACCCCCCTATTTCTCGAGCATTTCGGATTGAGGGATTTGGAGGAGCTGCCGAACTCGGAGGAGTTGCGGCGGGTGAAATTACCGGCCCCGGCCGATCCGGCGGGACCCAAACAGGAGGAGCTAATCCGTGAAGTTGGCGAGCCTGCGACGCAAAGTTGACCGGCTAGACGATCAGTTGGTCCGTTTGCTGGCGGAACGGACCCGGATCGCGCGTGAAATCGGCCGTCTGAAACGTCAGGATGGATTTTCCATCTTGGCGCCGGCAAGGGAAGCGAGCCTGTTACGGAGGTTGGAGGCCAAGGCGGGCCGTGTGCTGGATCGGCAGGCTTTGCACTCGATCTACCGGGAAATCCTTTCCAGCGCCCGGGAGGCCCAGGGAGGCGTCCGGGTCGCCTTTCTCGGACCGGAATCCTCCTATTGCCATCAGGCGGCGAAGGCGAGATTCGGCTCTTCCGCGCACTTGGTCCCTTGCTTGACCATCGCCGAGATCTTTTCCGCTGTGGACCGCGGAGAAGTGGATGCCGGGGTGGTTCCGGCGGAAAATTCGGGGGAGGGATCCGTGGGGGCGACGCAGGATGCCCTGCTCGACACCTGCGCCTGGATCTGCGGGGAGATTTATCTGCCGGTGCGGCACGCCTTGTTGAGCCGGTCGGCCCAGGGTCCGATCCGGGTGGTCTACAGCCATCCGCAGGCACTGGCGCAGTGCCGGCACTGGTTGGCAACGCATCATCCCGAGGCCCGGTTGGTGGAGGTGGCGAGCACGGCTGAAGGCGCCCGCCGGGCCACCCGGGAGCAGTCAGCGGCCGCCGTCGCTAGCCCGCTGGCGGCGACAATTTACAAACTCCGGATCCGGCAGCGCGACGTGCAGGACCGCGTTGGCAACACGACCAGGTTTTTGGTGCTGGGGCAGGACCCGGTGCCGTCGACGGGGAAGGACCGGACCAGTCTGGTGTTCAGCCTGCCCCACCGGGCGGGGGCGTTGCACCGGGCCCTGGGCATCTTTTCCGCCCGGAAGCTGAACCTGCTGAAAGTGGAGTCGCGGCCGGCCCCCGGAAAACCGTGGGAGTATGTCTTTTTCGTGGATGTGCGCGGGCATGCGGACCGGCCGGAGTTCCTGCGGGCCCTGGCGGCTTTGCGGAAGCAGACCCAGGACCTGCGCGTGCTCGGTAGCTATCCGGAAGAGCGCTGACCATGGCCGAGGAAAACGCTCCGCCTCCGGCGGGCGGCGAAGTCGAGACCGCCAAGAAAAAGCTCCGGCTCAAGGTCACCCGGGTCGAAGAGGACAAACCCAGGGTCCGGCGCCGGATTTTGGCTCCCAAGCCCTCGGCGGAGCCCGCCGGACAGGGTGTCTCCACGGCCACGGAGCAGGAGCGCGTCGGGGCCGGTCGGATTCTCAAAGACTTGGGCCAGAGAGCGTGGGAGGTGGCGCGGGGTTGGAACCGCAACGTTTGGATCGCCATCGGGGCGGCGATCGGTGTGATGATTCTTTACGGAGTCTGGGTGGAGTGGAGAAAGACCGTGGTGCGGGTGCGGGTGCAACTGGATGAGGTGCGGCTGGGGGATAAGCCGGAGGTGCTGGTGCTGTACGACTTCACGGAGCGACTGGCGGGATTACGGCGGGATTACGGCCGGAGATTGGCGCCGTTACGACCGCAGATCCGGGAGATTGAGCGGACGTTGGTCCTGGCAAAGGCGGATGCTGCGGGCACGGCGGAAAAAGTGCGGATGGTGCAGGAGGCGCTGGGGCAGGAGAGCAGTCAGGCCAAGCAGGTGTACGAGGATTACCGGACCTCGGTAAGCAAGCTGTGGCTGGAAGAGGCGGGGGTGCTAGACCAGGAGTTTGACGACCGGCGCAAAACCTTTTTGGACGAGGTTGAGGACCGGGCCCGGGCGCTCGGGCTGTTTTACCATCCGGAGGAGAGCGAGGATCTCCAGCAACCGGAGATTTCAGCCAACGAGTTCCGGTTGGCTCTCTACCGCGCCCCGCCCAGCATCAAATTGCCGGAACAGTTCGGCTGGATTGAGCGAAAACTCAAGGATTGGCACGACTTCGAAAAAGACTGGAACTCCCGGTACAAGGGCCTGGGTACCCGGGCCAAGCAGCTGCGCAGTCCGGCCGCCACCAGCCTCGACCTCAAGCAGGAGAGGGTGAAGATCCAGGCT
>CAZURF010000115.1:0-3417 GCA_964623555.1 uncultured Akkermansia sp. | reverse complement strand
TCGGACCGCAAAAAACGCCCATCTCCCGGCTTCGGGGCAGCTGGTTGGAACTCGACGGTGTTCCCGTCCGCCCCACCTTCCATCCCAGTTACCTGCTCCATAACCAGGACATGGCCCTCAAGCGGCTCGTCTGGATCGACCTGCTCGCCGCCATGGAGCGACTCGGACTCCCCATCTCGGAAAAACAACGCGGCTTCTTTCTCAAATCCTAAAGCTCGGTTTCCCTCGTAAACGTCATCGTCAACGTAACCGGCCTTTGAAAATCTCCCTCCTCCTCACCACGACCTCCAAAAAATCTGACGCCCTCCGCCTCACCCGCGCGGCCTTGACGGCCCGTGCTGCCGCCTGCGTCCAGATTCTACCTCTCATGGAGTCGCACTACCTCTGGAAGGGGAAACGGGAAAAATCCAAAGAGTTTCTTCTCCTCGCCAAAACCTCCGCCCGCCAAGCCGTGGCACTCGAGAAACTCTGGTTCCGGCTCCATCCCTACGACTGTCCGGAACTCGTCACTCTCTCCGGCCGCGCCGCCGCCACCTACGCCCGCTGGATCCAGGCTTCCACCTAAGCTACCCGACCACCACCAACCGAATCTCTTCCGGCAGCGAATGGGAGACCTGCTGCACCGTGTCTCCCCTCAACAAATTCACCAGCAGCTTGCGCCGCGAGCCCCCCAGAACCACCAGATCCGCCCCCAAAGTCGCCGCCAGTTCGGTAATCATGTCCGACGCCTTGTTGGAGACACAATAAATAGGCGTAAGCAAAACTTTTTGCTCGGCAGCGGCCTGACGGACCTCCTCCAAAACTCGTCTGGCTTCCTTGTCATCCTCGAGTTTGCCACTGACATCCGTGGCCACCTGTACCTCGCGAACCCACAGAAAATACATTCGGGCTCCCCGCAACTTGGCCTCCTCCATGGCATAGCGGGCCGCTGCCGTCATGCCACGTGCCGCCACCAGGATTCTCCCCGATTCCTCGATCCCTTCCTCGGAACTGGCGGACTCCTCCTTCAATCGCAACGGAATGCCGGCGGAGGCTTCCGCCGAGACCTCCGTCAATGGGCGTGACTTGGAACGATACCTCTCCCGGATGAACAACCCCACGCCACAAATCAAAGCCACAAAAATAAGGGCATGCATTTTCGTGGCCGCGATGGTTACCCAGATGGCGGCCATGAGGAGAGCCGTGCCCAGCATCAGCCATCTGGACCCCCGGGATAAAGGCAACCCCTTTGCCGTGGAGGTGGACCAAAGGTTCAGGGTGATCGCACCCACCACCCCGATCGCGTAGAGAGAAGCCAACGCCTCCAGTCCGGGCGCTAGATCAAGGACGAGAATCGGCAAGGCCACGGCCACAATCAAAGGAACCCAAGGCACTCCGTACGCGTTGAGCTGCTTAAAAACTGGGGGGAGTTCGCCGTCCTGAGCCAGGCTGTACAACAGCGCCACCATCGCCACGACCGCTGTGTTCACCGCCGAAAGCAACAGAAGACCCACCGTCCATCCCATCAACATCCCAAAAGCTGGATGGACGTAATGCTCCGCCATGCGCCTCAGGAAGGCTTCAGGATGCAGGAAGCTTCCCTCCGGCATGCCCGCAGCGAGTACTCCGAGAGCCAGGGTGACCAGACAGACCTCCAACATCACCACTCCGATCGCCCTTCGGGCCGCTCGCTGAACCGACGGCTGTTCCGCGGTCGATCCAGGATCCAATTTCATCACCCCCGTCGTGTTGGCGATGGCCTCCACCCCCGATAAGGCCAGCACCATCCCGGCAAAAAGTTCCCAGCCCCTCAAAAAACCCACTTCCGGCCAACGCCAGTTGATTTCCGGTTGACCCGCGATGCCGAACCCCACCAAGGTCATGACACAAATCACCGTGGGTGCAGCCAAATAAACAGCGAGACCGGAGGAAAACCTCGGACCAAAGTAGTTCAACACACCGACGCCGAACACCGCCAAGATTGCCCACCGGGTGGAATCCCCGGTTCCGAAATAATTAAAAGCCTCATAGCAACTGAGGGAAGCCGTCACAATATAATCGGCCAAGAGCAGGAGAGCTCCGATAACTGCCAGCCGAGGGCTGTGCAGATGGGCGGAGTGATACACCCCTCCCCCCTGAGGAAAAAGTCTGCAGACATGGATATAGTTCCAACCCACCAGAAATGTGAGGGCAACGATGCCGGCCAGATAGACGGGTGCGGCATAACCCGCCAGCAGCACCGCCAAACCAATCACGTAGGCTTTGCTCGTGCCCCAATCGCCGTAAAGCAGGGCCGCCGCCCGGAGCCAGCCAACGTTACGCGGCCGGCTCCCCTGGATGACCATCTCACTCATCGGGCTTGGAGGAACTCCTTCACGATCGGCGCCGTCATACCCGACCGCACCATCGGCGTGATCAGGTAAATTCCACGGAAGTGCTGTGCGACTTCCCGTGCCAGCTCCGCCGCCACTTCCCGGCCGTACTCCGCTTGCGCAGGCCCCTCGGGCAACGACCGAATTTTGGCCCGCACCTCATCGGGAATCGAGATACCCGGCACCTCGTGATGCAGAAATTCCGCGTTCCGTGCACTGACCACCGGCATGACCCCGACCAACACCGGAATGCCCAGGGGGGTCAGGGCCTCCTTTATCCTTCGGATCATCGCCTTTTCATACACCGGCTGCGTCATGACGAAGTGCGCTCCCCGCTCCATTTTGCGCTCCAGTTTCTTGACCTGCGCGTCGAAGTTTTTCGAGTTCGGATTGAAAGCCACGCCAATCACAAATTCCGCCCCCTTCCCCACCTCACGCCCGGCCGAATTCCGGCCTTCGTTGAGTTGCCGGATCAAGTCGATCAGCCCGAGGCTGTTGACGTCGTACACCGAAGTCGCACCCGGATGGTCGCCAAATTTGGAGGGATCTCCCGTCAACGCCAGCACGTGCCGGTGCCCCAGAGCCGCCAGACCCATCAGCTCACTCTGCAGCCCGATCAGGTTTTTATCCCGGCACGCCAAGTGAATGACACTGGTCACCCCCAGACGATCCCGCAGCAGCGTGGCCGCCGCCGTATTCGCCACCCGCAGGATGGCCAGGGAATTGTCTGCCAAGGTCAGCGCCGTGGCCCCCGCCTTCACCAGCTCCTCGGCCGCCTGAAGAAACGGCCCCATATCCAGACTCCGCGGACTGTCGAGTTCTACGATCGCAACCCGCTCCCGCTGGAACCGGTCCAGGATCGACTCCTCTTTCTTATGCCCCTTGCTCCCGTCGGGCGTGGAGATCCGGATCTCTTCCCGCCTCGGTTCCACTCCCTTCCGGGCAGCCTTGTCCAAGGCGAGCTTGGCGGTTTTTTTCTTCAATGCCCGGACATGATCCGGACTGACCCCGGATCCTCCACCCAGCAGGCTCACACCCAAGGGCGGCAACTCGGCCATTCGTTCGG
>CAZURF010000114.1:0-3436 GCA_964623555.1 uncultured Akkermansia sp. | reverse complement strand
GCCGGAGCTCGTCCGTCGGGCCTCCATTTATCTGCACACCAGCCTGCCGCGCTGAACGCCTCTCCCCATCGCTCGGTATAGGCAGGGGAGCGGGCGAGGGATTAGTATATTTTCGAGATGACGGAGATGCCCTCCCGGCTGGTGTTCGGTGCGAAGACCAATCATTTCGACCACGCCCGGGCCCCGTATGAGGAACGTTTGCGCGCTTTGGCGATCCAGGAGCGGGCCCTGGGCAAGGACCATCCCAACGTGGCCATCACCCTCCTGATCCTGGGGGATGCCTGCAAAGCGGCCGGGGACAACAAAACCGCCAAGGAGTTTTACGAAAGGGCCATGAAGATCCGCGAGGTCCACTTTGCCGACTGGAGTGTTGAACTCGCCGAGTGCAAAGATAAGATCAGAGACTTAAAGAAAAAGGAGCCATGAAACGCAGAAAAAAGACCCCGGCACGCCGAACCCAAAAAAGAAACCGTCGCCCCGCCACCCGGGCCAGTCAAAACGGGGTAGGCTGCTGCGGCTTGCTGCATTCGATCAGCCGGACGATTTCCCCCGTCCTGAAGGCTCTCGGGATCGGGAAGTTGAAATAGCGACTAAACTCTTTTAAAAAAATCCCTCTCGGTAAGGCCTGAACTCCCCTGCAGATAGCTTTAAGAATCTCTTAGGGCCTTGTGCCCCAAGGGGATACCGGATGGTGGGTATGGGAAAAGTTGGGTGGGACGATATTTTATTTTAGTGAGGATATTTCAAATTTTCATATCTGCGGTTGTATTACCCTTCGGGCTTTCGGCGCAAACCTTGGTGGACCTGGCATTTAACAACCCAGTAGAAGGAACGAACATTACCGGCACCGGGCCCACGGGAGCGGCTTACACGGGGACCACCTATCGCTTCCTTGATGTCGCTCCGGGCTACGATATGCGGGCCACGATCACCAGCTTTGGAAATAGCCAATTTCTTTATTCGTATCCCAACTACAGTTCGGCGGCCGGCGAACCCTCCGGAGATCTGGGGTACCGCTATCAGGCAACCGGAAGTTATGGGTTGGGGGGAATTCGCTACAAACTGGATTTCTTTGAGAGCGGAGGAGTCTTCAGTACCGCCAAGATTCTTCCGGATCTTGCCCTGATGATTTATGATGTGGATGGGGAGGCCAACCAGGATGAATCCGTCCGGGTGTCTCTCTCGGATGGTTTCTACGGATTTCGGATGCCATCACTCGGCGGCACCACCTTTGTGAACGAAGGGGCCTCCTTTCTTTTTTCAGGTCCCGGATCCAATCGGAATGAAGATGACCCGTCCGGTGCTTTTATCCTTTATTTTGGAAATACCAGCAGCCTGATGCTGGAGATGGTGTCGGATACAACGGGCGGATCCTTGCCGAACCCCGTCTTTTCAGCGATTGACGGAAACCTGAGCCTGATTGGAAAGAACTTCACGAACTTCACGGGTATCCAGATGGTCCCCGAACCTTCGGTGGGATCGCTGCTATTGCTGGGAGCGGCGTGGGCGTTGGGGAGGCGGCGGAGCCGGAGGTAGGCGGAAAGGGGCAGGCGGGAGGCGGAGGGAAGTCTCGTTAACGTGAACGTGGACGTGAACGAAAAAAGAAAAATCAATCCGTGGGAATGCCTGGGACGGTGAGGGGGTGGCCGTTGTCCTTGGGGCCGATTTTAAGGAGAAAAGGCACGGCTCTTTTGGCCCACTCTTCGGCGCTGGGGTAGTGGGAGGCGGACTCCTTGCCGAAGCAGTCCTGCAGCATCTCCGTGTTGATGATCCCGGGATTGAGGGCGACGGCGGCCATGTCGGCGGGAAGTTCCTGGGCCAGGGAGGCGGTCAAGCCCTCCACGGCATACTTGCTGGCGCAGTAGCCGGAGACCTCCGGGGAGGTGGAGCGACCCCAACCGGAACTGAAGTTCACGATCACACCCTTCTTGGCCTTCACCATGGAGGGAAGAAAGGAGCGGAGAACGTTGGCGAGTCCCTTCACGTTGACGTCGATCACCCGGTTGAAGCGATCGGCCGGAACCTTCCAGAACGGGGCGTTGGGATGAATGACGGCGGCGTTGTTCAGCAGCAGATCCGGGGCACCGTGAGAGGTGATCGCCTTGGCGGCCCAGGTCTCCACGGCCGCGGCATCGGAAACGTCCACCACGGCAAAGGAGTGGGGAGCGGGAAACTCCTTCTGCAAGGCGGAGATGGCCGGGGCACTGCGGGCGCAGCCGATGATCGTATGTCCGAGCGCGGCGAAGGAGCGGACCATGGCCAGGCCGAGACCTTTCGAACACCCAGTTATCAAGATTAGGCGGGAGGGCATCAGATTAGATGAGGATAAGGATTAGGATTAAGGAAGTTTAGGAATTTGAAGCGAACTGGAGGCAGAACCAGCGGCCGAGGCGGCCACGGCGGGTGAGTCGCCAGCCGAGCTTCCGAGCGGTGCGGATGATACCGCTCTCCTGACCCTTAAAAATGCCTGACAGAATCAGGGCTGTACCGGCCCGGCGATGGGATTCCAAGCGGGGAAGGAGATGAAGAAGAAGATGGTCGTACAGGTTGGCGACGATGAGATGGGCTGGAGGAATCGAGTCACGCAGGACGTCCCGGATCCGAAAACAGACGCGGGTGCCGAGTCGGTTGAGTTTGAGGTTCCGATTCGCCTCCTGCACGGCCACGGGATCGCTGTCCCATCCCTCGACCTTTGCTCCAAGCCGGGCGGCCGCTAGGGCCAGCACGCCGGTGCCGCACCCAAGATCCAGCACCCGGCAGGATTGGAGGCGCTGCCCATGCTTCCGCATGAACTGGACGACGTAGCGAAGGCAGAGACGGGTGGTGGCGTGTTCGCCGGTCCCGAAAGCCGGCCCGGCCCGGATCTGGAGACGGGGGATGCCCTTGAAGTCTTTCGGTAGGAAGCGGGCGTCGCTGGTGACGACGAGGTCGTAGCTGATGCGGAGATGGAACGGGGACGGCTTGCGCTGGAGAAGTTTCCGGATCCGGCCCTTAAGCCGGACCTGAAGCTTGCGCAGGGGTAGAATCTTGGGGGAGTAGACCTGGAGAACGGGAGGTTGGCCTGGACGCTTGAGTTGGGCGGAAGGCAATCCGAGCTTTGCGCTCGTCAGCGTACGAGTCTCGAGGACGTACATAGTCTTAAGATACTGGCTACAGGCTGAAGGCTATAGGAATTCGTGAACGTGAAAGTGAACGTGAACGAAGGTGTGAAACTAAAGGGCTGGGACGGAGGCGAGGAGGCGTTGGGTATAGGGATGGGAGGGGTGGCGGGTGATCTGGTCGGCGGTGCCCTCCTCGACGAGTTTGCCGTGCTCGAGAACGGCGACCTGATCGCTGACGTGCTCGATAACGGCCAGATCGTGGGCAATGAAGAGATAGGTAAGGCCGAACTGGTCCTGCAAATCCATGAGAAGATTGACGATCTGGGCTTGGACGG
>CAZURF010000113.1:0-3548 GCA_964623555.1 uncultured Akkermansia sp. | reverse complement strand
TGCAGTCGATCCACTTGATCTCGGACTCCTCGTGGGCGATCCCGCGCTTGGTCACCAGGTTGAAGACGTTCGGACTCCAGTTCTGCACCGTGATGTACTGGATCTTGGCGCCCTTGAGAGCCACCAGCTCCACCACCGCGCTGTGCAGGGTGACGGAGTCAAACTTCGGGGCCGTGCAGCCCTCCATGTAGGTCACCTCCGCGCCCTCGTCGACAATGATCAGGGTGCGCTCGAACTGGCCGAAGTTCTCCGCATTGATCCGGAAATAGGCCTGCAGCGGGTGCTTCACCTTGACGCCCTTGGGCACGTAGATGAACGAACCGCCGGAGAAGACCGCGCTGTTCAGGGCGGAGAACTTGTTGTCGGCCGTCGGGATCACCTTGCCGAACCACGGACGGAAAATCTCCGGATGCTCCTTGAGCCCCTCGCGGCTGCCCACAAAGATCACGCCCTGCTCCTCCACCGCCTTCTTGATGTTCGAGTAGGCGGCTTCGCTGTCGAACTGCGCCTCCACGCCCGCAAGGAACATCCGTTCCTTTTCCGGTATGCCCAGCCGCTCAAAGGTGCGCTTCACGTCATCCGGCACCTCGTCCCAGGAGCGCTTCGGCTTGGCCCCCTTGGAGAGATAGTAGCGGAAGTCGTCAAAGTGGATGTTCTCGAGATCCTTGCTGGCCCAGTGGGTGGGCAGCGGCTTCTGCTGGAACACCTTGAGGGCCTTCTTGCGGAACTCACGGACCCAGTCCGGATCTTGTTTCGCGTCGCAGATGTAATCGATGGTCTTCTCGGTCAGGCCGGTGCCGGCGTCAAAGGCATAGTCCTCGGGATAAGAAAAGTTCCCAACGTCCTGGTCAATGGCCAGATCCGGCTTTTCTTTGAGTTCGGTCTCGCTCATGGCCTCTCCTTTCAGGCGGCGACCAGGTCCTTCTCGACCCAGTCGTAGCCCTTCTTCTCCAGTTCCAGCGCCAGTTCTTTGGGACCGCTCTTCACGATCCGGCCATCCACCATCACATGCACCACGTCCGGCACGATGTAATCCAGCAGGCGCTGATAGTGGGTGATCACCAGGATCCCCAGCTTCGGCCCGCGCAGGCTGTTGACGCCGTGGGAGACGATCTTGAGGGCGTCGATGTCCAGGCCGGAGTCGGTCTCATCGAGCACCGCGTACTTCGGCTCCAGCATCGCCATCTGCAGGATCTCGTTCCGCTTTTTCTCGCCGCCCGAGAACCCGTCGTTGACGGCGCGGGAGGTGAAGGACCGGTCGATCTTGAGAAGATCCATTTTTGCGTAGAGATGGTTGTAATACTCCACCGCGTCGATTTCCTCGCCTTCGGGCCGGCGGGCATTGAGGGCCGCGCGCAAAAAGTTCGCGATCGTCACGCCGGGGATTTCGCTCGGATATTGGAAGGCCAGGAAGAGGCCGGTCCGGGCGCGCACGTCCGGCTCCAACCCCAGGATGCTTTCCCCGTCGAGAAGGACGTCTCCGCCCGTCACCTCGTAGTCCGGGTGACCGGCCATGACTTTGGCCAAGGTGCTCTTGCCGGATCCGTTCTTGCCCATGATCGCGTGGACCTGGCCTTTCGGCACGATGAGGTTGAGGCCGTGGAGGATTTCCGTGCCTTGGATGCCGGCGCGGAGGTTTTTGATTTCGAGCGCGTTTTTCATGAGGAGGTTCCTTTCGAAAGATGACCGCGGAAGACCAGTTCGACGGAATCGGCATGGTATTTTCCAGGCAGCACATCAGTCAGCTTTTCCATCGTGCCGGACGGCACGGGCACGTCGTAGACGCGGCCGGTGTCGCGGCAATGGAAGTGGGCGTGTGGCGCGAGGTTGGGACAATAACGGGTCGGCTCGCGCTCAATGTTCACCTGTTTGACTAGCCCGCTGGAGACGAGTGTTTCGAGGCAGTTATAGACCGTGGCCATGGAGATGGTGGGCATGCGGGACTTGGTGCGGGCGTAGACCTCATCGGCCGTGGGGTGATCCCGCTGGTCGAGCAGTACGCCGAAGACGGTCTCCCGTTGGGGGGTGGGACGCTGGCCGGCATGGTCCAAAGCCGTGGCCAGCGTCTCTTTATCTTCCTGTCCGAGGAGTTTCATGGGAGCTGGGAAGATGAATTAGAATAATTCTAAGTCAAATCCATCCCATAAAATTCATATTTAAATGTCATAATTCACTATCCTTTAACATTTTATATTTAAACCTTGGTGGGGCCCGACGTCCCGGCGGGCCGGAGCAAACCCGGACGCTCACTTCAACTTAAACTTTATCTTAAACGAACTTCTCCCGCCTAAACCCTCCGTAGCTGCTCCGCGCATCGGGTTAGCAGCGTAGGAGGGGCCCCCTTCCACCTAAAACGCGTTGCCCCTTTTCCGTCTTAACGCTGCCAGCCCGCCGATTCCCAGCACCATCAAGGCCCCGCTGCTTGGCTCCGGCACAACCGTTGCGAGTGAGTAGCCTCCCTGCCCATCGGAACCGCTAATACTAAAGCTGGAAGAACTGTAGCTGGACCAACCAATCGACGAGATGACCAGAAGCCCAATGTAACTCGGATCAACATTATCAAATTTCAGCGTAAAATTAATCGCGGTGAAGGTGCCTGCACCCGTGACCGGGATGATGCCGGAAAACCCATCACCACCGCCCCAAGGAGCGTTAATCATTTCTGCTCTCGAAAAATTCAGATTTCCTGTCTCGTTCTCGAGCGAAATTGCCAGATCACGGACCGTCATCACTAACCAATCAGGTTGCAGTCCAAGGCTTGGCATGATGTACCAGTCCGTCTGACCAAGCGTGTCGACCGAAAAGTAGTTTCCCGGCTCAACTTCCCACCGATAGATCATGGTGCTGGCGAATGGCTGGGTCTCCCCTACTTGGAAAAAGCCGTTGTCGAAAGAGCGAGCAAGTCCCACAAAAGTACTCGCCGAGAATCCCGTCTGCGCGGCCACTAAATAGGCAACCGCCCCAACCACCTGAAATATTTTGGGAGATATTCTCACTCGTCTTTGTGTTCTACTTAAAAGTTGGCATCCGATTCCAAAAATACAAGGGACCACCCCCCCTCATCATTTTATTTCTAACCTTCTCCCCTTGAATCACTTTCATGGGGTCAAAGGTCAGACCGCTTAAAAACCCTCCGTAGCTGCTCCGCGCAGCGGGCACCCTTCGTTCACCTTCACATTCACGTTCACGAATACCACTTATCTCCTAGGAGTTTTTTGCCCGTTGTCTGTCCAACCACACCTTACAAATCCCCTTCAAACGCGAGAGGATGTAGTAAGTGGTCTGACTCCGAACCCGGACGAGCTGCGCCCCCACAATCTTCGGCACAAAATCACTCTCCAGATCCAAAACCTCCTTGGGTGCCACACCGTCCAGTCCCTTACACAGGATGGCAGTCATCGCCTTGGTCAGCGTCTGCACCTGGGGTCCGAGTGTCATTCGGAAGTGAGCCTTCCCCTCGCCGTCCATCTTCAGAAACACACCCACGGTGTCCGCGCACTCCTCATCCTTCCGCACATCCTCCAAATCGAACTTCTCGCCCTCTTTCG
>CAZURF010000112.1:0-3614 GCA_964623555.1 uncultured Akkermansia sp. | reverse complement strand
ACGACATCCGTTCCTGGGAAAAGAAGCACGGACCCCTTCCTGTTGGCGGGATTGTGGCCATGTTCACCGGCTGGGAAGAGCACGTGGCTTCCGACATGTTCCGTAACGCCGATGCCAAAGGGGTGATGCATTTCCCGGGCTTTCATGAGGAGACACCGGATTTCTTGATGAAGGAAAGACAGATCAAGGGCATCTGCGTGGACACCCTGAGCTTGGATTACGGACCCACCACCGATTTTCCCGTCCACTGCCGCTGGCTCGGGTCAGGCCATTGGGGGATGGAGTGTGTGGCTCGGTTGGGGTCCCTACCCCCTACCGGCGCAACCCTGATCGCTGCCGGCCCGATGATCGCAGGGAGTTCCGGCGGGCCTTCGCGAGTTTTGGCATTACTATAGTTATTGTTGCTGGTTCTAAAACGACGTTGAGCTCTGCTCTCGAAAAGGTTTAGCATTTAAAGCTACATGCAAGACCCACACCAAAATAAAATCTCCCGTCGCCGATTCTTTTACTACGGCTTTGCCGGAGTGGCCGGACTGACGGGCGCCGGAATCACCCGCTACCTTCCCGGGACGGCCCAAGCCGCCAAGATGGTGGACGGTATCCAGGTTGAGGATGCGGTTTATCAGGGTATTCGCGAATCGCTCGGTAAATATATCTACCTCACCCCACAAAAACTGGGGGGCGGCACCCACGCGGTCGACCTCGGCACCCAGAAAACGCTTTCGTGGATCTCCTACTGGAATTACGGCGATTCGTGCCCCATTTCCCACCACTTGGCGGCTTTTTACGCCGATAGCGGCGACCCCTACAAGGGATTCGAATTCATCAACTCCACTCAGGGCGGGGACAACGTCCTCATGTACGGCTTGAAGACCCGCATCAAGGAAAATGGGATGCTCGGGGAGCACGGCATGGGGAATAATATCTATCGGGTAGGTTACGACGGCAAAAGCGGGCAAATGGAACTCCTCGAAAATATCGCCGAAACCACCGGCATCGGCCTCGGCGTCCACACCGTTCCCTTCCCGGACGGTAACGGCTTTGCCTGCGCCGACGGTCAGAAAGACGTTGCCGCCTTCTTCTCCCGCGCCCGCGGCCAGGACAAAACCAAGGTTCTCACCGCTTTCCGTGGTGACTGGGTCCCGAACTCCAAAACCCTCGCCGATACCTGGACCAAGGGCGGCACCATCCGCCTCACCCGCCTCGCCCCGGGCAAGGACGGCAAATACGACTACTTCGGCACCAAGGGCAACAAGATCAACTACGAGATGGCCCCGATGGCGGAACTCCTCGTTGAGCGTGGTCAGACTCCCGGGGATAGCCCCCACACCCTCACCGGACTCGACTTCTGCCTCCACGATCCACGTAACCGCTACTCCATCGCCGGTCTTCGCATGTGCGGTGGCGGCTTTGTCATCGACCGCACCACCATGGAACCGGTCTGCTATCTGATGGCCAACGAAGGTCTCGCCGACAATTGGCCGATCAAAAAGGTCTCCGGAAACCCGGACACCTGGGAAGTCACCCTTCCCTCGATCGGGAATCCCATCCACGAGACCGGCTTCAATCCCTCCGGCAACCACCTCGTCATGATGAACAACCTGCGCGCTAACAACGTGGCCGTGTTCGACACCGCTTCCGAGGATCCCCGTACCTGGAAGCGAGTCACCTTTGTGAAGGACAAGGAGTGGGTTGGGGAATACCCCTCCCCCTTCCACGTCAACTTCTCCATCGACGGCTCCAAGTGCTTCTTCACCGTCCTCCGCCCAAAACCAATGAAGTCCGATGTCTACGTCGTCTCCACCAAGGACTGGAGGGTCATCAAGAAGTTCCGTAACGTCGGCGTTGACACCCAGACCACTGCCACCACCTACGACGGCAAATACGCCCTTATCATCTTTTCCGGTTTTCAGCGGATGGAGTCGGGTGCCTTTGTCTTCCGCCAGGACACCCTCGAGCAGGTCGGTTACATGCCCAACTTCGGTGGCCATCACGACTGCGTCATCGTCCCCTCCAAGGTTGAGGAGATGAAGTTCAGCCGTAGCTGCACCGTTTAGCCCATCTCCGTCCCCGCTTGATCCTCTTCCCGCTTGGACTGCGATTGCTTCTTCAGGAGGTCCGCCGCAGCCCTGGCCGTTTTTTCCTTCTTTCCTCCGCCATCGCCGTCGGTGCCGCCTCCATCTTCCTCTCCCTTGTCTTTCGCCAGACCATCCAGCAAGGATTGGAGAACTCCCTTAGCCGCCTGGGGGCCGACCTAATTATTCTGCCCCGCTCCGTCACCCATCACCTCACCGCCGCCCTGCTCGCGGGCGAACCCGGCGCTTCATCCGTCGATCCCGCCATCGTCACCCTCCTGCGTACCCTTCCAGGCATCGAGCGCATCTGCCCCCAACGCTCCTTCAACCTTGCCTCGGACGAGGGCCATGGGGAGACGGAGCTGGTCGCTTTCGATCCGGCCCACGACATCACCGTCCTGCCTTGGGTCCGCGAACACCTTGACCGCCCCTTTCGCACTGGCGATGTCATCGTGGGAGCACGTCGACCCGAAAGCGTCGGCTCCGCTATTTCTTTCCGCGGCCACTCGCTCGTCGTTTGGGGTAAACTCGACCTCTCCGGCGTCGGTCCCATGGAGCGCTCGATCTTCGGCTCCTTTGAAACTTTTACCCGCCAGATCGCCGGCGAATCCATTCTTTGCGGTCCTGCGGCTCCCACCGTCCTACTCATCCGTCTGCGCCCGGGCGCCCAAGCCGGGGCCATCCGCTTTGCTCTCGCTTCCCAACCCTCCATTCAGGTCGCCTCCGGATCCGGCCTTGGCATCCAAGTCCGCCAAGCCATCCGCACCATCCTCGCCGGTTCCATCATCGCTACCCTCACCGGTCTCGCGATGGCGGGCCTCCTCACCCTCGGCATCTATGCCGGGGTGATCATGGAGCGTCGATCGGAGCTTGGCCTCCTCCTTGCCATGGGCCTTTCCCGCACCGGACTCTCCCTCTGGCTGGCAGCGGAGGCCGCCCTCTGCGCCGTCCTCGGCGCATTTTTTGGAATCCTGCTTGGCGCTGCCGGACTCGCTCTCTTTGCTCGCTCCTTTGGTTACCTCCTCATCTCCCGGGGGATCGACTTCTCCCTTCCTCCGCTCGCCTCCCTCCTTCTCCCTGCCGGATTCAGCCTACTTCTCTGCTCACTCGTCGCCGGGTTGGGTGCCCTGCTCCCCGCTTGGCGTCTGGCCGGACGCGAGCTCTACCAACTCATCAGGGACGGCCGCGAGTGAGTGTCATTCTCCGCGCCCACAACCTCTCCCGCGTCTACCCCGCACGTCGTGGCTCCGTCACGGCTGTGGACGGTGTCTCGCTTGAAATCGGCCGCACTGAATTTGTCGCCGTCTGTGGCCGGTCCGGTTCCGGCAAATCCACCCTCATGGCTCTGCTCGGCGCTCTCGCCCGGCCAAACGATGGTTCGCTCGAACTTGAGGGTACAGACCTGCTGAAACTTTCCCGCCGGGAACTTTCCCGCCTCCGCGCCAAAAGAATCGGTTTTCTTCTCCAGACCAACTCCCTTCTGCCCGGCCTCACCGCCCTCGATAACGCCGCCCTGCCGGGAATCCTCGCCGGAGACAG
>CAZURF010000111.1:0-3665 GCA_964623555.1 uncultured Akkermansia sp. | reverse complement strand
TCACATATACCACCGAAATAACCGGCCAAATAATCAGGAAAAACCTTTTTAGATCCCCTTTGTATTGCGGTGATATTCAAGGAGTTGGACCAAGATACTGCCCATCAATTGAGGATAAAATTGTAAAATTTCCAGACAAGGAAAGGCACCAGATATTTTTGGAACCAGAAGGGCGGCACACGAACGAATTTTATGTCAACGGCTGCTCCACCAGCCTTCCTTTTGATGTGCAGTTGGAGATGATCCGATCGATCCCTGGCTTGGGGGCGGCGGAATTTCTGCGCCCTGGATATGCGGTGGAGTACGACTACTGTCCGCCGACGCAGCTTTGGCCGTCACTGGAAACAAAGCCGGTGAGGGGACTCTACTTTGCTGGTCAGCTCAACGGCACGTCGGGCTACGAGGAGGCCGCGGGGCAGGGGATCTTGGCCGGAATCAATGCGGCACTCTCCTCGCGGGGCGCTCCGCCGTGGAAGCCGGGGAGACACGAGTCCTACATCGGCGTGATGGTGGACGATCTGGTGACCAAGGGCACGCGTGAGCCCTATCGGATGTTTACCTCCCGTGCGGAGTACCGGCTCTTGCTCCGCCAGGACAACGCCGACTTGCGCCTCACGGAAAAGGGCGGGGAACTCGGCCTGGCCTCGGCGGAAAGAGTCCGGAGAGCGCGGGAAAAAAGGCAGCGGATCGGGGAGTGTCGGAGCCGACTCATCTCCTGCCGGCGGGAGGGAAAAACGCTGGAGGATTGGCTGAGAAGGCCGGAGATCTCGTGGAACGATTTGCCGGAGGAGTTTCAGCGGGTTTCCGGGGAAATCGCGGAAGCGGTGGAGGCGGATGTGAAGTACTCCGGCTATGTCGCCCGGGATCTTGAGCGGATTGGCGTGTTGAAGGAGATGGAAGACCGGGAGATCCCGGAAAATTTCGACTATGCGAAGGTCGTCGGTCTCAAAACCGAGGCGAGGCAAAAGCTTTCGGAAATCCGGCCCCGGACCTTCGGCCAGGCCGCCCGGATTTCAGGGGTCAACCCCTCGGATATCTCGGCTCTGGCCGTCTGGGCCTCTCGTTAGGAGGCAGGGGAAAGGTTCTACAATTCCCGGCCAAGCTTCTTGGCGGTCTGCTCTTTGATGGCGCTGTAGACGATGGCCTGTTCCCCGTACTCGATCCACGGACCGTAGGGAACTTGGTCGTCTTCGACAAATTTCCAGTCGGTCTTATCGAGCCCGCTGAGACCGAGATAGTCGCGGACCGATGGGGAGACATCCAGCCCCGCCTGGCTGTAATCCTCCGTCGGCCTTTCGCTGCCGAAAACGTATTCCGCATGGTCGTACCGAAGCGGGCCAACATCCTCCCACTGGGCGTAGCAGACCTTGTTGTTGAATTTGATCATCACCCAACGCCCCTTGCACTGGGATTCAAAGCGGTCCTTTTGGAACTTTTCCTCGTCCCACCAGTAAACCCATTTTCTGGACTTTTTGGGAAAGGCGATGTCGTTGAAGGGTAGGGCCACGTAGAACGGATTCAGGGTGGGGGCGAACTTTTTGGGCAGACTGGCCTCCCGGAACTTTTTGGCATCCTTGCGCTGATCAGGGCAGTCGATTCCGCCGAAGTTCTTTTTCCAAAAGGAATCCCAGGCGCTTTTGAGGTTGGTTGTGGAACTGATGCTGGTCCCGCCCTGGCCAATCCAAAAATAGGTCGTCACAATATTCCGCTTTACCGGAAAACTAGATGTTGTTTTCTGGGGCTCGGCTTTCTGGCTTTTTTGGGCGGAGGCATTCGCCTTAATAGCCTCACCAAGAACAACTTGAGCTGGAATCACCATCAACAAAACAAGGGATAACACAGCAAGAGCTATTCGCATTAGTTTATCTATTATGGATTTAAGCTAATTTGTCAACAAATTATTATAAAAACAAATCCCTATTAGCAGGCCACTTCGGTGGGGTCGGAGGTCAAAATCTGGGCGGCTGAGAGGGAATCTCTTGGCTAGGGAGGGGATTTAAGTATTCTTTTCAGGCCTTGTCGCTGTCTTCCCAAATTTTTGGGCGGGGTGATCAGGCCCTGAATCAACGTCCGCACCAGCGGACACCGAAACAGAAACCATATTCCCTAGAAAGGGAAGTTCCGCCCCGGCGGGATCATAAGCGGATGGGAGAGACAGAAAATGATGGCTACAGAAGCGGAAGTGAAGCGGCTGCTGGAAGCCGGCGTCCATTTCGGACACCGGACCGACCGGTGGAACCCCAAGATGAAGGAATTTATTTTTGCGCCAAGGAACGGGATCTACATCATCGATCTCTCCAAAACCGCGGAACAGATCCGGAAGGCGGCTGATTTTCTTCGCAATGCGGTCTCCCAGGGTGGACGCGTCCTTTTCGTCGGCACCAAAAAACCCGCCCAGGAGGTCGTGAAAGAGATGGCGGAACGCACCGGCTCCCATTACGTCAACGGTCGCTGGCTTGGCGGCACCCTCACCAACCTGACGACCATCCGCCGCAGCGTGGCTCGGCTGAAGAGCATCGAGGAAAAAGAAAAATCCGGCGCCATGGATCTCATGCCCAAGAAGGAGGCCGCCACGCTTCGCCGCGAAAAAGTGAAACTGGGCCGCAACCTCGCCGGAATCCTGGAAATGGACAAGAACCCGGGCGCCATCGTGGTGATCGACCTGACCCGCGAAGACATCGCCGTCCGGGAAGCCCACCGTCTCAACATCCCTGTGATCGCACTGGCCGACACCAACGCCGATCCGGATCAGGCCACCGTTCCGATCCCCTGTAACGATGATGCCATCCGTTCGATTCGCGCCATTCTCGAGCCCTTGGCCGAGGCGATCGAGGAAGGCCGTCGTCACGCCCCCGCCCAACCGGCCTCGGCCTCCTCCGAGGAGAAAAAAGCTTCCGGTGAAAAGAAGCCACGCGGAAAAGGCGGTCGTTCCTCGCGGAAAGAGGAAGCCACCCTCTCGGCCTAAAGGCCGGCCGCAAATTTACACCCACCAAGGAGAATCATTCCCATGAGTAGTGCGACTGCGATTGATCCCAAAATCGTCAAGGAACTGCGTGACCGGACCAACGCCGGCATGATGGATTGCAAGAAGGCCCTCACCGAGGCCAACGGCAACATGGAGGAGGCGGAAAAAATCCTTCGCAAGAAGTTCAACCTCGCTGCCGGCAAAAAGGCCGGACGGGAGACGCGGGAGGGCGTGATCGCCTCTTACATCCATTTGGGCGGCAAGGTGGGTGTTCTCGTGGAGGTGAACTGTGAGACCGACTTCGTCGCCAAGAACGAGATCTTCCGTGAGCTCGTGAAGGACATCACCCTCCAGATCGCCGCGGCCAGCCCTCTCTATGTAAGCCGCGAGGAGGTTCCTGAGAAGGCCCTGCAGGACGAGAGGGAAGTGGCTGCTGCCCAGATTAAGGGCAAGCCCGCCCCGGTGGTGGAAAAGATCGTCGCCGGCAAGGTCGAGAAGTACTACAGCACGGTCTGTCTTCTCGAGCAGGCCTTCGTCAAGGACGCCAATCTCACCATCAAGGACGTGGTCAACGCCAAGATTGGCGAGTTGGGTGAAAACATCATCGTCCGTCGATTCACCCGCTACGCCGTGGGTGAGGGGACGAAGGAAGTTTCAGCCGAAGGAGCCACAGCCTCTTAATTCTCGTTTACCTTTACGT
>CAZURF010000110.1:0-3694 GCA_964623555.1 uncultured Akkermansia sp. | reverse complement strand
TTTCTCGGAAGGTTGTCGGAGACGGAAGTGCCGGTGGCGACCGTGTTGCCCACGGCACGGCATCCGCTGGAGGGGGGGCCGGAGGAGGCCCGCAAAAACCGAAAGTAAAGGTTCAGGCGGGCCGCAACGATTGCGGAAACAGGAAAAAGCAGGGGGTGGGATGGTCCTCCGATTCAGTCGGGGATGGCCAAGGGCGGCAGCGTGCCCGCGGCTGGCGCGGCCATGCCGCGGCAGAAGATAGGATTTAGGTGATAGGATATAGGGATATGAAAAACGGACGATTTCCTATCTCCTATCTTCCATCTACCATCTCCCGAAAAGGAACGAAGTGAATCGAAAAGGCATTATTTTGGCCGGGGGAACGGGAACGCGACTCTGGCCGTTGACCCGGGCGGTCTCCAAGCAACTCTTGCCCCTTTACGACAAGCCCATGGTCTACTACCCGCTTTCGGTTCTCATGCTCGCGGGAATTCGGGAAATCCTGCTGATCTCCACTCCCCATGATCTGCCTCTTTTTCAGGGCCTGTTGGGGGACGGCAAATCGATGGGTGTTTCAATCTCCTATGCCGAGCAACCGAAGCCGGAAGGTTTGGCCCAGGCGTACCACATCGGCGCCAAGTTCATTGGAAATTCTCCTTCCTGCCTGATTCTCGGTGACAATTTCTTTTACGGATCGGAATTGGGCAAACTGCTGGCTTCGGCCGGTTCCCGGCAGCAGGGCGCAACCATTTTTGCCTACCAGGTGGCCGACCCTGCCTCCTACGGAGTGCTTGCCTTCGACGCCCAGAACCGGATCACCTCAATCGAGGAAAAGCCGGCGCAGCCCAAATCCAACTGGGCCAACTGCGGGATCTATTTTTACGACGGACGAGCGGTGGAATTTGCCAAAAATCTCAAACCCTCCGCCCGGGGGGAGTTGGAGATCACCGACCTGAGTCGCTGTTACATGAAGGATCATTCGCTTCATGGGGAACGGTTTGGCCGGGGATCGGCCTGGCTGGATACGGGAACCGCCGAGGGACTTTTGCAGGCGGCGCAGTTTGTGCAGACCATCCAAACCCGGACAGGGCTCTTGATTGGGTCCCCGGAGGAGGTGGCGTTCCGCAAGGGATGGATTGATGCCAAGCAGCTCCGGTCGCTCGCGGATGCGATTGGCAAGAACAGCTATGCGGAATCCCTTCGTCAGATCTCGGCGGGCGCCTAGCCAAAACATGAAAAATTTGCGTTAATCTTCCGATGTCGAAACTGTCCATCTGTTGTCTGGGTGCCGGATATGTCGGTGGCCCCACCATGGCCATGATTGCGGCCAAGTGCCCGGACATCAAAGTCACGGTGACCGATCCCAACGAGGCCCGGATTGCCGCCTGGAACACGGATCAGCTGCCCGTTTATGAACCGGGACTGGACAAGGTGGTGGCTTCAGCCCGGGGCAAGAATCTGTTTTTCAGCACGGACGTGAAGGGGGCCATCAAGGCGGCCGACATCATCTTTGTGTGCGTTGGAACCCCCACCAAGACCCAAGGGGTGGGGGCGGGCCGCGCGGCCGACCTGAAGTACATCGAAGCCGCGGCCCGGATGATTGCCGAAGTGGCCGAGGGGCCGAAGATTATTGTGGAAAAAAGCACGATTCCCGTGCGCACGGCCTCGTCGATGCTGACCATTCTCCGGTCCAATTCAAAAAACGGCACCTTCCAGGTTCTTTCCAATCCCGAGTTTCTGGCGGAAGGGACGGCCGTGGCCGATCTGGAGAATCCGGACCGGGTGTTGATCGGGGGAGAACAGACCCCCGAGGGTCTGGCGGCCGTGGAGAAGGTGGTGTCCATCTATGCCCGCTGGATTCCACGGGAAAAGATCCTGACCACCAACCTGTGGTCGTCGGAACTTTCCAAACTGGTGGCGAATGCTTTTCTTGCCCAACGGATTTCTTCCATCAACGCCATCTCGGGCCTGTGTGAGGCGACCGGAGCGGATGTGGATGAGGTGGCCCGGGCCATCGGTTCCGACTCCCGGATCGGTGCAAAGTTTCTCAAGGCTTCTGTCGGCTTCGGGGGCTCCTGCTTCCAGAAGGACATTCTCGACCTTGTCTATCTGTGCGAGCACTTCGGCTTGCCTGAGGTGGCGGCTTATTGGGAATCCGTGGTAAAGATGAACGATTGGCAGAAGTCGCGTTTTTCCGCCCGGATCGTCAACGATCTGTTCAGCACGGTCAGCGGCAAGCATATCGCCATTCTCGGCTTTGCCTTTAAGAAGGACACCAACGACACGCGGGAAACGGCGGCGATTTCCGTCTGTCATAACCTGCTCAAGGAGGGGGCCAAAGTCGTGGTGTACGATCCACGTGCGCCGGAGGCTCAGATCCGATCCGATGTTTTGGGTTCGGAAAAAAACCCGAACCTGGTGGTGGTAAAAAGCGCGTTGGAGGCCTGTCAGGGGGCTCATGCGGTGGCGGTGCTGACCGAGTGGGATGAGTTCAAGGGACTCGATTTCAAAAAAATCCACGAGGCCATGTACAAACCCGCATTTATTTTCGACGGTCGGAACATCTTGCCTCACGCGAAGCTCAAGGAGATGGGGTTCAGGGTGTTCGCGATTGGGAAGACCGTCTGATCTTGGGAAATGGATGAATTGGCAACCGGTAGGGCAGGATCGATGATCCTGCCTCCATTGAGCTCGGAGACTCCACTTTTTAACGACGGCGGCCTCATCGAGGCCGCCCTACCAAAATCACGGGTATGAAGCTTCTCGTCACTGGATCTTCGGGCCTCATCGGCTCCGAGGTCGTCAGCTACTTCGCCGAACAAGGCGCGGAGGTTCACGGGGTCGACAACAACCAGCGGGCCGACTTCTTTGGTCCGGGGGGCGACACCCGCTGGAACCAGAGACGGTTGGAGAAGGAGTTCAGGGGCTTTCGTCATCACGAGCTCGACATCCGGGATCGGGAGCAGGTTTTGGCGTTTGTCGGGAAGCTGAAACCCACGGCCATGGTTCACACGGCGGCCCAACCAAGCCACGATTTGGCGGCCTCGCGACCATTTGATGATTTCGACGTGAATGCGGTCGGCACCCTCAATCTCTTGGAGGCGGTGCGGAGACATTGTCCGGACAGTCCCTTTGTCCACATGTCGACCAACAAGGTTTACGGAGACCGGCCAAACTTCATCAAGTTAAGGGAGCGGGAGACCCGCTGGGACTACGACGACCCGGCGTACGAGCATGGGATCGCCGAGAGTTTTTCCATCGATGCGAGCAAGCACTCCCTCTTCGGGGCTTCCAAAGTGGCGGCGGATGTCATGGTGCAGGAGTATGGGCGGTACTTCGGAATGAAGACCTGCTGCCTGCGGGGCGGTTGCCTGACCGGACCCAACCACAGCGGAGTTGAGCTACACGGGTTTCTTTCCTACCTCGTGAAATGCAATCTGGAGGGCAAGACCTACATGGTCTACGGGTACAAAGGGAAACAGGTGCGGGACAACATTCACTCCCTGGATGTGGCCAAGTTCATCGCCGCTTTCCTGGAAAAGCCCCGGGTGGGCGAAATTTATAATCTGGGAGGAGGCCGGCAAAACAGCTGCTCCATCCTGGAGGCTTTTGCGGCCACCGAAAAACTGACGGGGAAAAAGATGCAGCACGAATATGTGGACAAGAACCGCGAGGGGGATCACATCTGTTATATCTCGGACCTGAGGAAGATGCG
>CAZURF010000109.1:0-3701 GCA_964623555.1 uncultured Akkermansia sp. | reverse complement strand
CCAAAACAAAAGCCTCCTGGTTTTTTCTTTTTGCGGGAACACCGGACCAGATTCATGAGTTCATGACAAAAACCGGAAAAGAACTTCCGGCCCTCCGGGATCCGAATTCCCAACTTGGCCACCGCTTGGGAATTACCAAATCCGGATGCTTCATTCTCGTCCAACCGGATGGCCTGGTTTCTGCAATCTGGCCCGGAACTTCCCTCGCCGGTCTGAACGATCTCTTTTCCCGACTCCAACTCCCCCCTCTTTCTCCTGACCTGCCCGGCCTTTCGGGAATTCCCCAAGCCCCCACCGCCGGTTGCCCTCTGCAACCCTGACTTTCACCTACTCCGGCCGCCACTTCCTGACTGCCCATACTCCATTTTGAGGCTCGGGCCGCAACTGGACCGCCCCGCTTTCTTTTAACTTCACAAGGGTCATCCCGATTTCTTTTGAAATTTGATCCAAGTCGACCGAGAGGGAAGGATCATCCTCTAGAGCTTTCCACGAACGGACCAAATAGTTCGGACGAACAGCCCGCAACCATTCTGACGTAAGATTCACATCCTTGGAGGGCCCTTGGACAAGAACACCCGATTTCAACTTCTCCCCATATCTTTCCACTAGTTTCTTTTCCACACCCCTTGGAATTGACCCGGCCCAAAGCAATCGTGCCTCTCCACACTCTAGAATCATAACCAGCCCATCCTCCTCTGCCCTTCCTGATGCGCTTCCTTCCCGCGGCCAAAGCACCTCCGCTGTCCAATCCTTTCCCAAATTCACCCGATCCCCTTCACCGAAAAACCTTCTCCCCTCTTTTCTTTCGACCATCTCCGATCTCCACTCCTTTAACGCCCCTGATCTCCCTCCCAACCCGGACTCACCCCACCACCCAATGGGCATCGACCCCAATAACTCCTGTGCGGAACCCGATCGTTTTGCCAAACCCGCCGTTAACATCACCCCATCCAACCGATTCACCCCATAATAATTCAGAAATGGTCTTACAGAATTGGCCCAAGCCATCTTGGATCCAGTTTCAATCAACCATTTACCTCCTTCCCCTGTCACCAAGGTGGGCGCAGATCCCTCCACCGCCACAATCTCCAATGCCGGCCCACGCTCGAACCACACTCTCGGATCCGCCACGGCAAAATGGCCTCCCGGCCAAGTCGCCATCCACCCCAACACCCCCGCCAGCAAATGAACCAACCGGGCATTTAAAAGATTCATCCCGATCGCCCCCACGGAAATGAAAGGCGCCATCATCGAAGATACCGCCGCCAAAACAGTTACCGCTCCCGCAATCGGAGCCGCCACCACATTCGCCACCAAAGCCACCGGAGTGATCTGATGAAACAGAACGATCCCAGGCAACAAAGATCCCAACCACGCCGCAACCGAGGCAGCCACAAGTGTTGCCAATGTCGCCCAACCTCGATACCACGCCCTCCTCCAGACGCTCACCAGCCGATTCGGTATCCACCGGTCTGGCCTACCCCAACCCACCAGCTTGGCTTGAATCGGACCCGCAAAAACCATCAACCCAGCTACGACTAAAAATGAAAGTTGAAACCCAACATCTTCCACTTGGCGCGGATCCCAGATCATCAATCCTATTAATGCCGCCCCCAGCCAGTTCGCAGGATCCATCGGTCTACCCAAGATCCACCCCAGATAAAGCACCCCAGTCATGACAAAGGCCCGCGCTGCACTCGCCTCCATCCCCGTCGCCAAACAAAAGAGAAATACCGCTGGCAATGTCACCCAAGCCCATCGCCACTTCACCGCCCCAGTCAGGGTCAAAATCCACAAGAGCATCCCTGCCACTACCGCTAGGTTCTGCCCGCTCACAGCAAACAGATGCAACGTCCCCGTCGAGCGAAAAGCCTCTCTTAAATCCTCCCCGACCCCGTCTCGGTAACCAAAGAGCATTGCCGCAATTAACCCCGAAGCCTCTGGATCCTCCCGCAACCCCAATGCTGTCGCCTCAAGCATATGCGACCGTAATCCCGCTGCCATTTTTGCCAACCAAACCCCCTTCTCCTCTCCGCTGGATTCCAAATCTTCCGATCGGACCTTGAGAATATAATCCAAGCCTCTCGATTGCAGGTGCTGGACCCGATCAAACTCCCCCGGATTCTTCGGCCTTTCCGGTAACGTCAGATATCCCGCTAACAGAACAACATCACCCACCTTGGGCATTTTTTCTGGAGCCGGATCCACTCGCAATAACACCCTGCCACTTGTCCTCTCCCAACCTGTTTCCCCAAAAAGAGAGGTTACCTCCATTTCGGTCTCCATCGCTTTTCCCCCGTTTTCCCAAATTCGTTCCGTTGGCAACTCGGCGATCCAACCCTTGATCCGTACTGTCCCGCCCTCCTGCCCAGCCCGTGCCTTCAACGATTCCCGGGGCGGAGCATAGGCCCGAGCTCCCGCATAAATAGCAAACAGCCCAAGAACAAAGAGCCAGATCGCAGGCGTTCTCCACTTTTTTGGTCCCCACCAAGATAAGACCGATCCGATTCCAGCCACCCCCAGCCAAATCCATGGATTTTGTCCCCACCCCAAACCCATCACCGTTCCCACCAATCCTGCCACCGCCACTGGAAACAGAGGCCGACGCATCGGCCAATTCGTCTTCATGCTTTCAGATGATTTAAAGGCGTATACCGACCCATCCGAAGATGCAGCTGAATCGCACGAGTGATGAACTTCTTTCCCCTCCCCACAGCTTTTTCCAAAGAAAGCCCTTGAGCCAATCCAGCACAGATCGCTGCCGAGTAGGTGCAGCCCGTCCCATGCGTCTCCACCCCCTTGCACCGTATCGCTGAGAAAGTTTTCAACTTTCCGTTCGGCCAAGCCAGATAATCCTCCGCCTTCGCCAACATCAGATGCCCGCCCTTTACAAGAAACGGCACTTTCCATTTTTTTGCCAACTTTAGGGCCGCCTCCTTCGCTTGCTCAGGATTTCTCAACTTCCTTCCCACCAATCGGGCCGCCTCATCCAGATTCGGAGTCACCAAAGCCGCTCTGGGAAAGAGAAACTTGGCCATCGCCCGCTCCGCATCCGGCTTGAGCAGTGCTGCCCCGCTCGTCGCCACCATCACCGGATCCACCACCAGCTTAAGTCCTCTTCTCATTCTCAACTGCTTCGCCACCTGCCTTATGATTCCAGACGAAAACAGCATCCCCGTCTTCACCGCTCCGACCGGAAACGCCTCAAAGACCAACTTGATCTGCTCCGCTACCATTCCTGGTTCAACTGCCGCAATTCTTGAAACTCTTCCCGGATGCTCCGCCACGACACAAGTCAAAGCCGAGGTTCCATACACCCCCAAGCGCGTAAAAGTTTTTAGATCCGCCTGAATTCCCGCTCCGCCAGAGTTATCGGATCCGGCAATAGTCAGCGCAACCGGAACTTTGCGAATCATCACGGGGAAGGCCCGACGTCCAGCAGGCCGCTATTAAATATGGATCGCGTGGCCGACCGCCGCTTCGGTCGCTTCCTTGATCATCTCGGTCAATGTCGGATGGGCGTGGATAGTATGAGCGATCTCATCTGCCGTGGCCTCAAGGGTCATTCCTAATCCCACCTCCGCGATCAGCTCAGTCGCCTCAGCTCCGATGATATGCGCCCCAAGAATCTCCCCGTGTGGTTCCCCAATGAGAATCTTCACCATCCCTTCGGAATCGCCGCTGGCCACCGCCCGACCACT
>CAZURF010000108.1:0-3717 GCA_964623555.1 uncultured Akkermansia sp. | reverse complement strand
CCCAGAACCTTGGGGGGCATATCGGAGGAGAGAAGAATATCCATTCTTTACCCCTGAAACCTTTGCCGCCCTAGCGGTGCCAGCGCCCGCGCTCCCAAAAACTTTGCCAAGGGTCCCAGTTGACGCCCCACCCGGATCCCCTCATTCCACTTGGCCATGCGCTCCCCCCGCGCAAAAGAGCCAACCTTGAGCTGCCCCGCATCCGTGGCCACCGCCAGATGCACGATAAAGGCGTCCTCCGTTTCTCCGGAGCGGGCGCTCACCAGCGGAGCCCAGCCCGCTTCTTGAGTCAATCGAATGGCTTCAAGTGTCTCCGTTACCGTGCCGATTTGGTTCAGTTTGATCAGGACGGAGTTCGCCAACGGGTCCCGGATTCCCTCGCGGATGCGGGCCGGGTTCGTGGTGAAAAGATCATCTCCGACGATCTGGATTTTCTTGCCCCAGGCTTGATAAAACTGCTTCCAACCCCGGTGATCTGTGTCGGCACAGGGATCCTCAATCGAAACCACCGGATATTTCCGGCACCATCCTCCCAGAAGCTCTTGCCAGGCATCCCCGTCAAAACGCCGGTTTTCAGACCGGAAAGAGTACGTGCCGGATTTTTCGTCATAGAGATCGCTAGCAGCCACATCCAGGGAAAGACTGACCTCCTGTCCGGGGGTATAGCCGGCCCTCTCCACCGCCCGCAGAAAGATTTCGAAGGCTTCCTCGTTCCCGCGAAATTCGGGCCAGAATCCCCCTTCGTCGGCCAAACCCCGTCGCAATCCCCGTTCCCGCAAAATATCGCCGGCCGCATGATAAACCTGGAAGGTCATCGTCAGTGCCTCTTCGTAGGATTTCGCCCCCGTGGCCATCACCATGAAATCTTGGATATCGATACGCCCATCGGCATGGGCTCCGCCGCCTAGAATCTGGATTTCCGGGAAGGGCAGCGTGGTGCCGGGCCCAAGCACCGAGTGGAGCGGTACTCCTTGCGCCCTCGCGGAAGCATCCGCCACGGCCAAGGAAATCCCCAGGATGGCGTTGGCACCGAGCCGTGACTTATCCGGGGTTCCGTCCAAGGCGATCAACGCCCCATCAATCCCCGCCTGGTCATCCACTGCCCTTCCCACCACCGCCGGACCAAGAACCCTGCGCACATTTTCGATCGCCCGAAACACCGAGCGTCCACGGAAACTTTTCGGATCTCCATCGCGCAACTCCAACGCCTCAAACTGACCTGTACTGGCTCCGGAGGGCACCAATCCACGTCCCCGCACCCCGTTCTCCAGCACTACCTCCGCCTCCAAGGTGGGATTCCCGCGGGAATCGAAAATTTGGAAAGCATCCGCCGAACGAATCTTCATGATTTCACCTCTTGCTTCCATGCCTCGACGATCCCCTCAACTGTTTTCGGTCCGGCCGGAAGCCATCGCCGAACAAAAGCCCTGATGGTTTCCTTTTTTTCCGCCTGCGTGAGATACTCCACAGGAGACTTTCCATCCACCCGCGCCAGCATCAGGCAAAGAAGAAGATCCGGCACGTCTTCCAGAACCATGCCGGCTTTTTCCTGTCCCATTTTTTCGCGGTAACCCGCCAAGGCACCGGAAACCAACGAGAAAAACTCCTCTGCTTTTTGGGGAAGGTGCAGGGCCTTCAAGAGAAAATGGTTCAGTAAAAATCCGACATCAAACGCGGGATCCCCAAACCAGGCCACCTCACAATCCAGCACCACCATCCTTTTTTCCCGCACCATGAGATTCTTCGGACTGAAATCCCCATGGACCAGGGCCCGACGCGTCGCGGCCAAGCGAACTGCCTCCTCGCGAATAGCTCCGGATAAATCAGGGTGCCGCGTTGCGGTCGTGAGCAAGTACGGCGAAACGCGGAGCTCGTGAAAGTTCTCCTCCGTGGCGAAAGCGCGGGCCACATCCGCTGAGCCCCAGCTTTGCCGGTGAATCTCACCGAGAATCTCGCCCGCCTGCCGGGCCAGGGTGGGTTCCACTTGCCCTGCCAGAAGATGTTTTTTCCAGTCCAACCAACCTTCGCTTAAATCCTCCATCACAAAGAAATTCGGGGTGCCATGAAACACCTGGGGCACCGCGCCTGGCAAAAATCCTGCCACGAAGCGGAGATAGGCCTGCTCGTACCGATTGCGGCAGGGATCTGCACGCCAATCCAATTCGGTTCGCAGCTTTTCCAGGGCCCGTTTGACCACGAAGCTCTTGCCCCGCGCTTGGACGCGCCAGATATCGCAGGAGACTCCCCCGCCCAGGGCCTCCACTTTCGGGTTTTGCCCGTTCAACCATCCCGCTTGTCGCAGGGATTCCGTGATGTCGGCAGGAAGGGTCATGCGGTCGGCAACGGTCGGGCAATCGTGGTGGGCCGCAGGTAGTCGTGAAAGGTCGCAGGACTGTTCACCCCACCGCCCATCCCGCTTCGGTTCACCCCACCATAGGGCAGACCGTAAGCAAAGACGTTGTGGGCGTTGATCCAGGCATTCCCCACCTCCATTTGTTCCGCCACCCGGCCCGCCCGCTGCAAATCCCCGCTCCAGACGCTGTTGGCCAAGCCGTAATCCACGTGGTGAACCAGGTTCAAGGCCTCGGCCTCATCTCCAAACCTTGTCACGTAGGCTGCCGGGCCAAAAACCTCTTCCCGGAAGCAGACATTCTCCGGCCCACCCTCTAAAACCCACGGAGTGACGAAAAATCCTCCCGGCAGACTTTGGCGCGGGGCCAGCACCGGCCGGGCTCCCTCCTTCTTGCCTTTTTCAAAATATCCCTCCACCCGCCGGCGCTGGTTTTCATTCACCACCGGACCCATTTCCGTCAAGCGGTCCTGCCCGGGGCCGATTTTCACCTTCTCCAGCGCCGCAACCGCAGCCTCGGTGAAGCGGTCGGCCACATCCCGATGGACGATCCAACGCGTGGCCGTGCAGCAAACTTGGCCGGTGTTCAGGGTCAGGGCCGCGACCAGTTTTTGGGCGGTATCAACCGGATCGACATCAGGGAAAATGACGGCGGCCCCTTTTCCTCCCAACTCCAGTTTGCAGGGAACAATTCGACGGCCACAAACCTCCGCCACCCGGCTGCCTGCCTCGGGCGATCCGGTGAAGGACATGCGGCGGACTTTGCGGTGCCCCGCCAACGCCGCCCCCGCACCAGGGCCGTCTCCCACCACCACATTGAGGACCCCGTCGGGCAAGCCAGCCTCCGTGGCCAGTTGAGCTGCGTAGAGGGTGGAAAGCGGTGTCACCTCGGAGGGCTTGACCACCACCGTGTTGCCGGCGGCCAGCGCCGGGGCGACTCCCCAAATGAAAAGATCGAAGGGAAAATTCCAGGGAAAAATAAAACCGCAGACGCCGTACGGGGAGCGGTGCACCCTCGCCTCCATTCCAGCCAGGGCCAGCGGCGTTTCATAACTGCTTTGGCCGGCCAAGGTGGCGAAGTAACGCAAGCCTTCGAGGCCGAACGGAATGTCAAAAGCCTCGGCCGCGGTGATGGCTTTACCGACGTCCAGGGACTCCAATTGGGCCAGCTCCGCCGCTTGGGCTTGCATCCGATCGGCCCAACGCTGGAGGACGGCTCCCCGTTCACCGGGTTTCAGGGCGGACCAAGTGGGAAACGCCCGTGCAGCCGCCTCCACCGCCAAGTCGATCTCCGCCGCCCCACCAAAGTCGGTTTCGGCCAACCTTTTTCCCGTGGAGGGATCAGTGATGAAAATGCGGCCCCCCGT
>CAZURF010000107.1:0-3733 GCA_964623555.1 uncultured Akkermansia sp. | reverse complement strand
GCGCCCGTTCCCTGCTCGACGACCTGTCCCACCGGCGACCCAAATCGCACGCCGCCCTTCTCAAGCTACTGACTTAAAAACGAGCTTTCTTCTTTTCGTGAACGTTAACGTTTCACGGGAACGAGAATTTTTGTTTGCGAAGGCAGGAATTCTAAACGGAAACCGGCGCGGCCGGCGCATCCACCCACTTGCCGTGTTCGCGGATCAGATCCTTGAGACGGTCGACGGCCTCGGCCTCGGGGATGTTGAACTTCACCGGGGTTTTGCCGACGTAGAGGTTGATCTTGCCCGGAGCGCCCCCGACATAACCGAAGTCTGCATCCGCCATCTCGCCCGGGCCGTTCACGATGCAGCCCATCACGGCGATCTTCACCCCCTTGAGGTGCTGGGTGGCGGCCTTGATCTTGGCCGTGGTGCTTTGGAGATCAAAGAGGGTGCGTCCGCACGAAGGACAGGCCACGTAGTCCGTCTTGAAAATCCGGCTGCCCGCCGCCTGCAGGATATTGAATCCAAGCCGCAGGCAAGCTCCGGGTGCCGGTTCCCCGCGCACGAGGATTGCGTCGCCGATGCCATCGCAAAGCAGCGCCCCGATGTGCACGGAGGCGCGGATGAGGCCGGAAAGCCCGCCCTCGGATTCGGCCGGCTTGAGGGTGTCCTTGAGCACGATGGGGTGGTGGGCCGGGATGCGGGCGGCAAGCAGCCGCGTTCCGGACACGGGATTGATGTCCAAGCCATCCTTGAGCGCGACCAGCACCGGCTCCTTTTTCGCCTCCAGCGCCTTCATTTCGGCATCGTTGCGGGGATCCACCTCGGTGATCGGAGTCTTTTCATGGATCAACTCGGGCGCCAGGTCACCCAACTGCGCCAGGCGGGGCCGCAGGGTCTCCTCCACCTTGGCGGAAACAAAAACCCGGGGCGGTTCCTCTCCCCCGATTGCCACGCCATTCACCACCATCTTCCGGGTGACCCTCTTGGCAAAGCTGAAGGGATCGTAGGAGAGCTTGCTCTGGGCATCGAAGCTGCCCTTTTGACGCTCCTCCAGGTATTTCACGAGGGCGCGGCCCACCGGAATCTCGTGGACGCTGTCCTCCGTCAGGCTGATCCGGATCGTGTCCCCCAGGCCGTCCAGCAACAGCGAACCGATCCCGATGGCGCTTTTGATGCGGCCATCCTCCCCGTCTCCCGCCTCGGTCACACCCAGGTGCAGCGGGTAATTCCAGTCCGGCCCCTCCTTGTCGAGTGAGGCCACCAGCAACCGGTAGGCCTCGATCATCACCTTCGGGTTGGAGGACTTCATCGAGAAGACGAAATTGTGGAAATTCAACTTCCGGGCGATCCGGGCAAACTCCAAGGCGCTTTCCACCATGCCGTGGGGGGTGTCCCCGTAACGGTTCATGATCCGGTCGGAGAGCGAGCCGTGGTTGGTGCCGATCCGCAGGGCCAGTTTCCGCTCGATGAGCAACTTCACCAGCGGGACAAAGGTCTCCTCGATCCGGGCCAGCTCTTCGGCGTACTGGTCGTCGGTATATTCGCGAACGGCAAACTTTTTCTTGTCGGCAAAGTTGCCGGGATTGATCCGGACCTTGTCGACCCACTGGGCCGCCTCCATGGCGGCGTCCGGCTTGAAATGGATGTCGGCGACGATCGGAACGTCGCACCCGGCCGCGAGCAGTTCCTTTTTGATGTTTTTGAGGTTGGCGGCGTCCTTCACCGTCGGGGCGGTGATCCGGACGATCTGGCAGCCCACCTTGACGAGATCGAGGGTCTGTTTCACGGAGGCGGCCGTGTCCATCGTGTCGCAGGTGATCATGCTTTGGACCACGATGGGGTTCGGACCCCCGATCCCGACTTTACCCACTTTCACCTCGCGGGTGGGCCGGCGGGTGTAGCGGAAAGGGCTGGCGCAGTAACCGGTCATTTCTTCTCCGGGGCCTGGCGAAAGACCGGCATCTCCGTGGATTCGGCGGGCTTGTCCATACGACGCTTAAGTCTAAGGGAATCGTGATAAGTGACCAAGAGGAAGAAACCGGCCAGGAGGATGACAAAGGCCGTCTGGATCCTCTCCACGGTTTTGGCCCTCAACTGGCGCCGGCGCACGGCCTCAATCAGGGAGAAAAGGATGTGTCCGCCGTCCAGAACCGGGATCGGCAACAGGTTCAGCACGGCCAAGTTCACATTCAGGATGACGCTGAAATAAAGCACCAGCCGGGGGTCGGTCTGGAGAAGGGAGACGAGCCGCTCAAAGATGCCGAGGGGCCCGCTCAGGTGCTGGACCCCGACGTTGGAGGCCGGGGAGACCAGGGCCCGCAGGGTGCGAAACACCAGGCCGGCGGCGGATCCCACCTGCTCCTGGGGCGTGGGCCGGGTGATGCGGATGTCGCTGGGTTTCCAGACCACGCCGATCATCCGGTCCTTTCGGTTGAGGGCCTGCTCCGGCACCAGCACAACGTTGCGCACCTGGCCTTGTGCATCCTCCACTTCAAAGGCCAGCCGGTCCTTGCCGGAATCCACCGCGGCCTTCACCGCCGCGGGGTTCCAGATTTTTTGGCCGTCCACGCTCACCAGCTTTTCTCCGGGCAGAATTCCGGCCCGGGCGGCCGGTCCCCCTTCGATCACCTTGTCGACCAGCGCCGTTTGCGCCGGATAAGCTTCAAAGCCCAGGCGCCGCAGTCCCTCAAGTTCAGGATCCGGTTCAGGGCGGATCCGGGCGGTGACGATTTCCCGCCCCTCCCGGTCGATCTCCAGGAGAATTTCGTGATCCACGCCCAGGAGAATGCTTTCCACCACGGCCCCGGGCCGGCCGGCCCAGCGTTCCGGGCGCTGCCCGTCGATCGCCAGGATTTTGTCCCCCGGAAGAATTCCAGCCTTGGCGGCCGGCGATTGGGGCGTCACCCAGCCGATCGTGGTGGTGCGGTAGGTCATGTTGGTGGGAACCCCCAGAATCCAGACCCCGAAGGCACAGACCACGCCCAGCAACAGACTCGCCACGGGACCGGCGAAGGCGGTGAAGATTTTCGCCCCGGGAGAGGCAGGAGGCAGATCCTTGTGCTCCTCGGCCGCCTTGCCCTCCAGTCCTTCCGCCGGACTCATCTGCGGCAACTGCACAAACCCGCCCAGCGGCAGCAAATTCACCTGCCACTCCACCCCGTCGACCACCTTTCCGTAAATTTTCGGACCAAAACCGATCGCAAACCGCTCCACCACCAACCCCATCTTGCGGGCCGCCCAAAAATGGCCGAATTCATGGGCGGCCACGGTCAGCCCAAAAAGAATCATGGCCACGACCACCGTGCCGGCAATGGTCAGGATATCCCCCACCGCGACGGACAGGGCCGCGATCACCGGGAAGCCTCCAGCCGGTGGCGGGCCTCGGCCCGGGCCCAACCGTCCGCGGCGATGATCGCCGGAAGGTCCGGCTCGGAAATGTTCTGATGGGAGGTCATGACGCTTTCCACAAGTTCCCAGATCCTCGGGAAGGGAATTTTTTCGTCGAGAAAAGCTTCCACGGCCACTTCGTTGGCCGCATTGAACACTCCGGGCAGGGTTCCGCCAGCCTCCCCGGCTTCCCGGGCCAGACGGAGGGCCGGAAACCTTTTTTCGTCCGGCTTCTCAAAGGTCAGCGCTCCGAGCTTCGGAAGATCCAGCGGCGGCAGGCCGCTCGGACGCCGTTCCGGGTAGGTGATGGCATATTGGATGGGGAAACACATATCGGTGACGCTGAGCTGGGCCAGCA
>CAZURF010000106.1:0-3786 GCA_964623555.1 uncultured Akkermansia sp. | reverse complement strand
GGACGGCCGAAGCCAAAGCCAAGGCCAGCGACCGGGTCTTGTGGAATGAAGGAAGCCTGGAGCTCCTGCGGGATCAGGCGGAACTGCTGGTCAACCCCGGGCGGGGTTGACCGGTTTTCCGCCCCGCGAGGGCGAGGGCACGAGAGGACAACAACATGAACGGCGAAGGACCAGAGCAACAGGGCCAAGGCAACCAGGACTACGGACCGCGCGGCGGGGATTACGGCCCCCGCAACGACTACGGCCGGCAGCGCTTTTTCCGGCGTCGCCGGGGTGGGGGAGGACGGGACCGGCGCGGATACGGCGGTGGGGGCGGGGGCGGTTATCGCGATGATTACGACTACCGACGGATGCCTGAAGAGGGCGGCCAAGATGGCGGCGGCGAAGGCGGGGCGCCCGAGGGTCCGAGGCCCACGGGCCCGCTGATGCGGCTGGATGATCTGCAAAACATGTCCTTCCAGGATTTGGCGGAAAAGGCGACCGAGGTGGGGGTGGAAAATCCCGGCGGCCTCCGCAAGTACGAGCTGATTTTTGAAATCCTGCGGCGGCACGCGCTCAACAACGGCCGGGTGGCCGGCGAGGGCATCCTGGAAATCCTGCCGGATCACTACGGCTTTTTGCGGCTCCAAGCGAACAACTACCTCGCCACCCGCGAGGACATCTATGTGCATCCGGGGCTGATCCGGAAATACGGCCTGCGGCGGGGCGACCGGGTAGGCGGCGAGATCCGCTCGCCGGTCGACAAGGACCACTACTTCGCCCTGGCCACCGTGGACACGGTGGGCGGCGAGGACGTGGCCAAACGCAAGGCACCGATCCATTTCGACAATTTGACCCCGCTGTTCCCGAACCGCCGGGTCATCCTCGAAAACGAGAAGCTCAAGGAGCTGGCGATGCGGGCGTTCGACCTGATCAGCCCGGTCGGTTTCGGCCAACGTGGATTGATCGTGGCCCCGCCCCGGACCGGAAAAACGGTACTGATGCAGAAGATCGCCAACTCCATCACCGCCAACCACCCGAAAGCCCACCTGATCGTGTTGCTCATCGACGAGCGACCCGAGGAGGTGACGGACATGGAGCGTTCGGTCAAGGGTGAGGTGATCAGTTCCACCTTTGACGAGCCGCCCGACCGGCATGTGCATGTGGCGGAGATGGTCATCGAGCGGGCCAAGCGCCTGGCGGAAAAGGGCACCGACGTGGTGATCCTGCTGGACAGCATCACGCGTCTGGCCCGCGCTTACAACACGATGCAGCCGCACAGCGGAAAGATTCTCTCCGGCGGCGTGGACGCCAACGCGCTCCACAAGCCGAAGCGGTTCTTCGGGGCGGCCCGGAACATCGAGGAAGGCGGCAGCCTGACGATCATTGCCACGGCACTGGTCGACACGGGCAGTAAAATGGATGAGGTGATCTTTGAGGAGTTCAAGGGCACCGGAAACATGGAAATCCACCTGGACCGGGCGCTCGTTGATAAGCGGGTCTACCCGGCCGTGAACATTTCCAAGTCCGGCACCCGCAAGGAGGAGCTGCTGTACCACGCGGACGAGATGCCCCGCATCCATATCCTGCGCCGGGCGCTCTCCTCCCTGCCGCCGGTGGAGGCCATGGAGCTGCTCCTGGAGCGCCTGAAGAAGACCAAGAACAACGTGGAATTCCTTCTGGCGATGAACCTGAAGGAGTAGCCACTCCGCAGGAATTCCAGCGGCCATGAAGGTCCTCGTCACGGGCGGCGCCGGCTACATCGGCTCCGTGTGTGTGGAGGAGCTCCTTGCGGCCGGTCACGAGGTGGTGGTTTGGGACAACCTGAGCGAGGGCCATCGGGCCGCGGTCCATCCCCGGGCGGTTTTTCTGCAGGGAGATCTGCTGGAGCGGGATCTGTTGATGCGCGTGGTGGCCGAGCATCGGCCTGAGGCGGTCATTCACTTTGCCGGGAAGGCCTTGGTCCCGGAAAGCATGCGGGATCCGTCGACGTACTACCGGGTCAACGTCAGCGGCGGCGTCAATCTGCTGGACGCGATGGTGGCGGCGGGTTGTAAAAAAATCATCTTCTCCTCCACCTGCGCCACCTACGGACTGCCGGAGCGCGTGCCGATTGACGAGGCCGCGCCGCAAAAACCGATCAATCCGTACGGTCAATCCAAGCTGATGTTTGAGCAGATTCTCGGCTGGTACGCGCAGATCCACGGGATCGTTCCCACCTGTCTCCGCTATTTCAACGCCGCGGGGGCCTCCGCCGAGCGGGGAGAGCATCACCGCACCGAGACGCACCTGATTCCCAATGTTCTCCTGGTCGCCATGGGCCAGAAGCCGCACGTGGAGATGTATGGGGAGCAGCATGCCACTCCGGACGGCACCTGCATCCGGGACTACATCCACGTCCGCGACCTGGCTTCCGCCCACATCCTGGCGTTGACCCGTGAACAGCCGGGGTTCTTCAATGTGGGAACGGGCCAAGGCTACTCGGTCAAGCAAGTCATCGAAGCGGCCAAAAAAGTCACCCGGAAGGAGATTCCGGTCCAGGGGCGTCCGGCCCGGGCGGGGGATCCTCCCAAGCTCGTCGCAGCCTCGCAAAAGTTGCAGAGGGAGTTAGGCTGGAAACCCATGCACTCCGGCCTCGAGCAGATTCTCTCCAGCGCATGGTCCTGGCACCAGGCTCATCCCCGGGGCTACGCCGACTAAGTTAAAATGAGCGCGATCCGCAAACCCCAGGCCGTCACGGTCGACCACTTTTACCGCCAGCATGCCGAGCGCCTGCAACTCAAGCTGGTGACCGGAGAGGAGGGGATGGACCGGACGATCCGGGAGGGGGCGGTGAACCGGATGGGCATGGGTCTGACCGGATTCATGAAGCATTTTGCAAACCAGAGGGTCCAACTCATCGGCAAGGCGGAGATGGCGTTTCTCCAGTCGCTGAATCCGGAGGAGCGCTCCAAAAGATTCCGGGCCACCCTGCAACGCAACATTCCTTGCGTGGTGTTCAGCCGCAACCTCCGGCCGCCAGGTTTTGTGGTGAAAGAGGCCAAGGCGGCCAAGGTTCCGATTTTCACCTCCCCGATCGTGACGCCCCGGTTGGTGAACCTGATCACCATTTCCCTTGAGGAGGATTTTGCCCCCAGCACCAGTGAACACGGCAGCATGGTGGATATTCTCGGGGTGGGGGTGCTGATCCGGGGGGAAAGCGGGATCGGAAAAAGCGAGTGCGCCCTGGGCCTGGTGGAACGCGGATATTCCCTGGTGGCGGATGACATCACCCGGTTGCGGTTGATTGAGGGACGGGAGTTGATGGCCACCTCCGCCGAAGTGACGCGCACCTTCATGGAGGTGCGGGGCATCGGCATCATCAATGTGGCCTCGCTTTTCGGGGGTAAAGCGATTCGGACGGAGAAGCGCCTGGATCTTGTGGTGACCCTGATGGAATGGGAGAAGGTGGGGGAGATCGAAAGAACCGGGCTGGAGCAGCAGTATTATGAAATTCTCGGGTTGAAGATTCCCCATGTAAAAATTCCCATCCGGCCGGGGCGGGATCTGGCGGGGTTGGTGCAGGTGGCCGCCTTGGATCAGAAGATGAAGACGATGGGGCAGTTCTCCGCGATGGAGTTCAACGAGAAGCTGCTGACCCGGCTCAACCTGAAGGACCGCTGACCATGGCCAGCCCGGACGGAGCCAAGCACGCCCATGACACGGTGATCAAAAACCGGCTGGGTCTGCACGCCCGGCCGGCGGCGATGTTCGTCCGGGAGGCCAACCGGCACAAATGCGAGATTCATGTGGAGAAGGACGGGGAAA
>CAZURF010000105.1:0-3855 GCA_964623555.1 uncultured Akkermansia sp. | reverse complement strand
CAGGAACTCACCACCACGGTTACGGTGCCGGACCGCTCCACGATTTTGCTGGGTGGATTGATCACCCAGCAGGATGCAAAAAATGTCGCTGGTGTTCCGTTCCTCTCCTCGATTCCCTTGATGGGAAATCTCTTCAAGTCCACTTCAGACACAACGAACCGTCAGGAACTGGTGGTGATGATTCAGCCCTCCGTCGTCCAGGACGTCCCGGAAATGAGGGAAATCAGCAAGACCGAGCGGGACCTGACCGGGTTTTCCTCCAAGGAACTTTCCCCGCTCAGCATGAAGGTTGGTTCCAAGGCCTCCGCCCAAAACGCCCTGCCCCTTTCCTCCCCCGAAGAACTGCCTGAGCCTCCCTCCCAGGAATAAAACCTGTTCCCAAGGGTGCACACCCCTCGGGTTGACTCCTCAGCCGGTTTCTAGGACGCTGACAGGCATTAGTTTTTCTACTTCATGAACATCCACGAGTACCAAGCCCGCGATCTTTTGGCCTCCGCCGGGGTGACCGTGCCCCGGGGAGCCGTCGCCCGCACGCCGGAAGAGGCTGAATCGATCGCCCGCTCCCTCCCGTGCAACAGCTTCGTGGTGAAAGCCCAGGTCCATGCCGGGGGCCGCGGAAAGGGTGCCTTCAAGGATGGGTTTAAATCCGGGGTTCATCTCGTCAAAACCCCCGCGCAGGTCCGCGATGTCGCCGCCCGCATGATCGGCAATCACCTCATCACCCACCAGACCGGGCCGGAAGGAAAACCCGTCCACGCCGTCCTCGTGGGTGAATCCACCGAGATCGCCCGGGAGCTTTACCTGGCCGTGACGCTCGACCGCGTCTCCAACCGCCCGGTTCTCATCGCCAGCCGGGAGGGTGGGGTGGAGATCGAGACCGTCGCGGAGAAAAACCCCGCCGCCATCCTGCGGGAGCCGATCGACCCCGGCCTCGGCCTCCAGCCGTACGAGGCCCGCAAGGCCAGCATGTTCCTCGGGTTTCCCTCCACCGGGCTGCGCGCCCCCTGCCGCCTGATCCATGCCGTCTACCGCCTCTTTCTGGAGAAAGACTGCTCCCAGGTGGAGATCAACCCGCTCGCCGTGACCAAGGGCGGTGACGTGGTGGCCCTCGACGCCAAGCTGAACTTCGACGACAACGCTCTCTTTCGCCACAAAGAGATCGAGGCCCTGCGCGATGCCTCCCAGGAGGACCCGCGCGATCTCGCCGCCGCGGAGCACCACCTGAATTACATCGGCCTGGACGGTGACATCGGCTGCATGGTCAATGGCGCCGGCCTGGCCATGGCCACGATGGACCTTCTCCAGGCGGCCGGCGGCCGGCCCGCCAACTTCCTCGACGTGGGCGGTGGCGCCTCCGAGCAGCAGATCACCGCCGCCTTCAAGCTGCTTCAGTCCGATCCCAGCGTGCGGGTCATCTTCGTGAACATCTTCGGCGGGATTCTCAAGTGCGACGTCCTCGCCCAGGGCATTGTCGCTGCCTGCCGCACCGCCGCCCCCCGTGTCCCCGTCATCGTCCGCCTCCAGGGCACCAACGTGGAGGAGGGGAGGAAGATTTTGCGGGAGTCCGGCCTTAAACTGACCGCGGCTGAGGGGTTGATGGAGGCCGCCGAGAAGGCCGTGGCCGCCGCCAAGGGGAAATAAGATGTCCGTTCTCGTCGACGCCAATACCCGCCTCCTTGTCCAGGGCATCACCGGCAAGGCCGGCTCCTTCCATGCCCGCGGCTGCCGCGATTACGGCACACGGGTCGTGGCCGGGGTCACCCCGGCGCGGGGCGGCGAGAAGTTTGACGACCAGATCCCGATCTACGACACCGTGGCCGAGGCCGTGGCCACCACCGGCGCCAACGCCTCGATGATCTTTGTGCCGCCGGAATTTGCCGGCGACGCGATCCTCGAGGCCGCCGATGCCGGCATTCAGCTGATCGTCACCATCACCGAGGGCATTCCGGTCCTCGATATGATGCGGGTGCGGCACGCGCTGGAGTCCTATCCCTCCATCCTGATCGGGCCGAACTGTCCCGGCATCATCACCCCCGGCGCCTGCAAGATCGGGATCATGCCGGGGTACATCCACCGGCCCGGTCGCGTGGGCGTGGTCTCCCGCAGCGGCACGCTCACCTACGAGGCCGTCTGGCAGATCACCAGCCAGGGACTCGGCCAGAGCACCTGCATCGGCGTGGGCGGGGATCCCATCCACGGCCTGACGCTGCAGCAGGGGGTGGAGTATCTCCACGCCGATCCCGACACCCACGCCATCGTGATGATCGGGGAGATCGGCGGTTCGGAGGAGGAAGAGGCGGCCGAATACATCCGCACGCGGGTAAAGAAGCCGGTGGTGGGTTTCATCGCCGGGGCCACGGCTCCGCCGGGAAGAAGGATGGGTCATGCCGGGGCGATCATTTCCGGGGGGCACGGGACGGCGCAGCAGAAAATCGAGGCGTTGAAAAAGGCCGGGATCCGGGTGGCCCACACTTTGGCCGATATTGGGGTTGAGGTGGCCAAGGCTCTGGAGAAGGCGAAATGAGCGATCAACCGGCTCCGAAAGTGATGGCGAAGGGGCTGGAGGGCGTGGTGGCCACGGCCACGGCGATTTCCGATGTGCGTGGGCTGGAAGGTCAGCTGATCTACCGCGGGTACGACATCAACGAGCTGGCCGGGAAGGTTTCCTTCGAGGAGGTGTGCCATCTGCTTTGGACCGGGGAGTTGCCGAGCCGGAAGCAGCTTGAAGAAGTAAAGAAGGGGCTGGCGGCGGAACGGGAACTGCCGGCCGGCGTGGTGGACTACATTTTGGCGGCGCCGAAGGATGCGAGCCCGATGGATGTGATGCGCACCTGCGTCTCGATGCTGGGCCTGCACGACTACGGTCCCGTCGGGGCCGACCAGGTGGAGTTGAACCGGCAACGCCGGCTGTCGCTGACGGCGAAGATTGGCGTGATCGCCGCCTATTTTCACCGGGCGCGGCGGGGCCAGTCGTTGCCGCCCGTGCGAAAGGATCTGGGGGAAGCGGCGCACTTCCTTTACCTGATGAACGGGCAGGAGGCGGGGCCGGAGGCGGTGGCCACGCTGGATGTGGCGTATGTGCTGCATGCCGACCACGGGCTGAACGCGTCCACCTTTGCGGCGCGGGTGTGCGCGTCGACACTGTCGGACATGTATTCGGCGACGAGCGCGGCGATCGGGACGCTCAAGGGGCCGCTGCACGGTGGGGCGAACGAGGGGGTGATCCAGATGTTGCAGGAGATCGGGACGCTGGAGCGGGTGGACGCCTGGGTGAAGGAGCAGTTGGCGGCGAAGAAGAAGATCATGGGGATCGGGCATCGGGTTTACAAAGTGCTGGATCCGCGGGCGCCGCACCTAAAGCGGATGGCGGAGAAGCTGACGAAGGAACTGGGGGAGGCGAAGTGGATCGAGATGAGCGAGCGGATCGCGCACATCATGCGGACGGAGAAGAAGCTCGAGGCGAACGTGGATTTCTATTCGGCGACGGTTTACTACAGTCTGGGAATTCCGACGGATCTGTTCACGCCGATCTTTGCGATTGCGCGGATGGCCGGGTGGACGGCGCATGTGCTGGAGCAGTGGCAGGATAATCGTCTCTTCCGGCCCGATGCGGAATATTCCGGGCCCGCCGTCGGCCGAAAAGTCACGCCCATCGACAAACGGTAATCTGGCTCCAAGAGCCGGCCTTCGGCGGTGGAAAGGGGCAGGTGGAAGGAGACTTTAAGCTTTTTCAACTCCCGCCTTCCACCTGTCCCTCTGCTTTTATCTCTAGGGCCGTCGATTTTTGGCATACTATTACAAGTTCATTCGGGCCGTAGCAGAGCCGCCCAAGGCGGCGGTGGAAAGAGGTAGGTG
>CAZURF010000104.1:0-3968 GCA_964623555.1 uncultured Akkermansia sp. | reverse complement strand
TGATCCTTTCCACCCATGCCAACTTCTCCCCGGTGGCCGCCTGGCTGCAGTGTCTGCGGGGTATTCCGGCTCTGGTGAGTGCTCACGGAATCGAGGTTTGGAATTTGCCGGAGGGGCGGGTCCGGGATGCGTTGCGACGGGTGAACAAAATCCTGCCGGTCAGCGAATTCACCCGGCAAAAAATGGTGCAGGAGATCGGCCTTTCCGCCAAACGCTTTCAGGTCGTTTCCGACACCTACGATTCGGAAAAGTTTCGGCCGGGCCCGGCGCCCACGGCTTTACGGCAGCGGTTGGGGCTGGAAGGGAAGAAGGTGCTCTACACGCTGGCCCGGCTGGATCCGGGGGAGCGTTACAAGGGGATCGACGAGGTTCTCTCCATTCTGCCGGAGCTGACCCGGGAAATTCCGAATCTGATCTATCTCATCGGCGGCAAGGGCGGCGACCGTGAGCGACTGGAGGAGAAGGCCCGGACCTTGGGTGTGGCCGACAGGGTCATCTTCGCCGGGTTCGTCCCCGAGGACGAAAAGCCGGACTACTACCGGTTGGCGGATCTTTTCGTGATGCCGGGTTGGGGGGAGGGATTTGGCATCGTTTATCTGGAGTCGGCCGCCTGCGGGGTCCCCGTCCTTGGCAGCACGCTGGATGCTTCGCAGGAAGTGATCCGCACCGCCGGAATCGGCGAAGCGGTGAACCCGAAGAATGCGGAGGAGCTAAAGGCGGCGATTTTGCGGATGTTGAAGAATCCGGCGAAGGGTCCGTTTCCGGGGCTCGCGCAGTTTGACCAGACAGCTTTCAGGAAACGGGTTTCCGTTTTGCTGCGCGGATTAGGATTAGGTTGAAGGATTAGGTAGGGCGGCCTCGATGAGGCCGCCTGCACTCAAGATGGAACGAAACAAAATTCAACGAGGCGCTCTCATCGAGAGCGCCCTACCTAGCTGACAGGCATATGTGTGGCATCGCAGTGACCTTTGCGCGATCGGCGGATGCGCCGGCGGTGGATCGCAGTGCGTTGGAAAGGTGCCGGGAACGAATGGCACCCCGGGGCCCGGACGGCTGCGGCACCTGGATTTCGCCGGACGGACGGATCGGCCTGGCTCACCGCAGGCTCTCCATCCTCGACCTTTCGGAAGCCGGCACCCAGCCGATGGCTTCGGCCGACGGCCGCCTGCAGATCGTCTTCAACGGGGAGATCTACAACTTCCGGGAACTGCAGAAGGAGCTCGAGGCGCAGGGCGCCCCGTTCCGTTCCAAATCGGATACCGAGGTTCTTCTTCAACTCTACGCCCGGGAAGGGGCGGGCATGTTAGCTCGTCTGCGGGGAATGTTCGCCCTGGCGATCTGGGACGGCGCCCGGCGGGAGCTGTTCCTCGCTCGGGATCCCCACGGCATCAAACCGCTCTACACGGCCGACGATGGGCGGACGTTCCGGGCGGCCTCCCAGGTGAAGGCGCTACTCGCCGGCGGAGGGATCGACACGCGGCCCGAACCGGCCGGCCACGCAGGGTATTTCCTTTGGGGCTACGTGCCGGAGCCTTACACCCTGTACCGCGGGATCCGGCCGTTGCCCGCCGGCTCTTGGATGATCATTCGGGAAAACGGTCTAGAGACGGGCAGGTTCTGGGATTGGGGAAACACCCTGCGCGATGTGGGAAAATCCGGCTCACGGGCCGATTTGCGTGCCCTGGTGGGTGACAGCGTGCGGGCCCATCTCGTCTCCGACGTTCCCGTCGGTGTGTTTCTTTCCGCCGGAATCGACTCCAACGTCCTCGCCGCCCACGCAGCCCGGGCGGGCGGACGGCTGCGTTCGCTGACGCTGTCGTTTGCCGAGTATGTCGGCACGGAGCGGGACGAGGGGCCGCTCGCCGCGGAGTCCGCCCGCCAGCTGGGATTGGAACACACGGATGTGCGGATCGAGCGGAAGGAGTTCGAGGCGCAACGGGACCGGTTGCTCGACCAGATGGACCAGCCGACGAACGACGGCACCAACGTCTACTTCGTCAGCTGGATGGCCCACCGGGCGGGCATGAAGGTGGCGCTTTCGGGCCTGGGGGGAGATGAGCTGTTCGGAGGTTACGCCTCGTTTCAACAGATCCCCCGTTCCACCGCATTGTTCGGCTGGAGCCGGTTTGTGCCTGGGCTTGGTTCGGCGTTCCGTACTTTCACGCGGCCGTGGCTGGGATTAGTGACCTCGCCGAAATACGCCGACCTTTTGGCGTACGGGGGCACGGCGGGCGGGGCCTATTTTCTCCGGCGGGGGCTGTTTATGCCTTGGGAGCTGCCGGGATTGATGGATCCGGAGATGGCCCGGCAGGGAATGCTGGAGCTGGGAATTCCGGAAAGCCTCGACCATGCCTCGGTGGGAATCACCGGGGGCAACGCCCGGGTTTCCTATTTGGAGAGCGTGTACTACATGCGGAACCAGCTGCTGCGGGATGCCGACTGGGCCGGCATGGCCCATTCGCTGGAGATTCGGGTGCCACTGGTCGACCAGGTGCTTTCTGAAGGGTTGGCTCCCTCGATCCGATCCGAACGGCCGCCGACGAAGCAGGATTTTGCCGCCTGTGCGCCACAGTCGCTTTCCCCGGAGGTGGTCAGCCGCCCGAAAAGCGGTTTCCAGATTCCCGTGCGGGAGTGGCTGGCGCAATCCGTCGGCGTGCGGGAGCGGGGAATCCGGGGTTGGGTGAAATTTGTCTATAGAGAATTCACAGGAAGGAACTGAGATCCGCTCGTTTATGTTTACGGTTACGTTTACGAAATTCAAAACGGTCGGTCATGTAAAGGTAAGCGTAATCGTAAACGATCAACTGTTAGCTGATCTTTGAAAATTCTCCTTTTGAATGGCCATTACTGGCCTGATATGTCGGCCGCGACGGCACAGATGCTGACGGGTCTCGGGGAGGAGCTGGCGAGGCAGGGTCACGAGGTGCGGGTGATCTGTGGTCGGAGAAAATATGACGAGCCGTCCGTCCTGTTTCCGAAAAGCGAGGAGCGCAACGGGGTGCGCATCACGCGGATCTGGAACAGCGCGCTGGGCAAGGGAGCGAAGTGGAAAAGGGCGGTCGATTTCGCAACCTGGCTGGCAGCCGCGGAGCTGGCGCTTTTGCGGGAGCCGAAGCCGGACGTGGTGGTCACGCTCACGACCCCGCCGCTGCTTTCGGTCCTGGGCGCAAGGTATGCAAGGCGGGTGGGGGCGCGGCTGGTGCCCTGGATGATGGATCTCAACCCGGACGAGGCGGTGGCGGCCGGATGGCTCCGGCAGGGAAGCGCGATGGAGAAGTTTCTAAGGAAGGCGCTGGAGAAGAGTTTTGCGCAGTCGGCCGCGATCATTGCGCTCGACCGCTTCATGGCCGACCGGATTGCGGCTAAAGGAGTGGACCGCCGGAAGATTCACGTTGTCGCCCCTTGGGCCCACGATAAGGAGGTGAAGCCCGACCCGGAAGGATCAAAGGCGTTTCGGAGGGAGCACGGGCTGACCGACGCATTCGTTGTTATGTACTCGGGGAACCATTCGCCCTGCCATCCGTTGAATGCAGTCATCCAAGTAGCGCGAGAATTCAACGGGGCGAATGGTGCGGGAGGCGGGAGGCGGGAGGTGGAAGGGCGTATCAAGTTTGTGTTTGTGGGTGGGGGGACGGGGTGGGAGGAGATCAGGAGGATCAAGGAGAAGGAAAAACTGACGAATGTGATCTGCTTGCCTTATCAGCCGTTGAACAAGGTGGGGGCGTCGTTGGGAGCGGCAGATTTACACGTGGTGGCGATGGGAGAGGCGTTCGTCGGTCTCGTCCACCCGTGCAAGGTGTACAATCTTTTGTCGCTGGGGCTGCCGTGGGTCGGCCTCGGGCCCCGGGATTGTCATCTCACGGACCTCCTAAAAGAAGTAGGGAAAGATTCGGGGTGCGAGGTCGTCCCCGGAGGGGACTCCGCCGCGCTCGCACGCTTGATTCAAGAGCGGGCCTCCCGGCCCAAGG
>CAZURF010000103.1:422-4037 GCA_964623555.1 uncultured Akkermansia sp. | reverse complement strand
ATGATCAAGGAGGAGTCCGTATGAGCGCGAAGGTCATTGAAACCATCGAAAAGGAGCAGTTGAAGGAAGGCCGGTCCGGTTTCCGGGTCGGCGACAAGGTCCGGGTCTTCACCCGGGTCAAGGAAGGCGACAAGGAGCGGACCCAGCTCTTTGCCGGCACCGTCATCGCGCGCAAAGGCCGCGGCCTCAACGAGCAGTTTACCGTCCGCCGGATCAGTTACGGGGAGGGTGTGGAGCGCATCTTTCCCCTCCATTCGCCCCGGATCGAAAAAATCGAGGTGGATAGCCGCGGGGCTCCCCGTCGCGCCAAGCTTTTCTACCTGCGCAAGCGGGCGGATATGTCCGTCAAGGAAGCGGAGACGGCCAAGAGGAGCTGAGCCATTCCCCCGGACTGGAAAGCCGAACGGGCGAAAGCCGGCGGCGCAATCGTCACGGGGTTGGATGAGGCGGGCCGGGGCGCCCTGGCCGGGCCGGTGGTGGCGGCTGCCTATCGGTTCCATGAAAGCGGCACGCGGGTACCCGGACTGGATGACTGTAAAAAACTGACCCCCAAAAAAAGGGAACAGGTTTATCTCGGGCTAACCGACGGACAAACGGGCGTCTGGGCCGTGGGGGAGTGCTCCGTGGAGGAAATCAACGAGCTCAATATTCTGGTAGCCAGTCAGGTGGCTATGCGAAGGGCCCTGGAGGCTCTGCCAGCGGCGGAGGGTGTCCTTCTGGTGGACGGCTTGCCCGCCAAGCACTTGGGAAGGGAGCATGTGGCCGTGGTGGACGGGGACGGAATCTGTCCTTCGATTGCCGCGGCTTCGGTCGTGGCAAAAGTTTCGCGGGACCGCATCCTTTTTGAATTTTCGAAGTCTTATCCTGTATATGGATGGGATCGGAATCGCGGCTATGGCACGGCAGCTCATCGGCGTGCCCTCGAAGATCACGGGCCTTGCCCTCTGCATCGCCGAGCGTTTTTACCCGTGGGATCGCCGCCCCTGCCCGGCCTGGAGGCATCGCTGGGAGGCCGGTAGGCACGGGGAAAAAGTAGCCGCCCGATTCCTTCAACGGGCCGGCCTGAAAATCCTCGTGCGGAATTACCGGCACCGCCGGGGGGAAATCGACCTGGTCGCCCGACACGGACGGGAACTGGTCATGGTGGAAGTCAAAGCCCGCCACCCTCAGGCCCGCTGGGCACCCCGGGACTCCGTGGGGTGGGGAAAGCAGAGAAAGATTATCCGGGGGGCCACCGCCTACCTGCGGGAACTGAAGTGCCGGCCGCCCGCGGTACGGTTCGATATTGTGGAGGTTTGGCAGGCATCGGGAGAAATTCCGAGGTGCCGGTGGATTCCCAAGGCCTATTCGCTGGAAGATGCGGGTTTGGAGTGGAGCCGGTGACTCACTTTGCCCGCACCTGGTCGGCGGCGGTTCTTGGGGTGGAGGCTTGCCCCGTGGCGGTCGAGGTGGACTCCGGGGGCGGAAAAGACAACTTCGTGGTGGTCGGCTTGGCGGACACGGCGGTAAAGGAGTCCCGCCAGCGGGTTAAGGCTGCGATTTATAATAACGGGTTTGCGGTTCCCGAGGGGTTCATCACCGCCAGTTTGGCTCCGGCGGATTTGAAAAAAGCGGGTCCCAGCTTCGACCTGCCGATCGCCCTTGGTTTATTGGCCAGCATCGGGATGATCAACCGGGACCGCTTGGCCGAATGGATGATCATCGGGGAGTTGGGCCTGGACGGGGAGGTGAGGCCCGTGCGGGGAACCTTGGCGATTTCCCTTTTGGCGAGGCAGCAGAGGGTGCGGGGTTTGATGGTTCCGGCCATTAACGCAGCCGAAGCCTCGGTGGTGGAAGGGGTGCGAGTGGTGCCGGTGCGGGATTTGCGCGAAGCGGCCGGGGTGATTGACGGAAAAATTCCTTCTCCCGCGCCCTCGGCCCACGGCAGGAACGGGCACTCCAAGCCCGAGGCGGGACCCGACTTTTCCGAGGTTAAGGGGCAGGAGGCGGTGAAGCGCGCGTTGGAGATCGCGGCCGCGGGGAACCACAACGTCCTCATGATCGGGCCGCCGGGGTCGGGCAAAAGCATGTTGGCGAAAAGAATCCCCGGGATTTTGCCAACGATGTCACTGGAGGAGTCATTCGAAACGACACGGATCCATAGCGTGGCCGGATTGCTAAAATCCGATGAGTCCCTGGTGCAACAAAGGCCGTTTCGCAGCCCTCACCACACCATTTCTGATATCGGCCTGATCGGGGGCTCCGCCAACCCCAACCCGGGTGAGGTAAGCCTGGCTCACAACGGCGTGCTCTTTTTGGATGAGTTACCGGAGTTTCGGAGATCCGCCTTGGAGGTGCTTCGGCAACCGCTGGAGGACGGACAGGTTACGATCTCAAGGGCGGCGGGGAGCCTCACCTTTCCCGCTCGGTTTATGCTTGTGGGGGCGATGAATCCGAGTCCCCGGGGCACGATGGAGACGAGGGGGCCTGGCAAGGCAGCCAAAAAGTATCTTCACCGGATCAGCGGTCCGCTCCTGGATCGGATTGACCTCCATCTGGAGGTGCCGGCGATGAAACATGAGCAGCTTTTATCCGCAGAGCCCGGGGAGGGCTCCGCGGCAATCCGAGGACGCGTGGAGAAGGCCCGAATCCGGCAAAGGGACCGGTTGGGTGCTGCTTCGGGCATCTTTAACAATGCGCAAATGGGTCCCCGGGAATTGAAAAGGCACATTCCCCTGGATCAAGAGGCCCGCGGACTTCTGGCGCACGCCATGACGGATCTTGGTCTCAGTGCCCGCGCGCTCGACCGCATCCTCAAGGTCGCGCGGACGATTGCGGATCTGGCCGAGCTTGAATCTGTCCATCTGGACCATTTGGCTGAAGCGATCCAGTACCGGACCTTGGATCGGCAACTATGGGGCTAGATTATTTGGGTAGACCTTGGACCTTGAGCCCGGGCTTGAGGTTACGGCTGGCGAACCAATCCCGGTTTACCTCCAGCGCATAGGCAACCTGGTCGGATTTGCTTTGCACCGGGCTCTCCTCAAAGGGAACGAGGGGAATAATTTCCTGGATGACCCCGGCCGAGTCCAAAAAGGCCAAGTCGAGGGGGATAGATGTGTTTTTCATCCAAAAGGAGGCTTTTTTGGGCACCGCAAAAACAAACAGCATTCCGCGGTCGTTCGGAAGCGATTCCCGGTTCATGAGTCCCAGCCCCTGTTCTCCCGCTGTTTCGGCGATTTCGACCGTCAGCTTGTGGTCGCCGAGCCTGAGCTTGGCTTCCCCGCCGGCATTGCAACCAGCTGTGCAGAAGGCCAGGCCAAGGGCGACAAGAAAGGCTTGTTTCAATAGCGGGGCAGGGACGGATCGATCTCCTCCGCCCAGGCATCGATGCCCCCCTTGAGGTTGAGGAGATTTTTGTATCCCTGCTGTTGAAGAAAAAGAAGGGCTTTGGCGCTACGGATGCCGGCCTTGCAGTGGATGACGATGTCTTGGTTGGCTGGGATTTCCTGCCAGCGCTTGGGCACATCGCCCAAGGGAATCAAGGTGGAGCCCGGAATTCGGGAGATCTGAAACTCATGGGGCTCGCGCACGTCGAGGAGCACGAAGGGCTTCTTGGCATCGATCTTTCTTTTG
>CAZURF010000103.1:0-412 GCA_964623555.1 uncultured Akkermansia sp. | reverse complement strand
TCCGCACACGTGATTTCCGGAACCTGGGGAGCTTCCTGATGAACCGGGCCCTCCCGGGCCGGCGCTCCGCAGAACTGCTCGTAGTCAATTAGTCCGGTGATCGTCCGGTGTTTCCCGCACATCGGGCATTCCGGATTCTTGCGGAGTTTCATTTCCCGGAAACGCATCTTCAAGGCGTCGAAAAGCAGAAGACGGCCGATGAGAAGATCCCCGATCCCGAGGATCAGCTTCACCGTTTCAATGGCCTGCAGAACCCCGATCACGCCCGGAAGAATGCCTAGCACGCCGCCCTCCGCGCAGCTGGGCACGCTCCCCGGGGGCGGAGGCTCAGGGTAGAGGCAACGGTAGCAGGGGCCTTGGTCGGCCCAGAAAACGGTGCACTGTCCCTCAAAGCGGAAGATGGAGCCGTACA
>CAZURF010000102.1:0-4115 GCA_964623555.1 uncultured Akkermansia sp. | reverse complement strand
CGGCGGATGGCGAAGTTCATGATGTGCATGAATTCAACCCCGATGTGGTCGCAGTAGGTCTGCTTGAGGTAGGTAAGAATGTCCCGGAGGGTGCGGGGACCGCCGCCGCCGAGCGTGCCGGAATCGAAAATCGAATCGAGATCAGACTCGGTGAAGCGGAACGTAGAGAGGGCTAGGTCGGAATTTTCCTCCGGCGTCAGGCCAAGGGGGTCGAGGTGGGCGAGGGTGTGGCCGAGAGCGCGGTAGGCAAAAAGGAGGTTGTAAATTCGGGCTTGGGGAAGAACGTTGCCGAATTCGGGGTTGGGACCGCCGGCGGGGGTGGCGGCGCCGGAACGGGCGGGGGGTCGGAGCTGGCAACCGAGCTCAAAGCCCTCAAAGAAAGCGCGCCAAGTGGGATCGACGGAGGAGGCATCGGTTTTCCAGGATTCGTAGAGCTCTTCCAAAAAGGCCGCGTTGCCGGGGTGGCCCAGGCGGCCCAAGGCGGGAGAGGGGGAAGAGGATGAGCGATTCGGGTTGAGCTGCTCCAACGTTTCCAAGGCAGGATCCTGATCCGGGAGGGATTTTAGATCGCGAACCATGATCTATATGATTTCACAAACAGCAGGTCGGTGCGAGCCTTGAATCTGAAATTGTTATATAGCACAAACAATTGATCCACAGCATTTTATATCTAGAAAACCATCCAAGAATCGTATTTATGATGGAACTTTGCGGGGGTGATTCTTTGGGGCAGATTGGCATGATGGTGGCCAAAAGATCAGATCAGAGGAATGTTTTGGGTGGGTCTTTGAAGATGTGTTCCTTGGACCCGATCACGGGCTTTACGCGGTCGGGTAGCTGCGAGGGACATGAGGCGGATTTCGGGTGTCATGCGGTCTGTGCGCAGATGACGGAGGAGTTTCTGCAGTTCAGCCGGGCGGCGGGAAACGACCTGTCGACACCGAAGCCGGAGTACCAGTTTCCCGGGTTGAAGCCCGGAGATCGGTGGTGTGTTTGTGCGGCCCGATGGGAAGAGGCGAGGTTGGCCGGCAAGGCGCCCCTGGTGGTGCTGGAGTCGACGCACGAGTCGGCTTTGGAACATGTGAAGCTGGCCGATTTAAGGAAGCATGCGTTGGATGTGGCGGGGTAGGACGAGCGTGGAATATGGGGGAAATAGAAAATAAGATTAAGATGATGATTAGGCGGTAGGTGGCGGGGAAACTTGTTTGGGACGGGAAGTGGGGCAGAATTTTGGATTCCATGGCGTACGAATCATCAACCGAATGGGTGAGCAGGTTGGAACAGGAGGGAGAACTGCTCCGGATCCGTGAGCCGGCGAAGACGGAGTTGGAAATCGCGGCGGCGGCGGATCTGGAATCGAAATCTGCAGGGGGTGGCAAGGCGTTGCTGTTTGAAAAGCCGGTCGGACCGAATGGAGAGGAGTCGGGCTTCCCGGTTTTGATCAACGGATATGGGTCGGCCCGGCGGATGGCCTTGGCTTTGGGAAGGGAAAACGTGGAGGAGATCGGAAATGAGGTGGGAGCGTTGGTGAAGGCGAAGCCGCCGGCCGGACTGGGTGAGGCCTGGGATCTTTTGAAAAAGGGACTGGAGTTGCGTCATGCGCGTCCGGTCTCTGTCGGCCGCGGGGCGTGTCAGGAGGTGGTAAAGAAAGCGGGTGAGGGCGGTGGCGGGCTGGGCGAAATTCCGGTTTTGAAGACTTGGCCGAAGGATGGCGGGCCGTTTCTGACTTTACCGCAGGTGATCACCGAGGATCCGGAGACGAAGGAGAGAAATGTGGGGATGTACCGGATGCAGGTGCTGGGTCCATGGGAGGCGGCGTTGCACTGGCAACTGCACAAGGTGGGGGCCAGGCATGGAAAGAAATACCGCGAGATGGGTAGGCCGATGCCGGTGGCCGTGGCTTTGGGGGGCGATCCGGCGAACGCGTTTGCCGCCACGGCGCCGTTGCCTGACGGTATCGACGAGTACATGTTTGCCGGCTTTTTGCGGAAGAAATCCGTTTCCTTTGTGCCGGCGGTCAGCCAACCGATCCAGGTGCCGGCGGATGCAGATTTTGTCATCGAGGGCACGGTGGATCCCGCGGGAGAACCGGTGGACGAGGGGCCGTTCGGCGATCACACGGGCTTTTACACCCCGGTGGACAAGTATCCGCGCTTCCGCGTGACGGCCATCACGCACCGAAAAGGAGCGATCTACCCGGCGACGGTGGTGGGCAAGCCGCCGATGGAGGATTTCTGGCTGGGTTCGGCGAGCGTGCGGATTCTTCTGCCGGTGTTGAAAATGAATTTTCCAGAGTTGGTGGACCTGGCCCTGCCGGCGGAGGGCGTTTTTCATAATCTCGTTTTCGTCAGCCTAAAAAAACAGTATCCGTATCAGGCGTTCAAGTTGATGCATGGGCTGTGGGGGGCGGGCCAGATGATGTTCACCAAGATGATCGTGGTGGTAGACGAGCAGGTGAATGTCCACAACACGAGCGAGGTGCTGTTTTATCTGGGAGCCAATGTGGATCCTGAGCGGGACATGATTTTCATCAAGGGGCCGAGCGACAGCCTGGACCATGCCACGAATGTGCCGAATGTGGGGAGTCACGTGGGCATCGACGCGACGCGAAAACTTCCGGGAGAAGGGTATGCGCGGGGATGGCCGGAAGAGTGCCGAACTTCCCCCGAGGCGGCGGCTCGGGCCCAGACGTTATTGGCGGCGGCCCGAGTGAATCGGCGTTAAGTCGGGCGGCGATCGGTTCGTGGAAAGTTTCAGTTGAAACTGCCGGGCTCTAAAGTACCCCAACTTCACCCTATCCCTAAAACCCCGCCGTCCTACGGACGCCGGGGCATGATGATCCAAAGAAGCAAGTAGACAATCAGGCCGGAGAACGCAGTGAAGACCGTCAGGATGGCGTAAAGGATTCGGACAAGAGTCGGATCCCAACCGAGCCATTCGGCCAATCCCCCGCAAACGCCGGCGATCATGCGGTTTTTGGAGAGCATCAGGGCCATAGAAATATTTAACGGGGGCGATGTCTTTTGTCGATTCGGTTGGGCCTGACGTCCCGGCGGGCCGTGGCGGGAGGGATGAGGCGACCCCTAACTTAGTCCCTGCCTGGCTGGAGGTCGGGCCCGACCTAGCGCCCAAGAAACCACGGCGCGTAAAGTTCAAATATTATTGAACAAAATGAGAGTTGAGGATAGGGTATGAAGGATGGCCCATTCCGCCGGAACGAATGGCAAACGGGGTAGAAACGGGATCACCCGCCCGGGCTTGTCCCAGGTGGAGGTCGCTTTGGTGGAGTTTTTCGTATCCTTGGCTGACATGGCGGGCATGCCCAAGTCCGTCGGGGAGATTTACGGCCTTCTTTTTGCCTCGGAGGAATCCCTGGCCATGGATGAGATTATTGCGCGGCTGGGGCTCAGCAAGGGTTCGGCGAGTCAGGGGCTGCGGTTTCTCCGTGATTGTCAGGCGGTGCGGACGGTCTATCGGGTGGGGGATCGGCGCGACTTTTATGAGCCGGAGTTGGGGCTGCGCAATCTGGCGGCGGGATTTCTCAAGGAGAAGATCGGGCCCCGGTTGGCGGAGGGTTCGCGAAAACTGGCGCAGCTGGAGGAGGTGATTGCCAAGGAGGCTCCCGCCCTTCGCCGGGTGCATGAAAACCGGGTTCACCGGATCCGCTCCTGGCAGCGGACCGGGCAGAAGATCATTCCCTTTGCCCTGAAATTCCTGAAAGCCTGATCATGGAAAAGAACGCCAGCGCTGTCATCACGAACGGGCCCGGTGCCTTCCTGCATTTTGAACCGGCCCAACTCCTGGAGGGGGGGCCGTTGGAACAAAAATGGTTTTGCCTGCGCGTCGCGCCCAAACAGGAGCACTTGGCCATCGCCCACCTCAGGAAGATTTTCGGAATTGAGGTGTTTTGCCCCCGACTGCGTTTCCAAAAAGCCACCCGGACGGGTCGGCGGTGGTATGTGGAGGCACTTTTCCCTTCCTACCTCTTTGGACGGTTTGATTATCTGACACAACACCGGGGGGTGCAGTATTGCCCGGGGGTCAGCACCATTGTGCATTTTGGCAACAAAATCATCCCGGTTCCCGAGCAGGCGATCTGCGACCTGCAGTCCGTC
>CAZURF010000101.1:0-4232 GCA_964623555.1 uncultured Akkermansia sp. | reverse complement strand
TGGAGTCAGTCATAGCCTGTCGTTATACCCTGTGGGAGAGAAATTCACAAGACAAACCCGCGCCCCCGCAGGGGGCGGTTGCCTTTTGGCCGACGCCTGCGAATTCCAGAAGGCGCATGGCAAAAATCGTCTACTTCGATTTAGAAACCCAAAAAGTCGCCTCGGAGGTCGGTGGTTGGGGTCATATCGACAAAATGGGGCTGGCCGTGGCGGTCCTGTACCACACCGACCGGGAGGAGTATGGCGTTTATCTGGAGAAAGACGCGGAAAAGCTCATTCAGGACCTTCGCCGGGCGGATTTGGTTGTCGGGTTTAACGTTCTTCGTTTCGACTACACCGTGCTGTCCGCCTATTCGGTATTTGATTTCTCCACCGTTCCCACGCTGGACCTCATGGTAAGCCTTGAGGAAAAAATCGGGCACCGGGTTGGGCTGGATGCCGTCGCGGACGCCACGTGCGGGGTGAAGAAGACCTCCTCCGGCATGGAGGCGATCCAGTGGTGGCGGGAAGGTCAAAGGGCGAAGGTTGCCGAGTACTGCTGCTATGACGTGAAGGCTACTAGAATGGTTCACGAATACGGTGTCCGGAATGGACGCGTCGCTTACGTCAGCCACAAGACCATGTTAAAGCAGTTTGTGAAAGTCGACTGGGCCTCCGTCGGCCCTGTCCAGCATCTCGCTACCTCCCCGCTCGCGGCTGCGGCTTAGGGGCAGGAATCGGGGGAAACTAGCCCCCCTCGAAGATTCGCTTCGTCGCTGCATGTCTCGCTGAAAACATTTTTCTGAACATCGCCTTGATGGCCGGGACGGCGAGGATTCCGATAGCTCCGCCCGGCGGCAAAAACTCGATCCGGTCCACCAGGCCCGTGGTGCCGTCCGGCGCCTTCCAAAACTCGTGCAGATGCCTCCAAAATGGAAACGGTCCGCGGGTTGCGACATCCACGACGGAGGCTTTGGCCGGGGTTCCGGAAAAGTCCTCTACGGCATCGACCCTCACCTCCCAGGATTGCGGCAGGCCGAAGGAGGCAACCTTGAGTTTGAGGATCGCTCCCGGACGAATCTGATCCGGACCCTCCAGGGAAAGAACCCTGACCCAGCTCGGATTCACTTTGCCGAGGTTTTTCGGATGGAGGTGAAAATCGAACACGGCGCGGGCGTCCGCCTTCAGATTCGTCGCGTGTTCAAAGACATGGGGCAAAGGGGCCTTGGCCATGGCGGCATGTTGTTCGAATCGAAAGGCTTGGCCAAGGCTCCGTTTCCGGGTTGGCCTCCGGGGCGCTTCCGACGAAACTTGGGCATGCCGTTGCCGCCCTGGAAAAAAATTCTCGTTGTCGACCTCGGCTTTCTCGGGGACACGGTGCACTCCGTGCCGGCCTTGCGGGCCTTGGCGGATTCTGGGGCGAAGGTCGACGTGATGACCACACCTGTCGGGAGCGAGGTTTTGGCCATGGTTCCGGAACTGAACCGGATCTGGGTTGCCCCTTTGCGCAAACCCAGCCCCCCTTTTTGGGAGGGGCTGCTCCAGCTTCGGTCGATCCGCTTGGAAAAATACGATGCTGCTCTTTCCTGGATCGGATCCGACCGGAATCTCTTTGGGGTGGGTTGGTCCGGCGCCCGCGAGCGGATTGCCCGGATTACCGGAAAAAACTCCTGGCCGGCCCGAATGCGTCTGACCCGAATGGTCGACGGGTCGGACAGGTCCCGGCCGGTCTTTGAGCAGCGCCTGGTTTTTCTGCGGGAATTGGGCTGGTCCGGCAAGGAGCCGGGCTGGGAATTCCGGATTCCTGCCAGCGATCGGAGCGCCCCCGGCTCTTTTTCGAAAAAGCCGTATCTGCATCTTTCCGTGAATGCCGCCAGCTCCCCGCTGAACGAATGGCCCCTGGACGACTGGGCCGAAACGCTCCGGCGGATTTGGCGGGAGGCCCCGCGGGTTGAGGTTTTTGCCAGCGGAGCCGGCTCGGAAAGAGAGAATGCCCGGCTTTCAGACCTGGCGGCTTTGGTTGCGGATCCCCGCCTGAAGATCCTGGCGGAGCGCATGCCGGTCGCCCGGCTGGCGGCAATTTTGGAAGGGGCGGAGGCGCACGTGGGGCTCGACTCCGGCGTTCTTCATTTGGCAGTGGCGATGGGGAAGCCAACCATTTCTCTCTTTCGCGAATCTCCCGGTCGACCGGGCTGGGCTCCGCGGGGTGAACGGCACAACGTCCTTCTCCGGGACTGCTCTTGCCAGCAGACCGGGAACAATGCTTGCGAAGGAGGCCGGGCACTCTGTCTGGCAAAAATTTCAGCTCATGATGTGACAAAAGCGGTACTATCGCTTTTGCCGAAGGAGGTTAAGGCTTAGCTCTGTGAATCTCCCCGGTTACTACTCGTCCCTTCAGCCCTTCCGCACACACTTTCAGGAGGGGCAGGCCATCCTCTGCTACCACAAAACCGAGCCGGCTCCCCCCGGGGCGCGCATCAAGGGCCTCTACTTGGAGCCAGCGCTTTTTCAAAAACAGATTCGGGAACTTTCCTCCGCCGGCTTTTCCTTTGTCCCTCCCGGGTTCACGACCGGGCGGAAAAATATCACCATCACCTTTGACGACGGATTCTGCAGCAATCTTGAGGCCGCCCTTCCTGTCATGCAGGAGCTTCGTTGCCGGTCGATCAACTACCTTGTTGCTGATCGGATTGGGAAGACGAGCGATTGGGAGGCGGTTGAGGGTGGCGAAGCTCGCCCGTTGATGGATGAGGCGCAGATCCGGGACTGGTTGGCGGCGGGCCACTGGATTGGGGCCCACACCTGCACCCACCCTCGCCTTTCCCGAATCCCGCGTGCTCAGGCCAAGGAGGAGATTCGGGCCGGGAAAAAAAAGCTGGAGGACCGCTTTGGTCAATCTATCGAACACTTTGCCTATCCCTTTGGGGACTACGATGAAGAGGTGGTGGAAATGGTTCGTGAAGCTGGCTTCCGGACCGCCAGCACAATGGATCGGGGGATCAATGATCTTGGTATGGACCCGTTTCGCCTCAAGCGCTGGACGGCACGGTATCCAACCAGGACGCTGGGGACCCTGCTCCGCCGCATCTTCTCTTAGCGGAGGGATCTTCCGGCGATTGATTTGATCGCTTAGGATTAATTCCCTAGAAAAACTTATGCGGAAGAAACGGAAGTCCAAGGGCCCGTCGGTTCTTTTGGTTCTGCCCGTTTTTAATGAAGCCCAAGATGCCGCCGCGGTTTGCCGAGATCTGCGGGGCCTTCTTTCTAAAAACCGAACTTACTCTGCCATTGTGGTGGACGACGGCTCCTCGGACGGCACGGCGGCCGCGTTTCGTCGGGGGCTCAAGGGGCTGCGAAGGGCCTCGGTGATGGGGCTGCATGAAAACGGGGGTAAAGGGAGGGCGGTTCGCCTGGCGTTTGCCGGGGCCAAACAGGACATTTGGATTTTTACGGACGGAGACTTGGCGTACGAACTGTCCCACCTGCGCCCCATGTTGGCCGCCCTCCGTGATCACGATCTGGTAATCGGTTCCCGCTCCATGGCCGCCCAGCCGGGCGGGGGTCTTCCGGCTCGGCGGGCCTTTCTCGGGTGGGGCTTTAACCGGCTGGCCTGTCTCTGGCTGGGCTTTGACTACCCGGACACTCAGGCAGGGTTGAAAGGATTTCGCCGGGCGGCCGGGCAACGGCTCTTTTCCCGACAGAGGCTGAACGACTTTGCCTTCGACGCGGAACTACTTTATCTGGCCAGAAAGATGGGCCTGAAAGTGGGGCAAATTCCGGCGCAAGTTTCCGGCCGGCACACCTATAAAACCTCCCAGGTGAAACTTGCGGTGGACAGCCTCCGCTGCTTGATCGATTTTTTGCGGATTCGTTTTTGGTCCTGGACTGGGCAGTATCATTACCCGTGAAGCGCACCATCCTCCTCACGTGGGACGTGGAGGAGTATGATGCGCCAGCTGATTTCGGTGCTTCCCCGTTTGCCGATGGGGGTCTGAGCCGGGGGCTGGAGATTTGGAAGGACTGGCTGGCCCTGTCCGCCCGCTGGAAAATTTCCGGAACCGCCTTTGTTACCGCCCGGTTGGCGGAGACCGCACCACAGCTTCTTCAGGAAACCCAAAGCCGAGGCCACGAGATTGCCTCTCACGCCTGGGCACACCAGGCTGGGGCCGACTTGCGGCTCGCAGATAGTCGGGCACGGCTTTCCCAGCTTGCTGGAAGGGAAGTGGTCGGGTTCCGCTCCCCTCGTCTCCGGT
>CAZURF010000100.1:0-4244 GCA_964623555.1 uncultured Akkermansia sp. | reverse complement strand
GCAACTACGCCTACTTCAACCTCCTCACCGCCGCCCTCTCCCTCACCCTCATCGACAACCGCTACTGGCCACGCTTTCTGCGTCTAGAAAAAATTCCCCTCCCATGGACTCCCGTCCCTTGGCGCCATCTCTGCTCCGTCGCCGCCCTCATCCAGCTTTTCGTCGCCTTCCCTGTCCTCCTCGCCACTACCGGTCTCGCCCCACGCATGTCCCTGCCCCTTCTCGGTTCCTTGGAGAAATTTTTCGCCCCATGGCATCTCACCTCCGGCTACGGCCTCTTCGCCGTTATGACCGTTCGACGCCCCGAACTCGTCCTCGAACACAGTGCCAACGGCATCGACTGGCAACCCCTCCTCTTCCGCTACAAGGCCGGCCCCCCCGATCGCCTTCCTCCCCAAGTCGCCCCCTTCCAGCCCCGGCTCGACTGGCAGATGTGGTTCGCCGCCCTGTCCGCCGAGCGCGGTCAACTTCCCGGCTGGTTCGCCGAGTTTGTCAAAAAGCTCCGCGCCGGCTCCCCCTCCGTCACCGGCCTCCTCGCCCCTGGCCAGCCCACTCTCTCCCCCGACACCTACCTTCGCATCCGTCTGGATCAGTACCGCTTCACCACCCCCGCGGAACGCGATGCCACCGGCCACTGGTGGCACATCACCCCCGGCCCCGTTGTCCTTGTCCTTTCACCCTATGATGGGAAAAACGAGAATCGCTGACCGACCAAGCCAAGGCCGAAAAAGGTTTCGCCAAGCTTTGCGGTCCGTTTGAGAATCTGCCCATGGCTTCCGGCAAAAAAGACGGCTGGGGATCCTCTCTTGGAGTCATTCTCGCGGTGACGGGCAGTGCCGTCGGACTGGGCAACTTCCTTCGGTTTCCCGGGCTTGCCGCCAAGTACGACGGCGGCGCCTTTCTCATTCCCTACTTCATCGCCCTTCTTCTGCTTGGCTTGCCCATCGCCTGGTCGGAATGGGCCATGGGACGGTACGGCGGACAGCGCGGCTACAACTCCTGCCCCGGAATCTTCCGCTCTATTTGGAAAAGCCGGCTGGCGCCCTATTTCGGCGTCCTGGGCCTGATCGTGCCGGTGGTGATTTACATGTACTACCTCTGGATCGAGTCGTGGTGCCTCGGTTACGCCTGGAAATACCTCACCGGGGGCCTGAACCTCGGTTCCGAGAAGGCCGCTTATGCCGATCACTTTACCTCGTACGTCGGTCTCGGTGCGGATGGAGCCTTTTTCCATCAGGGCATGGCCCTTCCCGTGGTCTGCCTGCTGGTTTGCATCGCCCTGAACTTTTTTATCATCTACCGGGGCCTTAGCGGCGGGATTGAAAAGGTCTGTCTCTGGGGCATGCCCCTGCTGATCCTTTGTGCCCTGATCGTGCTCATCCGGGTGCTCACGCTGGGGACGCCCGACCCCTCCCACCCCGACCGCAACGTTGTTGCGGGTCTGGCCTACATGTGGGATATCCGCGGGGGCTTCCCCGGCCTGCTCAAGTCCCTGGCCAACGCGGAAATGTGGATGGCCGCTGCCGGCCAGATTTTTTTCAGCCTTTCCGTCGGCTTCGGGGTCGTCATCAACTACGCGAGCTACCTGAAAAAGCGCGACGACATCGCTCTCGGCTCCACCACCGCCGTGGCAGGGAACGAGTTTTGCGAGGTCACCTTGGGCGGACTCACCACCATTCCGGCGGCCTTCATTTTTCTGGGTGCCGCCGGCGCCGTGGGTGGGACCTTCGGCCTCGGCTTTCAGACTCTTCCCCTGGTGTTCGACCGGATGCCCGCCGGTCAGATTTTTGGCTTTCTCTGGTTCTTTCTTCTTTTCATCGCCGCCATCACCAGTTCCCTCTCCATGCTTCAACCGGCCATCGCGTTTTTTGAGGAAGGCTTGGGCCTCGACCGGCGCGGCTCCGTCAGCCTGCTTGGTTTTATCACCCTGATGGGCACCGCCCTGGTGGTCTGGTTCACCAAGAACCTCGCCGCCCTGGACGCCATGGACTTTTGGGTGGGCAGCTTCTGCATCTTTGTCCTCGCGACCATTCAAACCCTGCTTTACGGATGGGTTCTCGGACCGAAGCGTGGCCGGGAAGAGCTGGAACGCGGGGCCTTACTCTCCGTTCCCCGGATCTTTGATTTTGTGATCCGTTACGTCTCCCCTGCCTTTTTGTTGATCGTATTTGTTCTTTGGCTCCACCAGTCCTGGGCCTCGAACTGGCAGGCCATCCAGACCCAGCCTGCCGTCCGGATCGCCCTTCTTTTCGTGGGCGCGGTGACCATTTTGTTTTTACTGCTCATTGCCCGGGCAGTGCGCACTTGGAATGCGCGGGAGGGTCAAGGCCCGTGAGTCTTTACGGTTGGACCATCCTGCTGCTTTCCGTCGGTGGAACCACCGGCTTCCTGATCTGGTGCCTGATCCGTGTTCTTCGCAATTCTGGACGTGCCGACCGCCTCCACGCCACGTCGGACCTCGATCCGCGCAAGTCCGACCGCTAGCTGGCTAGCTCACCGGCCAAAACAGCAACCGTCCGCAATTCTCGCAGGTCGCCCCAGCCTTACCGCCCTTGGCCGCCAGCACCGAACCCTGGGTGAGCTTCATGTGACAACCCCCGCAGTTTGTTCCATGCACCACCGGCACGATGGCGGCGTCCTTTTTGTTCGCCAGAATCCGGCGGTACTTGGCCAGCAACCCCACCTCCACCCCGGCGGCGAGGGCCTCAATCTCCTTCAGCAGCTCGGCTAGCCGACCTTCCAATTCCCCCTTCTTCTTGCTCAGCTCCGCCTCTTTTGCCGCCACCTCGGCTTCCCGGCTTTTGGCCGTTTCCGCTTCGGTGGCCGCCGATTTTTTTGCCCTTTCGCCGGCATCCATCAGCTCAAGTTCCTTGTCCTCGATCTCCTGAATCTCTTTTTCTTCGCGGGCAATCTCCGTGCCCAGGGCCTGAAACTCCTCATTCTTTCGGGTTTCAAACTGCTGGATCTTGTAGCGCGCCACCTTGGTACGGTGCGACTCGGCCTCCAACTCCAGCTTTTTGCGCTCCACCTCGGTCTGCTGGGCTTCCTGCCTCTTTTTCTCCGCGGCGGCGCGGATCTCCGTCCGCTTCGTCTCCAGGGCCTTCATCTCGATCGGCCAGGCCGTGAGCTCTTTTTCCAGCCTCATTCTCTTCTGTTCCCGCTCCTGCAGGACGAGGAGTTTTTCCATTTCCGGGGCCATGGTGCTCATGATTTCGGGGAGGTCATCTTTTCAACATACTTGGCCAGGAGGTCGCACTCCAGATTGAGTTCATCCCCTTCCTTCCGGTCCCGAAGTGTCGTCACCTCATAGGTATGGGGGATGATCCAGACATTGAACTTTCTCCCTGCCACCCGGCCGATCGTCAGACTGATCCCGTCCAGGGCCACGCAGCCTTTGGGCACGAGGTAACGCTCCATCCCGGCGGGAACCTCCACCTCCAGTTCCCAATCCTCCCCGGAGCGAATCCACTTCGTCACCTTCGTCGTGGCTTCGATATGTCCCGTCACGAAATGGCCTCCCACCTTGCCATCGGCCCGGAGCGATCCTTCCAGATTCACCCTGGCGCCGGGCTGAGCGGTCTTCAGGTTGGTTTTTGCCCTCGTTTCGTCCAAAAGGTCGAAGGTCATTTGGCCTCCTTTCACAGCGGTCACCGTCAGACAGCACCCGTTGACCGCGATGCTGTCCCCCGGCTTGGCCCCTTGGGCCGCCTGCTTGACCTCCACCTCCAAACTCCACCCCTTTCCCCGCGGCGTGACCGCTTTCACCACCCCCGCTTCCTCGACAATGCCCGTGAACATAGACCTAATTCGCCTCTTTCAGGGTTCCGTGCAAGCACAGGTCCCGGCCCAAGCGGGAAATTGACGCCCGCTCCCATTTCCACCCGGCCCAGCGGGAAACCTTCGGGGTTCCGTGCTCAGCGGTTTCCGGGGCAAAAAAAAGCACTGCTTCGTTCACCTTGCCGGCCGCGATCAGGCCTGCGGCGGTCCTGGCGCCGCCTTCCACGAGGAGTCGGCGAACCCCCCGTCCATGCAGATCCCTAAAAATCCGGTCCCAGGTTTGATTCCGGTACACCAAAGTTCTCGCACGATGCGTATCCGTAAAGAGGGTGGCTTGGCGCGGCAGTTTGCCCGTCCGCGTCACCACCACCCGCCAGGGCTGGGAGGGACCGACCTTTCGACATTCTGCAGACTGTCGAAAGGATCCGCGGATGGTGAGGCGCGGGTTGTCTTTTCGCACCGTCTCG
>CAZURF010000099.1:278-4298 GCA_964623555.1 uncultured Akkermansia sp. | reverse complement strand
GCGACAAGGCGGGATCATCGATCCCGCCCTACCTTGATTTTCCGCTGGAAATCTGGTTGCCGTGCTGTTGTCTCTCGCGATGCGACTCCTCACCACACTTCTCCTCGTTCTCCCCCTCCATCTTCATTCCCAGACCGCCGCCCCGGTCATCGTGATCGAGCAGACACGCAAGATCGATGTTGCCGTCCAGCCCATCAGCGGCGCGGAAGGCCCTGCCGCCACCAAGGTCCTGACCGATGACCTCAACCGCTCCGGCGTATGCCGGGTGGTGCCGGCTGATTCCGCCGCCTTTATCCTCTCCGGTTCCATTACGCCCTCCGGTCTGTCCGGTCGGGCGGTGCCCAAGGCCGGCGGCGCAGCCGTCGTCGATAAAACCTTTGCCGGTGACTCCCGCCGCGCCACCCACCTCTTTGCCGATGCCGTGGTCGAGGCGCTCACCGGCACCCCGGGTTTTGCCTCCAGCCGGATCACCTTCGCGTCCGCTTCCGGCGGCAAGAAAACCAAGGTGAAGGAGATTTATGTTTCCGACATCGACGGAGCCAACGCCCGCCAACTCACCCAGGACAAATCCCTGGGATATGGACCAAGGTTTTCAGCCGACGGATCCAAAATCGTCTACAGCTCGGACAAAAGCGGCTACCGGGACACTTACGTGATCGATCTTGGCTCCAAGAAGCGAACCTGTGTGGCTCAATTCCCCGGCCAGAACACCGGCGCCACCTTCTCCCCCGATGGCTCCAACCTCGCCCTCACCCTTTCCAAGGACGGCAATCCCGAGCTCTACACCATGCCCGCCGGCGGCGGCACGCCGGCCCGGCTGACCCGCACGCGCGGCGTGGAGGCCTCTCCTTCTTGGTCCCCGGATGGGACCCAGATCGTCTACGTCTCCGACGAACGTGGCAGCCCCAGCCTCTACATCATTCCGACGACCGGCGGGGAACCGGAAAGACTCAACACCGAATCCTCCTACACCACCGAACCCGACTGGTCCCCTGACGGCAAACTCATCGCCTACAGCATCTCCTCCGGAGGTGGGCAAATTGGTGTGTACGATGTTTCTGCCAAAAAATCCCGCGTCGTCAGCCGTGGATCCGGGCTCGAAAGTCCTTCATGGACAAGGAATTCCCGCCATTTGGTCGCCTCGCAAAATGGCCACCTCGTTCTGCTTGACACTCTTACGGGGGAAACTACAAAGATACCCAACAACTTGAGCAACAACACCGAACCCAACACCAGCCGCTGAAAATATGAAATACCTACCCCTATTCCTTGTAGCCCTGATCGCCATCCTCTCCGGATGCGCGGATAAAGACAAAAAGGGTGATGCCGCCGCCTTTGGCGACTCCACGGATGACATTTACGATCAGGCTCTGCCCGAGCGTTCGGGTAACCCCGAAAACGCCGATTACGAAACCCTCAAAAGCGAGACGGTTTACTTCGCGTACGACAGCTTCACCATCGAGGCGAAGGAACGGCCCAAGCTCGACAAGCTGGCCAACTACCTCAGCAACAACCCCAATACCAAGATCGTCATTGCCGGCCACACCGACGTCCGCGGCACGCCCCAGTACAATCTGGCTTTGAGCGAAAAACGCGCCACCGCCGTCCGGCAGTACCTGATCGGTCTCGGCGGCAACGGCGGCAATATCAGCACGATCGGCTACGGCGAGGATCGTCCCGCCTCGGAAGGCGAATCGGACTCCGCCCACGCCGATAATCGCCGCGCTTCCCCCGGTATTTTACGCTGATCCCAGGGTCGCTCCGGTCGTAGTCTACCGGAAGCCACCCCGTGATCCCCGCCCCCACTTCCCGCGATCAGGCCCACCTGCTCCGCCTGCCCAACTGGCTGGGCGACCTGATCCTCTCCCTTCCCGCCGTCCGGCTTTATCAATCCTGGCTCAACGGTCGCGCCCCCCTGATCGTGGCCGGCCCAGCCTCCCTCGCTCCCCTCGCCCCCATCCTGCTTCCTGATTTGGAGTATCTCCCCGTTCCCCGCTGGCCGCTGGCCTGGGGAAGTGAATTAAAAAAACACCGGGTAGGAACGGCCATCGCCTTCCCCAACTCCCTGCGCACCGCTCTGGAAATCCTGCCGGTGCCCTACCGGGGCGGGTTTGACCGCAATCTCCGGAACGTCTTGTTGACCGAACATCCCCCGCGGCGCACCTCCCCGTACGGTTTTGTTCATGTCGCCGACCAGTACCTCGGCCTGCTTGAGGATCTGGGCCTGCCGAAAGGCAGGAAAGAGCTGCCCGCCCCGCCCACATCCCTACCCCGACCTCCGGAGGCTCCCGCCAAACCTTACTTGGCCGTTTTCCCCGGCGCGGCCTACGGCCCTGCCAAACGGTGGGATCCATCCTCCTTTGCCTCCGTCATCCGCGACCTCGTGAAGGAGCATTCCTTGGAACCCGTCCTCATGGGCGGTTTAGGTGACGCAGAATCGTGCCAAGCGGTGGCGGAAGCCTACGGCTTAGATATTCGCGATCTTTCCGGAAAGACCACTACCCTCGATCTGGCCCACTGGATCGCCCACGCCCGCTTTGTCCTTTGCCATGACAGCGGGCCGATGCATCTCGCCGCCTTTCTGCACCGGCCCGGCGTGGCCATCTTTGGCTCCACCGAACCCGCCTGGACCGGTCCGCTGGGCAACACCGTCTCCGTCGCCCGGCACAAGGTCTCCTGCAACCCCTGCTTCCTCAAGGTCTGCCCGCTCGATCGCCGCTGTATGACCCGCCTGACGCCGGAAGAGGTCCTCTCCGTCTGCCGCCACCGACTTGCCCAGGCATGAGCACCCGGGGAACTTCGCGCGTGATGCTGGCCATCGGGACCTCCCGGGTTCTCGGGCTGGTCCGCGAAGTTCTCCTCAACACCGTCCTCGGTGCCGGCAAGGAGCTCGACGCCCTCATTGCCGCCTTTCGTATCCCCAACCTCCTGCGCGACCTTTTTGCCGAAGGGGCCCTCTCCACCGCTTTCGTCACCACCTTCTCCCAAAAACTCGCCAAGGAGGGCAAAGCCGCCGCCTACCGCCTCGCCAACAACGTGAATACCCTGCTCTTCATCGTTCTCACGGCGATCGTGGCCGTCGGCATCCTCGAGGCCGATCTGCTGGTTCATTTTTTTAACCCGGGCTTTGCCGCCGTTCCCGGCAAAACAGAGCTGACCGTCGAGCTGACCCGGATCCTCTTTCCTTTCATCCTGTTTCTTTCGTTGGCCGCCGTTTACATGGGCTTGCTCAACAGCCTCCACCACTTCGGACTGCCCGCCCTCGCCTCCGCCGTCTTTAATTTCGTCTCCATCGGCCTGGGTCTGCTGGTCGCCTGGTGGATGGATCCCACATTTGGCCCCAAATCGGTGTACGGGTTTTCGATCGGAGTCCTGGTGGGGGGCCTCGCCCAGTGGCTCGTAATGGTGCCAAGGGCGATTTCGGTGGGTTATCACGCCCGCTGGTGGATCGATCTTCAGGACCCCGGACTAAAACAGGTGCTCCGGCTTCTTGGACCCGCCTCGGTCGGCGCCGCCGCCATCCAAATTAACGTTCTGGTGAACGGCTACTTCGCCTCCTACCTCGAGGACGGCTCGGTCACCTGCCTGAACAACGCCTTCCGCCTCATCCAGCTTCCCATCGGCCTTTTCGGGGTGGCTGTGGCTACGGTTACCCTCCCCCATCTCGCCCGCCACGCCGCCCTGGAGGATAAGAATGCCTTGCACGACCGGCTTCTGGTGGGAGTACGCCAAACGCTCTTCCTCACCCTGCCTGCGGCGATTGGTCTTTTTCTTTTGGCCGAGCCCGTGATCGCCTCCATTTACCAGTACGGCCGGTTCACTGCCGAGGACACCGCCCTCACCGCCCTGGCCTTGAAGGGATACGCCCTCGGCCTGGTTTCGTACTCCTGCATCAAGGTGGTCGGTCCGGCCTTCTCGGCTATCGACAAACCAGGCATTCCGCTTCGCATCAGTCTGACCGGGATTTTCCTCAACATGGGCATGAACTACCTGCTCATCCGTGTTTTTAATCTCGGCATT
>CAZURF010000099.1:0-268 GCA_964623555.1 uncultured Akkermansia sp. | reverse complement strand
TGACCCTCTCCGTGGCTTCGGTGGCCACGTTCAACATCCTTCAGCTGGCCTGGGCTTCCCAGCGGCATGTCGGGACTTTTTTCCGGCCAGATTTCCTGCGGGCCATCCTGCGGATTGGCTTGAGCTGCATCGTGCTTGTCGGGGCGCTCAGGGTGGGCTCTTGGATGATCGATCCCATGGCCGGCCCCATCGCCGTTCGCATCGGCGGAACCTTGGCCCTCTGCACCCTCGGTGCTTTTGCCTATTTTCTCGCCGCCACCCTACTGGG
>CAZURF010000098.1:0-4327 GCA_964623555.1 uncultured Akkermansia sp. | reverse complement strand
GTCGGCAGGTGGATGTGGTGGCGCCCGGCGACGAGATCACCTCCTGCTATCCGCCGCGGGGATTTGCCACGCTGAGCGGCACCTCCATGGCCACCCCCTTTGTTTCCGGAGTGGTCGCCCTGATGCTCTCCAAACACCGTAAACACGGCGGAAAGACCCCGGTCAGGAATCAACGGGATCTGATCGAACACCTCTGCAAAACCTCCGCCGATGCCGGCCCCTCCGGTTTTGATCCTCTTTACGGTTGCGGGGTCCTGAATCCGGCGAAGTTGATCGGGGGATAAGGCTTGGTGGGGCGGTCTGGACGGGACTACCTGCCTTCGTTGTTCTAATTAAGCGCCCTCATCGAGGGCGCCCCACCTCATCCTCCCGCAAACTTTCCTGCCAAAATTCACCCCTGCTGCGCCGGCTGTTGCAGTTGGACCCCCTGCAGCGGAATCCTGGAAACAATCTTTCCGTCGTAGATCACATCAAAGGAGTACTGCCCGGGAGTGGGCAAGCGCAGGCCGGCGATGTTGAAGATGAAGTTCTGGCTCCAGAAGAAGGCGGAGGCGGGAGGCTCGGCCATGTTGAACTCGATCTTCGGTCCCCCTTGGGGCAACACCTGCTTGCCGTCCTGATCGATAAAGGAGACCTGGATCAAATGCTTGCCTTCGTCCCCGGTGCGAAAGAGGAGCCGGAGGGCGATCGAACAGTGGGGATGAATCGCCGGGTACTGCCGGGCGCAGATGGTGTCGAACGAGCCCAACACACAAAGTTTCCCCTGGTAGTCGCTGGCCGAATCGGCGATCAGGGCGGTTAAAACCTCCATTCATGAATCTTAAGATTTAAGCCGTGACTGCCCAAGTTTTCATTTCACCAACCTATTTCTGAATCTTTCGTTCACGTCCACCTTAACGTTCACGAAAGGCAGAAGTTAGTCCTGTGGATGCCACGAATTTCAACCTCCCTTCATCTTCATCTTCATCTTAATCTCCAGATATGGCTCAGCCATTTCTGCTGTTCATCATGGCCGGGGGGTCGGGGGAGCGATTCTGGCCTCTGAGTCGCAAGGCCAAACCCAAACATCTACTCCGGCTGGTATCGCCCAAAACCCTGCTGGAAGAGACCGTGTTGCGGCTAAAGCCACTGACCAAGAGACCTTCCGACCTCCTGATTCTGACCAACCACGAGCAAGTCCCCGGCGTCCGCAAGGCCCTGCCCCGTTTCCCCAAGACCTCCCTCATCCCCGAACCCGCCAAGCGAGATACCGCTCCCGCCGCCGCCTTGGCCACCGCTTTGGCCTTAAGGAAGCATCCTGAGGCCATTCTGGCCCTCCTGCCGGCCGATGCCGTCATCGGAAAGCACCCGGTCTTTCGCTCCCAGCTGGCGGCCGCAGCTCGAGCTGCGGCCGCCTCGCCCTCCTTTGTCACTCTGGGGATCAAACCCTCCTATCCCGCCACCGGCTTTGGCTACCTACACCTTGGATCGAAAACCCTGCATGGGGTAAAAGGCGGACCATTCCTTAAGGTAAGACGTTTCGTGGAGAAGCCTTCGCTCGCCAAGGCCAAGGGCTACCTGCGATCCGGCCAGTACGCCTGGAATGCTGGAATCTTTGTCTGGAAAGCCTCCACCTTCCTGGCAGAGGCCCGAAGACAGCAACCGGCCCTGGCGAATTTCATCGAAAAGTTCCCGAAAAAGGGATCCTATGCCGACTACCTTCGCCGGGAGTTTCCCAGGTTGCCCAAGATCTCGGTCGACTACGCGATCATGGAGGGAGCGAGATCAGTCCTGGCCCTGCGGGCAGCCTTCCCTTGGGACGATGTAGGGTCCTGGACCGCCCTGCCTGCCCACCTGCCCACCGACCGAAACGGCAACACCTTCCGGGGACCTGTTCTTTTCATGGAAAGCCGGAACAGCCTGGCTCTGGCCGAGGGTGGCCGCCCCGTGGCCCTGCTGGGAACCGAAAACCTTGTGGTCGTCGACACTCCGGATGCACTGCTCGTTTGTTCGAAAGACAAGGTGCAGGAGGTTAAACAGTTGATGAAGGTTCTACCTAAGACTGTTCTGTAAGACCCTCGTTTACGGTTACGTTTATGTTTAGGAAAATCTTCGGCGCATAACCTCGTGAACGTAAGCGTAAACGAATAGCCACAACCTCCCCATCTCACCTTGAAGCTCCCTGCCCCGCTTCTCCGTCCCGGGGATCCGTTCCCCGATCCTTCCCTTGCCAACCGTGACGGACTCGTGGCGATCACCCGGGATCTCAAGGTCGAACGCCTTCTCGAGGCCTACCGCAAGGGCATCTTTCCCTGGACCGAGAACCCGGTCACCTGGTGGTCACCGGACCCGCGGGGAATCCTGCCTTTGGACCAGCTGCATGTGCCCCGTCGGCTCGAGCGCACGATGCGAAGCGGCAAGTTCCGATTCGCCATCAACCAAGCTTTTGAGGAGGTGATTCGCGGCTGTGCTGAGCCGGCTCCGGGGCGGGAACAGAGCTGGATCGGGCCGTCTTTTGTAAAGGCCTACACGGAGCTCCACCAAAGGGGTTACGCCACGTCCTATGAGGCTTGGCAAGGAGATCGTCTCGTCGGAGGACTATATGGCGTCAGGATTGGGAGGTTTTTTGCCGGAGAATCAATGTTCAGCCGGGCGCGCGATGCCTCCTCCGCCTGCCTTGTTTTTGCCGCCAAGACGCTCAGGGAGCAGGGTTGCCAGTTGTTCGACCTCCAGATGGTGAACCCCCATACGGCCAGGTTTGGGGCGATGGAGATTTCGAGGGCGGAATACTTGAAGCGAGTGAGCTCCGCCCTTGAGTAGGGCGGCGTGTCCCACGCCACCTCATTGGATTTGCAAAAATCGAGCTCTGCACGAGGCGGGCTAGGGACAGCCCGCCCTACCGGCGTTCAGACTTTTCCTTCCACCCCTCCGGCACTCGAAAAAGCAGTGGGCTGACCAAAAGGACAATCAACGGCTTAAACCACACATCCGTGGCCTTATAGATCAAGAGGCCCATTCCGTCGCACATCAGGGCGATACAGGCGATCCCCAGAACGACTCCCTTCCACTTTCCCCCTTCCACCTCCCGCCAGTAGCTCACGGCTGTGTACGCAAGCAAGGGAGAGATGAGAACGTAACTATTTGTCTCCGCGCGGGGATTGAAGATCGTAAACACCAGTGCGGAAGCCACCCAAAGAGCCCAGGAGCCTGCCGGCACACCCTGCCGGCGGTGACAAATCCAGACATAGGCCAAAGCCGCCAAACAAGCACCGGCCCGGACGCCTTTTCCCAGCATAGGTGGCGTATAAGCACCGAACTTTCCCATGGCCCCAAAAAGATCGCTGACACGGAGATTCTCCGGGGTGTAAGAGCGCACAATTTTTTCCAGACACTTTCCCCACCGTTCCCAAGCGTAATGAAAATCCGGATGGGCAAATCCAAAAGCCACCAAGGGTAAAAGCCCGATCCACAAAGGTTTACGCACCGATGGAAACACCGCAAAAGCCAGCAACCAAGAGGCAAGGGCGATAGGTTTCAGGACGATGGCCAGACTAAGAAGAATAGCGGCAAGATTCCATTTTTCACCACATAGCGCCAAGGCGGCCAGCACCAGGCAGGCAGAAAGCGGGAGGTTTGTTTGACCGTTGTTTAATGAGGCTAATGAGGCGGGAACGGCCAGCAGAACCAGGGACAAAAAGGCGAAAGGTGGAAGGCGGGAAGCGGGAAGGGAGGCTCCAAATTGCAGGCTAGAAACTGAAAGGAGGCGCAAAGCTAAGGTGAAAAGACCAAAACCAAAGGCTCGCCAGACAATTTCGCCAAGGATTTCCGGTCGCAGATTATTGAAGGGGGTAAAGGCAACGATAAATTGCGGGAAGTAGAGAAATCCATGGGTTCCCCCAACGTAAATCGGAAGGCCGGCCCACCAATTGGTTGATGCCAAGCGGTAATTAGGCACGACCCCGGTCCGGGTTGGATTGAGAATCAGGTAAACGGACATACCAAGAAAGACCGAGGCGAGGATGGACCAAGCCAGAAGGTTCAGGCGACGATTCACGATTTTTGATTCCACAGGACGTTTCATAATTTACAACCGTTTGTTTGGTAGGGCGGTCTGTCCCAGACCGCCTCGTTCATGCAATTTAACACTCGAAACAAAGCGAGGCGGGCTCGGAGAACCCCGCCCAACCACTGCCAAAAACAGTCCCTACGCGAAGCGCAGAGGCTAGGAGCGCGGGTAGGCCCCTTTTGACAAAAGGGGCGGCCATTTAAATCAAAAGTGGCCTACCAAACCCAAAAAACAAAAACCCCCGGGACCCAATCACTGGTCCCGGGGGTTTTGTTAAACTAT
>CAZURF010000097.1:1323-4373 GCA_964623555.1 uncultured Akkermansia sp. | reverse complement strand
CACTTCTCGAGGATTTGCGCCCCCCTCGGACCCACCCCGGCGCCAATCGCATTTCCGCTCCGCGGGATGAGACTCTCTCGCTTGCTTCGCTGCGCTCGAGAGGATTTGAACCTCCATGGGTTGCCCCGCTACCACCTCAAGGTAGTGCGTCTGCCAGTTTCGCCACGAGCGCTTGAGCAAGAATCATAATTCAGCCCTTTCCCCCTGACAAGCCGGCCCTCCGGCCCGCCTTTTGCATAACCATATCCAGCATCTTTTCGGTCAAACGCCCCGTAAAAGTGTTCTGCTGACTTACGTGATAGGACCCGATCAGCCACTTGTCCCCCGGCAAGGCCACTTCCACCCCATGCCCAAACTTGGGCTTGGGCCGGAGGCCGAAAAACCGGCTCACGGCCTCAAAACCAAATCCCCCCAAGGCCAGATACACCCGCGTCGCCGCAAGGAACCCCAGTTCCCTTGTAAAAAAATCCGCACACTGGTCCCTTTCCCTTGTCGTGGGTCGATTGTCGGGGGGAGCGCATTTCACCGGTGAGGTGATCCACACACGGCGGAGTTTGAGTCCGTCCCCACGTCCGACGCTCTCCGCTTGGCTAGCCCACCCGGCCCTCCACAGAGCCCGGTAAAGCCAACGGCCCGACTCGTCCCCCGTGAACATTCTCCCGGTACGGTTGGCACCGTGCGCCCCGGGGGCCAACCCCACCACCACCACCCTTGCCTCCGGGTCTCCCCAACCGGGCACCGGCTTGCCCCAATATTTTTCCCCCCGGTAAGCGGCCTTTTTGTCCTTGGCCACTTTCTCCCGCCAACGGACCAAGCGCGGACATCGCCGGCAGGCGACGACCTGCTGCTCGAGACTTTCCAGACTCACCTTCCTGCGCGCGGGGGAATCCGGCAGGAAGTGCGCCCCATCCAGCGGGAAATATGGTGACGGTTCCGCGCCACGATCGCGTAACCGAGCGCGGCCAACGGGGCCACCAGCGGGAACAGAATCAAATGCCCCAACCAGCTCCAGCCCGGTATCAAGGTCAGGCAATACCCCGTGGCCCTGGCCTTGGAGCGGAGTTTTCCATCTGGCCCCAAAACCTGGATCCCCTTGTCCGCCAAAGTCGGATCCACCATCGGAAATCGCCGCAAGGCCTGCCCATCCTGGTAGGCCAAAGGATCAAACGTGTCCGATGGCGCCCGTTGCAGCAGCCAGTCCACGCTCCCTTGGCAGAAGCCGCAGTCCGCATCGTAGAACAGGGTTACCTTAGCCATGCACTGGAGGTTACCCCAAAACTCTGCACGCCCCAACCGCTCCCTGCCACTTTCCACCTCGTGCCTCCCGCCATAATTGCACCCTTGCCACCCACCCTTTTTGCGTCACGCTAACCACGTGCCGAAGCCGGTTTCTACCCCGACCGTTGCCCAACGGTTCCTCCGAATCCTGAACCGCGGGGAAATCATTACCTACGGGGGCGTGGCCCTGTTGCTTCTCTTTATCGCGGGCGCCATCGCTGTTTACCTTTTCAAATTCCTGATTACTTCGGCCGGGCAGCCGTTCTTTTCCATTCTCATCACCCTGATCAACGAGGTGCTCCTCATCATGATCGTGATGGAGCTTCTTCGCACCGTCACCCGCCTGCTGCTCTCCCCGGCTCACGATGTGGGGGTGGAGGATCTGAATCCCTTCCTCGTCATCGCCGGCATCAGCGTCACCCGCCGGATTCTGACCATCGGCGCCTCGCTCTCCGTCACGGAAACCGAGGGCCAAACCCTCGACCCCCTGAAATTCCAGCACTACATGATTGAGCTGGTCATCAGCGGCCTGATCATTCTTCTGGTGGCCGTCAGCCTTTGGCTGATTAACCGGCGGATTCCCGGCCGCTCGGCCCGCTGAACCCTTAGCGCTGCTCTGGCAGGAGCACGTAGTCCGGGAAGTTACCCTTCAGCCTCTCCCCCGCCGGTCCTGCCGTCACCGCCTCCACCAAATACCGTCCGCCAACAAAGCATCCCTTCCAGGACTGCCCAAACCCGCCGAAACTCTCCTCGTTGTCCCCGCGGGACCGCACCTTGTTGTGGCCGAACTTGAAGCAGCGCAGATCCCCGGCCACCTGCTTGGCTAGGTTGGCGTCATCCGTGGCCAAACTGGAAACCAGGGAGCCATTGGAGACGTTTAGCTCGGCGATCATCTGATCCACGCTGTCCACCACCACCACGGAATCCACCGGCCCAAACGGCTCGCCGTGGTACAACTTGCAGTTTCGCGGAAGGTTGAGGAGGGCCACGGGCGCCAGGTAAGCGGAGTTGTCCTGGTTGGGGGTGAAGCGTGACTCATCCAGAGCCCCTTCATACAGGGCCACCGCGCCACCTGCCACCGCCTCGCTGATTTGGACGCGCAGTTCTTCGACCTTCCGGCTGTTGATGAGCGGTCCGTAGTCCAGCGCAGGAAGCGGATCCTCCGCCTTTTCAACCAAAAGAGGGTTGCCCACTTTCAGCGACTGGACCACGCCGAGATACATCTCAAGGAACTTGGGGAAGAGAGCCCGCTGGACCACGTACCGCGGATAGGCCGTACAACGCTGTTTGCCGTATTCGAATCCCTTCTTGATCTGGGCCGCCAGGCCCTTCCAGTCGGAATACTCCCACACGCCGTAACAGTTCACCCCGTCCATCTCGAGCATGTAGCGCTTGGACCGGTCGTAGAAGGCATTGGCGATTTCCCGCCCGTTGTTTTTTCCGCCGACGAACGCCAGACAGGCGATGGCGTCGTTGCGCACCAACGCATCGCTCAGCTCGCCGCCCGAGCCGCTGACCAGGCTCACCGGCAACCCGCGTCGCCGGGCCAGGGCCAAGGCCAGCGTCACGGCGTGGATACCGCCGTCCGTGGGGGTCTTGGCGATGACCGAATTTCCCGCCAAACACTGGACCAAAACGGCGTGCACCAGGACGGAGAGCGGATAGTTCCACGAGGCGATGTTGGAAATCAGGCCGATCGGACGACGGCCCTCCATCATTTTTTCAATTTCCTTGAGATACCAGCGCACCCCGGAAACGCAGCGCTCCACGCT
>CAZURF010000097.1:0-1223 GCA_964623555.1 uncultured Akkermansia sp. | reverse complement strand
AGTTTTCCGTGCCCGGGCTGCCCCCACTCTCCCCCGATCAGGTTATAGAGGTTGCCTTCCGGACCATAGGCCTCCGGGATGGCCTTGCGGTGCTGCTCGATCAGCGAGGGCCAGGATGCTTGGGGGGAAATGAATTTGCTCAAGGGATCAAGATAACCAAACGTGGTCATTCGTCACGCTCCGGCTCGACGAACCGCCCTGGCCCCCGTAGTGCAGAGGCATGCAAGAAACCAAAGCTCTGACCCGGATCATGGCCCGGCTGCGCGGTCCCCGGGGTTGTCCCTGGGACCGGAAACAGACCCACCGTTCCCTCCGGCCCATGATTCTGGAGGAGGTATATGAGCTGCTCGAGGCGATTGATCAGGGCGATGACCACGCCCTCAAGGAGGAGCTGGGCGATGTCCTGCTTCACGTTCTTTTTCACGCCCAACTGGCGCGGGAAAGAAAAGCGTTCGACTTTCAGGCCGTGGCCCGGGGACTGGCCGAAAAGCTCGTCCGGCGCCATCCGCATGTCTTTGGCCGGGAAAAGCTCCGGAATCCCTCCCAGGTTCTCCGACGCTGGCACCAGCTCAAGCAGCAGGAAAAACCGTCCCGCCAAAGCTGTTTGGACGGGATTCCCCAAAGACTCCCCGCCCTGCTGTACGCCCAAAACCTCCAGAGGCGGGCCTCCCGGGCGGGTTTTGATTGGCCCGACCCGAAAAAAGGCATTCCGGAAAAAATTCGCGAGGAACTAAGGGAGTTGGCACAAACCCCCTCCACGGGCCCGTCCTTTTCGATGGAACTGGGGGATGTGCTCTTCACCTTGGTCAACCTTGCGCGCCATCGCAAAGTCGATGCCGAGACTGCTTTGCGGGACGCCTCGAAGAGATTTAGGAAGAGGGTTCGAAAAGTGGAGGCACTGGCCCGCCACGATGGAAAAAAAACCGGCGACCTATCACCCAAAGAGCTGGACCGACTTTGGAAACTGGCAAAAACCCGTTAGTTTTTAAATACTTTAGCGTAATTACTTTTCACAAACTATCCATCGCCTTGCCTTATTTGCCCTTGCACGCAACCGCTTCACCTCCAAATATCGGCGTCCAAGCAAACGCCCTCACGGGCAGAAGGAGGAAATCACATGTTAGCAGCTAGTGCACTTCAACAAGGTGACCTCGTCGGGTTCACCTTCTTCATCGGGACCATGGCCATGTTTGCGGCTTCGGTCTTCTTCTTCTTCGAGCGGG
>CAZURF010000096.1:0-4495 GCA_964623555.1 uncultured Akkermansia sp. | reverse complement strand
GGAAACCCGCGCTGGAATCGATCCGCGCCGGAGTTCTCACGCTACCGCCGGAAACGATTCTTCTTCCCGGCCATGGTCCGGTCACCACTGTGGCCCACGAAAAGGCTCGAAATCCTTTCTTCCCGTGAAGGTTGTCGTCCTGCTTTCGGGCGGGCTCGACTCCGTCACCGTCCTTCACCACATGGCCGCCACTGAGCAGGTGGTCGCTGCGCTCAGCTTCGACTACGGAGCCAAACATAACGCCCGGGAACTTCCCTGCGCCGCCGACCAGTGCCGCTCTCTCCGGATTCCCAACCGGGTCGTTCCACTCGCCTTTTTGGCGGAAGCCTTCAAGTCGGACCTCCTCAAAACCGGTGGAAAAATCCCCGACGGTCATTACGAGGAGCAGACCATGAAGAAGACCGTGGTTCCCTTCCGGAACGGTGTGTTTCTCTCGCTGGGCACCGGTTACGCCGAGAGCCTAGGAGGGGAGGCGGTAGCTATCGCCGCTCATGCCGGCGACCACACGATCTATCCCGACTGCCGGGAGGAATTTCTGGGCCCGATGGCTCAGGCCATGGAAAAAGGAACCTACGCCGGAATCAAGTTGCTGCGGCCGTTTGTCTCCATGGACAAGGCGGCGATCGTTCGGCGCGGGACAGAGCTGAAGGTCGATTACGCCCGCACTTGGTCCTGCTACAAGGGGGGCCTGCTGCATTGCGGGACCTGCGGCACCTGCATCGAGCGGCGGGAGGCTTTTCTCAAGGCCGGCGTGCCGGATCCAACCCCCTACGTGCAAACACCTGAACTTCCTCCCCGGCCTGTCCCGGCTACCTGACTGTGCGGATTGCGGAAATCTTCCACTCGATCCAGGGAGAGGGCCTTCTGGCCGGCGTACCTTCCGTTTTTATCCGAACCTCCGGCTGCAACCTGCGTTGTCGCTGGTGTGATACCCCCTACGCCTCTTGGAAACCCGAAGGCCCGGAAATGACGGTGGAGCAGATCCTCCGGAAAGTGGAGGAATGGAACTGCCCGCATGTGGTTTTAACCGGTGGCGAGCCGATGATCGCGCCTGACCTGCCGGCCTTGGCCACTGGCCTGAAAAAGGCCGGAAAACACATCACCATCGAGACTGCCGCCACGATCCTGCCGGGAGGCATCGCCTGTGACCTCGCTTCCCTTAGTCCCAAGCTTTCCAACTCTACTCCACCCATAGAACGCGACCTAGCTTGGGCCAAAAAACATGAATCCACCCGCCTGCAACCCGGCGTGATCTCGGATTGGATCCAGCACTATGATTTCCAACTCAAATTTGTGGTTTCCGGCGAACCGGACATCAAGGAAATCAAAGACCTCCTCTCCCGCTTGGCTCCTGTCCCCCTCCACCGTGTCCTGCTTATGCCCGAAGGCATCGATGCCCAATCTCTTGCCTCCCGCGCCTCGTGGTTGGTGGAAATCTGCAAGCGCGAGGGTTTCCGTTTCTGCCCTCGGCTACATATCGAACTATTTGGCCACACCCGAGGAACTTAGGTAGGCCAGAATCTTGAAAACCTCAAACTAGGCAGGGGCCGTTGTCCCTAACGGTTCGTGCCGGATCGTAATAAATTCTGTATTTTAAGTTAGGTAGGGCGGGCTCTCCGCAGCCCGCCTCTCTGAACTTTTTGGGTTTGAGTGCCCCACGAGGCGGCGTAGGGACACGCCGCCCTACCTAACTTCCACCTCGAGACTGCCGGCTTACTTAATCTTCTTAATCCTCATCCTAATCAAAAACCGCCAGGACTGTTTTTAGGCAATTTTCACAATTCTCCCACTCGGACTTCCCGGCTCACAATCCGCCAGCTCAAGAATCTGCGCCACCACCTCCTCTGGCTTCTTTCCGCCCTTGTGCATCTCGGTGTCCAGGAATGGGGGTTCCACCGCGTTGACCAGAACGTCCGTTCCCTTCACCTCATAGGAAACCGCTTTGGTCAGGGAATCCAGCGCACACTTGGAGGCACAGTACGCAGAGGCCTTCGGCAGATGCTTGATGGGGGCGCTGATGTTCACGATCCGTCCGAAACCTCGCTGGATCATTCCCGGTAGGATGGCCCGGATCAACAGGTATGGACCGCGAACGTTGGTGGCCATGATCTTGTCCCATTCTTCCACTGGGAGATCCTGGACTGGCTTCAGTCCGGTGATGATGCCGGCGTTGTTGATCAAAATCTCAATCGGCCCAGCTTTCTCCGCCTGTTTTAGACCCTTCTCCACCGATTTTGGATCCGTCACATCCATCTCCACCGCCGTGCCCACACCTCCGACCTTGGTCACCTCCTCGGCTGTTTTTTGAATCCGGTCCCTTCTCCTGCCGGCACAGATCACTTTCGCTCCGGCTTGCCCGGCCGCCACGGCCAGGGCTTTGCCCAGCCCCGACCCCGCCCCGGTAATCAAAATGATTTTATCTTTTAAATTCATGCCAAGGCAGGGCGCGATCGATGCATCGCGCCTAGGACCACATTACTCATTTTTCGGATCCCCGCCACCTTCCGGCACAAGCGTATTTGTATCGGTAACCTCCGGAGCTGGAGGAGGAACGGGTCTCGGATACGGCCAAAGGATGAATTCACTGCGGTCAAACCAGGTTCCCGAAGGCACAATCAGGGTCGAGCCGGCCCACTCCTGCCCGGGCCGGGAACGGACTGGGAAGTACCCGGTCGCCCCCAACAAGGCGGCCTGCTGAGGCGGCGCGAGCAGGAACTCCACAAACCGGACCGCCATCTCCAGCCGCGGGGAGTCCTGTCGGACGGCGGCCACTTCAAAATCCACGATGGTTCCGGAGGGCAGGACTGCCCAGCGGATCAGACCCCCGCCGGCCTGCGGATCTAATACTAACCTCCACGCCGGTAAAAAGGTCAGCTGAACCTGTCCATCCTTGAGGCCACGCCAGCATTCCTCCTCCGTGGCCATTTTTCCAGCGAGGGCGGCCTCCACCTGTTGCCGTGCCACTGCGTGGACTTCCTCCCCACCCAGGTTGATCGGTTTGCCCTGGGACTTGATCCACAGCGCGGCCAAAAGGTCGGGTTCGTTGGGAAAAAGCCCCCCTGCTTCATTTGCCCACCGGGCAGGGGCGGCAAAGGCCACCTTGTGGGGCGTCCCTGGGGCGACCCGTTTCATAAAAAACCAGGGGCTGACCCGCCACGGCCGGCTTTTCAGGTTGTTTGGGTCAAAGGACTGGCTTTGATACACGGGGTTAATCCCGTCCATGGGAATCCGCCCGTTGAGATCAGCCCAAGGCACCGATTGGCCTGCCTCGCGGAAAGAGCGGGCTTTAAGCAGATACACATCTCCGTCGGTCGGCCAGGTTCCATCCTCAGCGCGGGATAGCGGGCGCACCTCCACCTTGGGATGCCCCGGTGCGGAGGCAAAGGTATCCAGCCACAGCTGGGGAATCGCTGGCCCTTCCTGATACACAACGAGTCGGGGAGCCTGGAAAACCGAGGGAACCGAGGGAACGGGCAGGCGATCTGCCTCCGGCCCGGCAGGCCGAAACCAGTGCCCGGCGGCAAACCCCAGTAGGGCGGCCGCCAGCAGGCCCAACCCGATCAACCCCGGCCGGCGGGAGTCAGTGGGCTTGGATAAATTCGGGGAATCCGGACTTTCGGACACCGGATTAAGCTCTCCCAAAAGGGCTGGGCGGAAAAGCCGCAAGGTTGTCCCCGAAGGGTTGTCACGGCAGTGTTTAGGTATGGCGAAAGACGAGTTCCGGGTTCAGGCCTGGATGGAACAGCTCCGACGGATGCGGGAGATGCAGTACGCCTATCACAAAAAGTTCTTCCATGGTCTGTACTTCTTTCTGGTCCTGGTCATCGCCTGCCTGCTCTGGGACAGCCCCGTTTCGCTGGCCTTGGTCCCTTTTCTGGTCATCACCGCCGGCACTCAGTCCTGCTTCTACCTGCATTTTGTTGACTTCGCCCGCCTCCACGCCCGTCATCTGGAAAAGCAGCTAAATCGCGCCTTAGGTAAGGCCACCCTCGTCGGTTCCGAGATCGAGGATGCTTATTTCTATCCAATCGACGCGCCCAAAATCGGTGGCTTCGTTCCTTCGGCCCCCCTCCGCTTTTTCAGTTTTTTCACTTTCCACTGGGTTCTCCTTTGGCTCGGTTTGGCCGCCTTCGCTCTTTGGCGCCTGCTTCCTTCCATGGGCTCTTGCGGCTGGGACTACTTGCTCATTCTCGCTGTCTGGAGCGGATTGAATCTCGCCTACCTGGCCTGGTTTTTTGGCCGGCGGACCGCCGGCCAGGCCGTGCAGCGCAGATTGTCAGCCTGATCCGCCTTTATGTTTTCCCTTTTTTCGCGAAAAAAACCGGAAACGCCTTTTCACTACCCTTCCAGGAAAGTCCGGCTGCCCCAGGTCACCCTGCTGATTTACAATCCGGAAAAGGATCCCGACCTCTCCGCCCGGGTCCTCAACCACGTTTGCAACGGCATCGAGTTTGGTGCGGTCGTCCATCTGGCGGGGAAAAGGCCCACCTTGGCG
>CAZURF010000095.1:0-4527 GCA_964623555.1 uncultured Akkermansia sp. | reverse complement strand
TCACCCAAGTTTATTCGTTGGATCTCAGGATCTTCCGTTGGATCAACCGGGGTTTTAACCATCCGGTCCTGGATCAATTCTTCAACCTGCTGGCGGATGGGAGGCTGTGGACCCCGATCCTGCTGATTCTGGCCGCTCTCCTGATCTTCCGGGGGCGGGACAAAGCCAAAGCCTGGGTGGCCCTGACCCTGCTTAGCATCGGCATCGGCGATCCCCTGATCAGCAACCCCCTCAAACATTTCTTTGACCGGGCCCGTCCCTACGAGGCGGTGGAGGGAGTCCGGGAAGTTAGCCCCGGACCCTCGGGCAATCGCTGGCAGGCCGTGGTCCGGATCTCCGGCATCCCCGAAGAGGATGTCCAGCATGGCCGCTCTATGCCCTCCTCCCATGTGGCCAACGCCACCGCCGCCGCCATGAGTGCCCGCCTGGTCTGGGGACCCGCCCTCCGCTGGCCGTGGTTCCTGGTCGTCCTTGCGGCTCTCGGCCGCGTCTACACCGGGGACCACTATCCCAGCGACGTCCTCGCCTCCATCCCCCTTGCCATGCTTTACACCTGGTTGATCGGACAACTGGCCGACCGGATCTGGCGGCAGGCAGGTCCCAAGTTGCTTCCCAAACTCGCCGCCCGGATGCCTTCGCTCCTGTTCAAAAAGTAAGCCATGGCCGCCGACCTCTCTCTGGTCATCCCCTTCTACAACGAGGAGGAGAACGTCTCGGCCGTGATCGCCGAAGCCCGCGCCGCCGTGCCCGGGGCCGAGATTATCGCCGTGGACGACGGCAGCCGCGACCGCACCCCCAGCCTGCTCGACGCCGAAAAGGACATCCGCGTGATCCACTTCCCGAAAAATCTCGGCCAGGGTCCCGCGCTTTACGCCGGACTTCTCACCTGCACCCGGCCTTTCGTGGGCATGATGGATGGCGACGGCCAGAATGACCCCGCCGACCTCCCCGGCCTGCTGGAACTCATCCGCTCCGGCGGAGCCGACTTTGCCTGCGGCATCCGCACCCCCCGCCGTGACTCCTGGCAGAAGCGTGTCGCCTCCAAAATCGCCAACGCCATCCGCCGCTCCGTCCTGCTGGACGGCGCTCACGACACCGGTTGTTCCCTCAAGGTGATGAAGCGGGAGGACATCCGCTTCCTCGTCCCTTTCAAGGGCATGCACCGCTACCTGCCCGCCCTCCTCGGCGCCGCCGGTCTCAAATTGGGAGAAAAGCCGGTCCGCCACCGCCCACGCCGGGCCGGCATTTCCAAATACACCATCGCCGGGCGCGCCTGGGTCGGGATCCAGGATCTAATCGGCGTCGGCTGGCTTCTGCGCCGCCGCGTCCCTTGGCCTGTCGGGCTGCCAAGGTAGCGCTTTTTGATTCGACCCCTCGACGACCCCTTAATCTTAATCTTAATCCTAATCTAATTACGGCTTCAGCCTAGCTGGGCCGCTGCTCGGGACTTTTCGCGCCGGCGTGAGTGTCTCCGGATACAGCAGATACGGCTTTCTCTCCTCCAGCCAACGCTGCACCCCCGGCTCCCACGAGGCCACAATTTGACGCGAGCCCATGCCCGCGAGCACCTGTTTTCGCGTCTCCCGGCTCCGGTTCAGCTTGTCGAACATCAGGGTGTTCTCCGCATCTGCGAAAAAGTTCTTTTTGGGCATCATTCGCCGCAGATAGGCCAGCCCGGCGATGTTGATCGCCGTCAGGTTAGCCGGGGCCTTGGGATCGATCGTCACCCGGGCTCCCGACATGGTGATGTGCCGGTATTTCCCCGTGGGCGGCTTGAACCGGAACGGCGTGAAGTCCACGCCGTTAAAGCCCCATTCCGCCATCTCCCGGCAAAACCGCTCCGCATCCACCCCCTCCAAAGCGATCAGATCAAACGGGTAGGCCGTGGATCCATCCAGGCCCTTGGTCGGAACACCCGCCGGGTTGGCCCCGTTGCTCACACCCAACTCACCAAAGAATCCCGTGGCCACATAACCGCGGGCCGACTCGATCCGCGCAATGTTCGGCGAGGTCGCCACCCATTTTAGCCCGGTGTCCTCCCAGACCATATCCTGGGCCCAGCCTTTCATCGGAATCACCGAAAGCCGGCAAGGTTTCCTGAGGTGCTTTTCGTTAATCCACTTGGCGATCTCCCCCACGGTCAGACCGTACACGTACGGCACGTCGAACTGTCCGATAAAGGACGGAATCACCTCCGGGCCCTGCGGACGCGGACCTTCCACCCGTTTGGCTCCCAGGGGATTGGGGCGGTCCAGCACCATCACCTCCACGTCGTGCTCCGCCGCCGCCTCCATCACCAGTCCCAATGTGCTGATATACGTGTAGGAGCGGCAGCCCACGTCCTGCAGGTCGTAGGCGATCACGTCAACTCCCTCCAGCATCCGTGGGGTGGGTTTGCGGGTGTCCCCGTAAAGGGAGAAAACCTTGATCCCGGTCTCCTCGTCCTTGGAAATCTTGCCGTCGCTGTTCTTGTCCTCGCCATGCCTTTCACCGGAGACGTGCTTTCCCGCCCCCACCTTGCCAAACACCCCGTGCTCTGGCCCGTACAACGCCACCAGATTCACTTCGGCAGATTCCCGGAACCGCTTCCAGCTGGGCACGCCACGGCCGTCCACCCCGGAAGGATTCGTCACCAACCCCACCCGCTTGCCCTTGAGCGGCCGAAAGCCACCGTCCGCCAACACGTCGATTCCGAGGCGGAAGGCCGGTAGGTTGGTTTCCTGCCCCCAGACCGGGGCCCAAAGCATCCAGACAGCAAAAAAAGAGGCCCATCGACCCATGGCGGACGCTAAACCAAAGAAATTGAGTTTGGTAGGCCTAGTTCAGAGATCCAACCCAACCCAAGAACACAATTTCCCAACAAAAAAAACGGGACTCTTATGGGCTGGGTTGAGTCAGCACCGTCGCCTCCATCCGGATGAAGCCGCGGGCTCCGGAGATCGGCAGGCGGACGGAAGTTCTTTCGTAGTTGGCCGAAGGTAGACTGCTCTGGTCAGAAACCCCGTACACGGTCATCCCCGTGCCGTTCACGAACGGAGCGGTCAGATCGGTCGAAGAACGGATGTCGTACATGGCGTCCGCCGGATCCACCCGCCACAGGAAGGTAACCACCAGCTGCCCTCCATTTTCCTCCATCTCAAACAGCTTGAAGTTGGGCACGGTCGGGTTGGTCCCGAACGCAAATTCCTGAGCATTGGTGAAGCCGTCCCCGTCAACATCCGCCGATTGCAAACGATCGGCTCCGGTCAGGTTGTAACTCGCCGCCCATACATCCCAGGCGGTCTGCACCCTTAGGGTCTGTGTCACCGGCGAGGCTGCGGCGTAATTCCTGTCGCCCGCTTGGCTGGCGGTAATCGTGGTCGTACCGCCACTCACCACCGTGACAATACCGTTGGAAACGGAAGCTACCGCGGGATTCGAACTGGTGTAGGAAACCGCCAAGCCGCTGCTGGCCGTGGCGCCAAGGCTGAAGTTCGGCGTCCCGATCGTTACAGCAGCCAAGCTACCGAAGTTGATGCTTTGGGATGCCTTGGTGATGGTGAAATCAACACTCTCCGATCCGGGATTGTTCACGTCGTTGCTGGTCGCCGTCACAGTGTAATCCCCCCCATCCGTCGGAGCCGTGGCCGTTGGTCCGTAGACCGTGCCGTTGCGGCCCTCATAGGAGAGATCAAATCCACCCACGCCCACGGCGCTGGCCGAGTAGTCCTTGGGATCCCCGTCGTAAACCAAATTCGCGGGCGCCGTAAAGGTGATGGCGCCTGCGGCCAAGGAGTTGGCTTGAATGCTCGCGGTTAAGACCGGTTGGGAAACCAGTTCATAGTTCTCAGCATTGGCCCCGGTCAGCGAGTATCCGGTGACCGAAACCTGTTTGGCGGTTCCGATATTGGCGCTGTCAAATTCGGCCGTCGGCGTTCCCGCCACCGAGACATCATCCCCCGGCACGCTGGTCACCACGGTGGGAGATCCGGTCACACTGGCATCCCGGGTACCGTTAAACGCGCGGTTGGCGGCGGAAATGCCCCCGATGGTCACCGGTTTTCGGCCTATGGTGAAAGTGGTGCTCTTGTTGCCGCTATAGTTGCCCGTGGCCGTGCCGGTCACGCGATAGGTGCCAGAGCCCGTCGGCGGGGTGCTGCTGGGCCCGTAAACCGTCCCGTTGATCCCCTCATAAGTAAAGCTGAAGCCGGCCACTCCGCTGGCCGATCCTGAGTAGCCCTTGCCGGTTCCATCGTAGGTGAAGCTCGCCGGCGGGGTCAGGGTGATGGCCGTGGCGGGATTCGCCAGAGGAGCGGGCGTAATCGCCAGGTCTGCACCGGTAAACTGCAGGTCATAGTTCGCGCTGGCCGCCAGGTTCCCCTGGTTGATGGCGTACGTTCCCACGTTCTCCCCGGTCACCCGCGACAATGCACCGGAGAGACTGTCCCCGGAAACCAGTCCCACGCTTTGGTAGCTCAGCGAGGGATCCGACTGCCCGAACACCTTGGTCTTGGCTTCCGCCCGGACCAGCAGGGTCGCCTTCGTCAC
>CAZURF010000094.1:0-4580 GCA_964623555.1 uncultured Akkermansia sp. | reverse complement strand
AAGCGGCGGACTTACTTCGAGCGCATGCGGGAAGTGCCGGGGGTTCCGGGCGCGACCAACGGACGGACATGAGAGGGTTGGGGAGTCACGTTCGGGTCCGGAGCCGGTTTCGGGGGTTTGAGGAAGTAGTCACGCGCCTCCTGGAAAAGCGGCGGGGAGTCGGGCAGGAGGGTGTTGCCGGAAGACCAGGCTCCGGCCCCCGCGATCAGTCCGGCGGGAGGCAGAACGAAAGCGAGGGCTTTGGTCCAACCGTCCGGCTCCGCCATTTTTTTGTACCAGATGCGCACCGGCAGGTTGTCCCCGGCCAGGATGGGAACGTCCAGGCCCCCGATGCGGGGTTGTCCCTCCACCTGGAGCCTGGCATCGGAGAGATAGCGGATGTAGCCCAAGCCGGGCTGTTGCCGCTTCAGGTCTGTCGGATCGGTGGCCCGGCGACCCTCCGGGTTTTCCACCACCAGGCTCTGCTTGTAGACGCCGGCCGGAAGAACCACCTCGATTTTTCCGCAACGCACCCTTTGCTCCTTTTCCACGGTGAGTTGGCAGTTCCGGGGCCGGGTGGGATCGAGCAGCGGATCGATGGGGGCAGGGGGAGCGGGGGGCGCGGCTTCCGGGGCGGGAGCAGGGACTGGTTCGCTTTCCACCTTGGGAACCTGCAGACGGCCGGGGATCTCCGGCATGGTGGCCACCGCCTCGGACGAGACGGCCGCGCCGGCCCCGGCGGGAGCGCTTTGGGCGAGGACGAGGCGCGCCTGGGAGGGGGCGATGTCCTGGAGGGAAGGTTCGGCAAGGGCGAGGGGAACCATCCCGACGAGGAAAAGAAACCCGAGGGTTGGCGGGAGGCGGGAGGCGGGAGGGGGCCGGAAGCTCATGGGTTAAAACCGGTAGATGAGGTTGATGCCGGTGCCGGCGTTGTAGGCCTCGTAGTCGCCGGTTTCGGGAACGCTCACGCTGCTGTCGCTTTTCGTCCAGCTCACGAAGGCGCGGAGCGAGACGTACTGGATCGGGGTCCAGGTGGCGGAAAAACCGTAGGTCTGTTGGAAGTCGAGCCGGTCGGCGTTGTTGAACTGCACCTGATCCGGGGGAGTGTCGGGTGCGGTGCCGGGCTGGAGCCCGGTGTATTTGGCAAGCCGCAGGCTGGCGTACGTCTGCAGGTTCAGTTCCTGGAGCGGGTTGACCGACCAGGAGAATGTCAGGTTGTTGTCCGTGCGGGTGAAGTTGGTGGGGTTGGCCAGCACGTAGGAGGCGCGACCGGTGATGGAGACGGAGGTCCAATCGGCGAGTGACTTGAACCAGGTGGCCTGCCAGGCCAGCGGATATTCGTCCAAGAAATTGGTGTAGGCCGACCAGTCCCGTCCGACCAAGGGATTCTGGTTTCCCGACCCCATATAGACGTTGGCATCGGCGGAGAAGGACAGATAAAGATCCTCGCTGAACGACCAGCCCAGGGAAAACGTGGGGTTCATCACCTGGAAATTGTTGGCGGAGATGCCCACGGAGTTGTAGGGCGGGCTGCCCGGTTCCGCCTGGGCGTACGTGAAAAACTGGTAACGGAAACCCAGCCGGGGAAAAAACATCGCGTACTGCGGATCGGTGATCGAGGGCGCGAAACCGATTTCCGGCGTGGTGATGATCTGCCACGCGGCGAATTTCTGGCTCCCGCTCTCCGCGTAGAGCACGTTGCTGTTGTAGAAAGCCTGGCTATCGACGGTCAGATAAAACCAGGGCTTGGAGGCCGGTTTCGCCATCACGGAAACTTCCCCGAGATCCGCGGAGAGCGGTTTGGCCGTGAGGGCCTCCTCCTCCAGGCTCCGGGTGGAGTCGGAAACTCGATCCGCATCCTGCACCTGTTGGCGCAACTGCGTGTCCTGACGGGTTTGGGAGGAGACGGCGGCGCCGACTCCGGCCCCTTGGGCCAGCAGCTCGGCTGGTGGTCCCAGCCACAAAATCAGCCCCAAGATCGCCCAAATCCCAACCGGGTTCTGGCACCTCCTTTGGGGCGAAAAAAGTCCGCCAAAATCCATTCCTTGTAGAATTAGACTGGAGTTCTTCCAAATACAACATATAGGAGAACTAAATCGCAATAACCACCAAATATATGAAATTGTGTAAAAAGTGTTACTGGTTATGGTTTTATATACAATTACCCTTTGTAGGTATATTCAAATCATTCATGTACAATGAATTAAACCGCAAGCGACTTACCATTTGCAAAACTGCATAACCTGTTCTTAATTACAAATGCCTATCTATGCACATTTTATGGAGACCAAGATTTGAACTCTTCTCTGTCCGAGGCGGTCCAAAGAGAAATCATTTTATGATCGATGGGTGCCAAAAAATTTCTGGTGACTTCGTCCGGAAAAAATTTTTCTGGGTGATGTTGTCGGTCGCGTGGTTGGGCGCGGAAGTCCGCGCGGAGTTGGGTCAGGCCACGGTCTCCGCGCTGTTGATGAACGTCACCAAGACCGCCGGGGGTGAGACCAGCCAGGCCTTGGTCGGCGACGTGATTCCGCAGGGCGGGAAGATCGTCACGCGCGGCCAGTCGCTGGCCGAGCTTTCGTTCCCCGACGGCAGCAAGATCCGCATCGGCAACAACTCGGTGTTTTCCTTTGAGGCGAACCAGCGCACCGTCACGCTGGAGCGCGGTTCCGCGCTGGTCTGCACCCCGCCGCGGGCGGAGGGCATCAACGTCGTTTCCGGCGGGGTCTCCGGCACGATTCCCGGCGATCCAGCCGGGAAAACCTTCATGATCACCGCCTACCCGCCGGATGCGGGCGGGGCCAAGCCGGGCGTGGCCCCCGGTGCCGGCACCGGGGGGTTCGGCGTGATGGTGCTGCAGGGAAATTCCGCCACCACCGTCGCGGCGCCCTCCGGTTCCGTGATCATCGCCCCCGGGCAGTTTGCGCTGGTCGGTCCCGCCACCAGCGGGGCGCCCAAGGTGTTCAACGTGGACATCGCGCAGGTCTACCGCTCCAGCCCGCTGGTCAACGCCTTTCCCTCCCCGCTGCCCACGGCCGGATCGATCCTGCAGACCGCGACGCAACAGCAGGGCAGCATCCGCACCGGCGGCCTCAGCGCCACCGGCACCACCGGCCTCGCCATCGCGTCGGACGGCACGATTCTGACCGGCTCCTCGAAGCCCAAGTCCTCTGCATTCTCCTTCACCATGGCCTCCGCCGCGTTCGGCTCCAACGGGCAGCCCAAGAACGCCACCGCCCAGGAAAAAATGGAGGACTTCGAAACCGCGGGCGGCGGGGGCGGCGGCGGAGGGGTCGCCGGCATCACCGGTTCCGGCGCGGGGCCCGGCGGCCGGTTCGGCCGTTTTACTTCCCCCAACACCCCGCGGACCCCGGTGACCCAGCCCCCTCCGGCGGCGACGCCCATCACCGCCACCGCGACCGTGCAGAAAGTGTACGACGGCACCACCGCCGCGGATATCGTCGGGGCGGCCCTGACCGGCTCCCCGCAAAACGTGACCCTCGGGAACGCGACCACCGGAACGTTTGCCTCCAAGAACGTGGGCTCGGGGATTCCCGTGGCCCACAACATGACGATGACGGGCTCGGGTCTCTCGCTTTTCACGTTCATCCCGCCGAATTTGGTGGGCACGATCCTGGCCAAGCCCCTGGAGGTTTTTTCCGCCTCGGTCACCCCCGGACGGATCTATAACGGCACCACCGCCGCCACCGTGGCGGGCGGGGTCCTGATGGGGAATTCCACCGGCCCGACGGATGGGAAGTACATCGGCACCGAGAACGTCCGGTTGGCCAACGATTCCACCGGCTCCTACGCCAGCAAGAACGTGGGCACCTGGACGGTCACGACCGCGATGACCCTGGCCGGGGCGGATGCGGGGAACTACGTCCTCAACCAGCCGAGCCTGACCGGCACGATCCTCGCCAAGGACGTCACGATGAATGCGGCCACCGCGAACAAGCAGTACGACGGGACGACCACGGCGACGGTCACCCTCGGGACCCTCGCCGGACTCGTCGGGTCCGAGCAGCTTCAGGTTTCGGTCGGGGCGGGTTCGGGGACCGGAACTTTCAGCTCCCAGGATGTGGGAGGCAACAGCACCGTCAGCGTCACCTACCAACTGGCCGACGACCTGGCCTCGGGAGGCCTCGCGGGAAACTACAACCTGACCAACCCCACGGAATCCATTGCCGGCTCGATCACCCAGCGGACCTTGACGATGACGGGCACGACGATCGGTTCCCGCGAGTATGACAGCACAACAACGGCGGGGACGGTGACAGTGGGCACGGTGGGCAACCTGGTCAGCGGGGAAAATCTCACCGTGACGCTGAACAGCGTGGCCAACTTCACGAGTGCCGATGTGGGCACGGAGAACCTGAATGTGACCTACACGCTGGCTGACGGCGTGGGTGGCAAGGCTTCGAATTACCAGCTCGCCGGTCAAACCATCAGCGGATCGATCACCCGGCGGACGCTGACGATGACGGGGACGACGATCCAGAGCCGCGAGTACGACGGCACGACGACGGCGGGAACGGTGACGGTGGGCACGGTGGGCAACGTGGTGGCGGGCGAGGCGTTGGTCATTACGGGGGCCGGAT
>CAZURF010000093.1:0-4698 GCA_964623555.1 uncultured Akkermansia sp. | reverse complement strand
AGATTGAGCGGACGCTGATCTTGGCGAAAGCGGATGCGGCGGGTACGGCCGAAAAGGTGCGGATGGTGCAGGAGGCGCTGGGGCAGGAGAGCAGCCAGGCCAAGCAGGTGTATGAGGACTACCGGACTTCCGTGGGGAAGCTGTGGCTGGAAGAGGCCGGTTTATTGGACAGGGAATTCGACGATCGTCGCAAAACCTTTCTGGACGAGGTGGAAGACCGGGCACGGGAGCTGGGCCTTTTTTATCATCCGGATGAGGATCAAGACCTGCAGCAGCCAGAAATTTCAGCCAACGAGTTCCGGTTGGCCCTGTACCGCGCCCCGCCCAGCATCAAGCTACCGGAGCAGTTCGGCTGGATTGAGCGGAAGCTCAAGGATTGGCACGACTTTGAAAAGGACTGGAACACCCGATACAAGGGCCTGGGCACCCGGGCCAAGCAGCTGCGCAGTCCGGCCGCCACCAGCCTCGACCTCAAACAGGAGAGGGTGAAGATCCAGGCGCAGGAACTGGACAAGTTCCGGGGCGACGCCCAGGTCATCCAAAAGGAGATCCAGGATTACGAGGCGAGGCTGAAGGAGCTGAAGGACAAGGAGGCCCAGGCCAAGGGACCGTTTGAGGAGGATGTGAACGCGATCCCCGACGCTTTCCTTTGCAAAAGAATTCCGCTGGATGCGGACGTGGCGCCGGTGGTGGTGGAGGGGAAGGTGGCGGAGGCGACGTCCGGGACACTGCAAATCGTGATCCGCGGCAAGAAGAACGGGCAGACCGCCTGGGTGATCCGGCCTTTGGAGCCGGTGCCGCACCAGAAGACGGAGGTGATTTTCCGGGACGCGGACTTTCAGCCGGTCAGCGACTGGCTGGAGACGGACTGATCCGGCGATCGGATAGGCGGAAGGGTAGATCCAGGAGGAGAAACAGGGCGAGGGCGAGGCCCTCGAGGGAGAGAAGGTACCACGGCCACGGCCCGAGATGGTCAAGGAGGGACGGGTTCTGCGGTTTGGCACAAAGGTAGCCGTAGTTGGTGCCGAGCAGCCCGTTTAAGCCGAGGACGGTGGCCAGGTAGATCTGGGACCAGGCGAACACCCGAAAGGCGGCCCAGGAACGGGTACGCAGGCCGGCGCCCCAGGTCAGCAAAAGGGCGGTGGCCACGACGCCGCCGTGGGAGATGTAAAAGGTGTACCAGGAAAGCTCTGGAGGGCGGACGGCGAGATCGGGTGTGACCAGGGCCTGGGTGGTGCCGGCCAGGGCCCAGAACCAGGTCAGCTCGAAGGCCAGAGGGCGGCGGGTCAGGAGGGCGATGACACCGGTGAAGGTGGCCCAGTCACAGAGATGGAGGGGCAGGAGTTCGTGCCAAGGCTCTTCCTCGTGCGTGGCGAAGTGTCCCAGGCTGACGAGTTTGTTCAGGACCAGCAGGAGGGCGAGGAAGTCGCAGACGGGAGTGAGAAGGGCCGGCTTCCAGCGGACGGTGACGGAAAGGAGTCCGGCGAAAAGGAGAGTGAGGAGAAGGGCGGTGAACATCCGCCGGAGGAATCAGCGGTAGATGCGGAGCAAGCCCCAGGCGATTTTAATGGCGCCAAGGGAGAAAACCAGGCCGAGTCCCGAATAAAGCATCCAGTTGGGAATGGAACTAGGGGTGGGGAGCTTGTTTTTCGGTTTCACGATTTTGTTTCCAGGAAAGATACTTTTTAACATCCCGGGATAGGAAAGCGAGGAAAACCCCCAGCATCAGGGCATCGTCCACCACCCCGATGCCGGGCAGGGCTTCCGGAATGAGATCCAGGGGATTCACGAGGTAGATGAGGCCGAGGAAGCCGCCGACCAAGGTTCCGGCCGGAACGGTTCGGTAGCGTCGGGCCAGAACATCCCGAAGCATGGCGGGAGTGGACCGGATAAGGTGGGGAAATTCTGTCAGTTTGGGGCCGGGGCGAAGGGGGTTCATGGTTGGTCGATCAAGATTAAGATTAAGGTGAAGATGAAGTCTCGACCGAAAAGCAGATGGATTTAGAATGAGGGCATGAAATTCATTCTATTGGCAATGTTGATGTTGGGGTTACAGGGAAGCTTGATGGCGCAGGGGGCGGGTCAGGATGACCTTCTGAAGCTGGTGGCGGCAGCCGTGAATCCGGACGCCGAAGGGGATCAAAAAGAACGTTTCCGGAAAGGACTGGCCGCACTGGCGGATCTGAAGGCGGCCGGCATGGATCCGGAAGCGGCCGTGCAGAAAGCCAAGGAGCAGGCCCAGCTAGGGGACAAGAGCGAGAAGCCTTCCAAAATGATCCTGGAAATGTGGAGCCTCAACACCGACCGGATGACCGATGCGGCGACCTTGGATTCGCTGCGGGCGGGCAAAATGCCCAACCCGCCGCTCAAGCGACCGTAAGGGTTCTTATTTCCCGTGCGGCTCAGCCTGCCAACCCGGTTTCACCGGATTCGCCATGGTGGCCTTGCGGGGTGCGTTGGGGGTCAGCTCGCTGGAGCGGTTGTTATCCCGGTCATCATCCCGGTCTTGGGCATGAACGGCGGGAAGGGTCAGTCCGACCAAGGCAAGGCAGATTAGGATTTTCTTCATGAGGAAAATCCTAAGCCTCCCTGGAATTCTATCCAGAGGATTCGTCTTCGCCATGGCTCTCCTTTTTATGCCGGAGGCACCTGCCCAAAATCCCCCAACGCACTTCAGCGAGGAGCTAAAGTCCAAAGCGGATAGCGGGGATGCGGAGTCCCAGTTTCAAATCGGAAACTGCTACTTTTTCGGACTCGGAGTTCCCAAAAAACAGATCGACGGGGTGGCCTGGTACCGGAAAGCGGCGGAGCAGGGACACGCCGAGGCCCAGTTTAACCTGGGGGGTTGTTTTTATCAGGGGTATGGAATCGAACCCAATCCATTCGAGGCGTTTCGCTGGTGGCGAAAATCGGCGGGCCAGAACTTCGCCCCGGCTCAGATCAGCCTGGGAGACTGCTTTTTATACGGCCGTGGGGTGGAGAAAAATGAACAAGAGGCGGTACGCTGGTTCCAAAAGGCGTCGGACCAGGAGTATCCCGCGGCTCTGTATCGTTTGGGGAACTGTTATCTGCAGGGGACAGGGGTCGACCGGGATATTGTTCAGGCGATGCGATATTACCGAAAGGCAGCCGACCTAAAATATCAGCCCGCCATTCAGGTCCTCGGAAAGCTGGAAGAGGCGAGTGGGGGTTAAAGATTGCGGAGGTTCAGGTAACCGAGGACCAGGACCGTGGTGGTGACGGCGACAATGATGACGGAAGCAAGGATGGTGAAGGTCCAGTCCGTTCCCACGGGGGATTCTTTCATTTCGCCTATTTAAACAGAACCAACCCTCGAGGGAAGTCTGGATTGTTCGATTTCCCGGGGTAGCGAAGATAGAGCCATGTTTGTCCATGAAACCGGCGAGGGACTGAGGGCGGCGGTGGGATTCCACGGCTGGAGCGGAGATCATCGGACTTTTGCTCCCCTGTGGGAAAAAATGCCGGCCGGGTGGACTTTTTTCAGCTTGGACCTCCCGGGATGCGGGCAGTCAGGGATGCCGGCTATTTGGAATTTTCGCGCGGTGGCCCGGCAAGTGGCGGAGGAGGTCATTCACCTGGGCATGCGGGACGTGGTCTTGGTGGGGAGTTGTAGTGGGGCGATCCTGACCGCCTTTGTGGCGAGGGAACTACGGGAGATGGGGCATCCGGAGGTGGCCGGGCGGTTGGTGATGCTCGATCCTTTTGCTTATTGCCCATGGTACTTTCAGTTTTTCCTCCTTCCCCTGGTGGGGCCGCTGATCTATGCCACGGCCTTTGCCAACCCGGTGGGGCGATGGATCACGAATGTATTTCTGCAGGACAAACGGGCGGGGGACACGAACCTGACCGAGTCCTTTGCCGCCGTGGACCACCGGGTGACCTGGAAATATCTCAGGATGCTGAATGAGTGCGGACGACCGGGGCAGTTCCGCGGCCTGCCGTTGCCGGTGGATATTCTTTACGGCGAAAAAACCTTTTCGGCGGTGCGGCGATCCGTGCAGGAGTGGAAAGAGGCCCTGCCCCAGGCCCGGGTGACAAAGCTCAAGGGTGTGGGCCACCTGCCGATCTCCGAGGACACGAAGGAGGTGGCCAAGGTGGTTTTCGGCTTACCGAGGGTCAAAAAGGGAAGGAAATGAGGAAAGCCTGGCTTGGGGTGTTTACCTGCTTTTGGTTCGGGGGATCGATGGCTCCGATGGACGGAGTTGCGGAGGACGACCCGGCGGCGATTGTTTACTGGGTGCCCTCCCGGGATGTTCTTTCCAAGGAGACTTCGGAGGCCCAAGGGGAGCGGAAAAAGGCGGCTCGGTCGGACCTGGATCTGGAGACTTCGATGCGGGAGAAGGGTTATTTTTGGGTGAACGGACAATGGGTCAAGAAAGGGCAACCGGTGGTGCCGGCGCGAAGCCATGGAGAATTAAAGGATTCCGATGGGGACGGCTTCGATGATTTCACCGAAATCAAGTTCCACACTGATCCTTTCAAACCGGAGTCGACACCCGCCTCCTATTTTCAGGCCAAGGGCAGCAACCGGGTTGTTTTTTATGGCACGAATTCAACTGCGCATAAGAAGTAGATTCATTTGATGAAGATGAAGAAGTGGGCTGCGATCAGGTTAGAAAACCTCACGCCCGGGTGGATTCGAACCACCGACCCGCGGATTAGAAATCCGCTGCTCTA
>CAZURF010000092.1:0-4714 GCA_964623555.1 uncultured Akkermansia sp. | reverse complement strand
CCCGGACCGGGGGGGGGAGGAGTTTCCGGACGCTGGGGGGCGGGGGGCGGGGCCGGCGGGGGGGGGGGGTGGCGAGCCTGGCGGCGACGGCGGGGGCGCTGGTGCGGGACGGGTTCATCTACAAGCGGGGGCTGGAGCCGGCGTTGGTGGTGATGGCGGAGCAGGAGGCGCTGCCGGGGAGCCGGATCACACTGGGGCGGGAGAAGGACCGGTTCGGGATGCCGAAGCTGAGCCTGCACTGGGAGGTGTCGCCGCGGACGTGGCGGACGGTGGCGGCGTTCTGCCGGATGGTGAAGGGGGAGGTGGAGCGGCTGGGGTTCGGGAGAGTGAACCTGCGGCGGGAGATCGCGGAGGGGGCGGAGGACCGGACGGACCTACTGACGGATGTGAACCACCACATGGGCGGGACGGTGATGGGGAGCGATCCGGAGCGGAGCGTGGTGGATGAGAATCTGGGGGTGAGGAACGTGGGAAATTTCTGGGTGGCGAGCAGCTCGGTGTTTCCGAGCTCGTCGCATTCGAATCCGACGCTGACGCTGCTGGCTCTAACAAATCGGCTTTCCGAAACAATCGAATTTAGAAAATGAAACACCGCCTGACTTTTTATTGTAAGGAAATAATTAAAAAGATTCTTTGGAAGCTACTTTACGCGATAACAGGAAAAAAAAGTCTACTTTTGCCCGTCATTACTGGCTTCGTACGGGGGACCAAGTTGAATTTGGATCTACGTCACCAAGGCGCCTATTTCCTTGGGAGCTATGATAAATGGATCTTTGACCGCGTTCCCTTACATAGATTCCTAAGGCGTGGAGATGGGGCCTGGGATTGTGGTGCGTTTGCGGGCTACTACGCAGCGGTTTTCCGAAAACTCGCAGGTCCTGCGGGGGAGGTTTTGGTGTTTGAGGCTTCGCTGACAAATTATGAAGCATTAAAAGTCATTCCAAAAGCCAACCAGTGGGGAAACGTTCATATCTTTCATGAAGCGGTCGGCCCGGAAAAAACCCATTTAGACTTTGTCAACGACCGAGGCGGGGCTTCCGGCCCCCTTGGCCTTGAAAAAGTTCCGTTGGCCGCCTCAAAAGGGAAGGAAACGATCCGAGTGCGTAGCCGGGGGATTGATGAGATCCTAGAAACCCACGCCAAGAGGCCGCCCAGGCTGATTAAGTTGGATCTGGAGACCGGGGAAATCTATGCCCTAAAAAATGGGTCCACGGTGTTTGGCTCCCATCGGCCTGTAATTCTTCTCGAGCTCCATGGACTGGAAGCGTGTGAGGCGGCGGAGGAGTGGAGACGAAAGTACGATTATATGACCGCAGTTATCGAATTTCTCCCACCATGGAAAAAGATCTCAGAGGCTGAGTATTTGCAGGTGTTTAAAAAGAGGGTTTTGGAGCTGGGTGAGAATATCCAATCGATCGGCTACCAACCTCACATGTTGCTTTGCATACCGAAAGAGCAAGTCGATGTCTAAAGTAGCAATCGTTTGTACCCATCCGATCCAGTATTTTTCGCCGTGGTTTCGGTTTCTGGCTGAAAGGCAGAAGGTAGATCGGAGATCGCAGATCGAAGATGGGGGGCCCTCCTTCGCTCCTAACCTCGCGGACTCGGGAGGAGCTTCGGAGGGTTTGAAATTTGAAGTGTTCTATGCTCATCAACAAACAGCGAAAGGACAAGCTGATGCAGGGTTCGGGGTGGAGTTCGACTGGGATGTGCCGCTGTTGGAGGGGTACCCGCATCGGTTCCTGAAGAACGTCAGCAAGCGGCCGGGGACGGACTGGTTTGGGGGGTGTGACTGTCCGGAGATCGGCGAGATCCTGGTGAAGGAAGGGTTCACACACGTCCTGCTGATCGGCTGGCACAAGAAGGTGTTCTGGCAGGCTTTCTGGGCAGCCAAAAAGGCTGGGATCCCGGTCTTTTGTCGGGGTGACTCGCAGCTGGAGCTGGCGCAGGGAACCCTCAAGCGGGCGGTGAAGTTCCTCGCTTACCGGTTTCTGCTGCCGAGGTTCGATGCGCATCTTTTCGTCGGCCGCAGGAACTTTGAATACTTGAAGCATTATGGCGTGAAGGACGCGCAGCTGTTTTTTAGTCCGCACTTCGTCGACAATCAATGGTGGAGCGCGAACGCGGAGCGTTCGGCAGCGGGAGGTGGAAGGCGGGAGGTGGAAGGGGGCGTGAAGTTTCTGTTTGCGGGGAAATTCATACCGAAAAAGCGGGTGATGGATTTGTTAGAAGCGGCAGCGGGGGTGCCGGAGGCGAGGGTGGTGCTGGTGGGGGATGGACCGCTCCGCGAACAATTGAAGGCCCGAGCACAGAAGCCTGATTTGAAAGGCCGTGTTGAATTAGTGGGATTCAAGAACCAGAAGGAGCTACCGGCGTATCTGGCAGCGGCGGACTGCCTGGTGTTGCCGTCGGACGGGACGGAGACGTGGGGGCTGATCGTCAACGAGGCGATGGCGGTCGGCAAGCCGGCGATTGTGAGTGAAGCGTGCGGATGCGCTCCCGATCTGATTGAGGAGGGAGAGACGGGGTACAGCTTTCCACTGGGGGATACGCGCGCGCTCGCCGGGCGCTTGCGCGAGTTCGTTAAGCACAAGGATCGAGATTGGGCCGATAAAGTTCGCGCTAAAATCAGCCAGTACACCATGGAGAAGGCGACAGAGGGGCTCGCGCGGGCGGCCCAGAAGATAGGAATTAGGAGATAGGATATAGGGGAATTGTGAGCCCCCCTATCTACTATCTTCTATCTGCTATCTCCCAGAGGCTTTCAATCGGCCAAATGAAATTTCAACCTTGAAAATAACAATCGCGACCGGTCCGACGTTCCCCGTGCCCGCGGTGCGGGGTGGGGCGGTGCAGAGGATGTGGCATGGGTTGGCGAAGGAGTTTGCGAAGCGGGGGCATGAGGTGACGATCTTGGCCCGGGCGTATCCGGGTCAGCCGAAACACGAAAACACAGACGGGATCAGAATCGTGCGCTGGGGCGGTTACGACCAGGGAACGAATCTGCGGGCAGATTTGTTGCGGTGCTTGTGGTACGCAGTGCGGGCGGCTGGAAGGTTGCCGGAGGGGGATATTGTGGTGACGAACGACTTCTGGATGCCGTTCTTTGCGGCCCGAAGGAAAAAAAAGACAGGCAAGGTGGTGATCAATGCCAACCGGTTTCCGAAGGGGCAGTATGGGCTTTATGGAAGCGGGGATCTGGTGGCGGCGGCGTCGGGGGCGGTTGCTTCAGAGATTCGACGCCAAACTCCCAAGCTAAGCGGGAGGATCAAAGTTATCCCTAATGCGATTGACGAGTGTTTTCTCCGGCAATGCGAGGGAGATGGGGAAGAGTCGGCTAGATTAAGATTAAGATTAAGTAAGGAACAGCGCGACGAATCCCGGCGAACGGTGCTTTATGTGGGGCGAGTACATCCGGAAAAAGGCTTGGACGTGCTGTTGGAGGCGTGGAAGCGGATCAGTGAGATGAAGATTAAGATGAAGATTAAGGGGGACATGAAGCTGAGAATCGTGGGGCCGTGGAAGAAGGAGCAGGGGGGTGGAGGGGAGGATTACCTGAAAAGTGTGAAGGAGAAGGCGGAGGGGGTGGAGTGGGGGGAGCCGGTGTTTGGGCCGGAGGAGCTGGTGAAAGTGTACGACAGCGGGGACATCCTGGTTTATCCGTCGTTGGCCGAAAAAGGTGAGTCGTTCGGTTTGGCACCGCTGGAAGGAATGGCGAGGGGTTTGCCGGTGGTCGTTTCGAGTCTGGAAGTTTTCAAAGAGTACCTAGAAGAAGGCCGGAACGGCTGGACGTTCAATCATCGGGAGTCGGCTGAGGAGAATTTGGCCGCCGTTCTCGGCTCCGCCTTGAGCGCGGATCTAAAAACCATGGGCCAGGAAGCGAGAAGGACGGCGGAGAGGTTTTCCCCGGGAAAGGTCGCGGAGATGTATCTTGAGGCGTTTAAGGAGATAGGAGTTAGCAGATAGTAGATAAGGAGATTCACAGCGCCCTATATCCTATCTTCTATCTACTATCTTCTCGAAGCGTGATTATAGCTTCGAAGGAATCAAACTGAAAATCTTACACGTGGTAGCTTCGGTCAACCGCGAAACGGGGGGGCCGGCGTTTTCGGTGACGAGATTGGCGGCGGGGCAGGCAAAGCTGGGTCACGAGGTGACGGTGGCGGCGCTAGACTACGAGAGGCATGGGCCGACGGTGGATCCGGCCCCGGCGAGGCTGGACCTGACGAAGGCGGATTTTCTGGCGGTGCATGGTCGGGGCTGGTCGCCAGCGTTTGCCCGCAGGGTGCGGGAACTGGCCCGGAAGGTGGACGTGGTGCACAACCACGCCCTCTGGATGTGGCCGAACAAGTACGCGCGCTGTGCGGCGAACGAGGCGGGCAAGCCGTTGGTCATATCGACAAGGGGAATGGTGGAGGGCTGGTCGCTGGGGAGGGCGGTGGTGAGGAAGTTCGTGGCTTGGCAGTTGTTTGAAAAGAAGAACCTGGAGTCGGCCGCGTTATTCCACGCCACTTCGGACTCGGAAGCGGAAGCGATCGCGACCGCCCTCCGGATTAAGATGAAGATTAAGATTAAGGAACCGAGAATCGTAGTGGCGCCGAATGGCGTAGATGTGCAGGAAAGGATTCCGGGAAGGGAGGTGGTGGAGCAGAAGTTTCCGAGGTTGAAGGGGAAGGAGTGGGTGTTGTTTATGTCCAGGATCCATCCGAAGAAA
>CAZURF010000091.1:0-4847 GCA_964623555.1 uncultured Akkermansia sp. | reverse complement strand
CTGTGCCGTCGCCGCTTTTAACAAAGCCGTTGTTCTTGATGGTGATCGTACCAGTACGGGTCTGAGCGTTGCGGATATCCAAAATTGAGTTGTCGACCGTGACGCTGCCCCCAGTCGCGCCCAAGGTTCCGCTGCCCGTGACAAAAAGAGTGCCGCTCGTGACTTCGGTTCCACCGCTGTAGGTGTTGGCTCCCTTGAGCGTCAATCCGCCGGTACCGGCGCTGGCTGTTACCTTACCGGCCCCGGACAAGGCCGAAGTGACCTCCGAGTAGCCGGAAGCAGAGCTATAACTCAAGGCATTTTGAACGCTGCCGATCGAAGTCACCGACACGTTATCATAAGCTGCATAGGTTCCGCCGTCGGTACGCAGCCAAAGATCGGTGGCTCCGCGGGCGGTGAAATCAACCGTGTAACTGCTGAACACCGCATCGGTGGGGCGATAGTCAAAACTGGCGCTGTTGTAGTTGCCGGCCAAACCGTCGTAGAGCGAGACGAGGCCATAGGCGGAGGCCTGTCCCGACTTGCTGCCGCCCAGAAAAGTCAGACGGTACGTGCCGCCATTGGTCACCCCGCTGATGCTCTGTTGCAAAAGGTTGTAAGTACCCCCGCCGGCGTAGGCGTAATTTCCCGAAGCGGCCGCGGTCGAGGTCGGCCCGTTGGCGTTGATTCCGAACGATGATCCGCCGGCCCAACTTCCCTGCGTCCAACCCGTCAAACCATTGGAAAAGGTACCATTCGAAATGAGTTCTTGGGCGGCAACTGGAGACGATTGGACCCCTAGAAAAATCGGAAAAATCAAAAAACCAGAAAAGAGGAACTTCCAAATGGGTAGATTCATATTGAAATTATCAATCAAGAAGCGGTTTTTAGCTATAATCATCTTGCCAAAAATAAGGATGATTATGCCACTTTATGGATATTAGAATTTTACATAAACCATTGTCATTTAGTAATTTATTTTTAAAAGTTGGCTTCGCCTGATGAATAAGGAGGGAGTTGTCTGCCAAAAAGTGAGGATGAAATTAAAAAGATGCGTTCACCCGGTAAAATTTTCGATCGGTGAGCGGCACGGTGGTATTTTCCCATTCATACTTTGCAGGGGGGGGACCTACCCGAGCCTGAATGCACCGGGGCCGACTTATTTTCCAAAGGGTGGATCAAAAATAGCCCTGCTCTGCCACAAAATGGCGCGCTCAAAGTGATCGCGAGGAAAGGACTTTAGCGGGCAGGTTCGACGACCAACAGACTGGCATACGGCCCAATCGTCACCGAACCGGGAACCTGCTGGGGAGTAATTTTGCCATCCATCGGGTCGTAGATGTCGAAGGAGCGGCTGCTTCCGGAACTTGAAGAGAGCGGAACCGTCATTTTCTCCGCCCGGTAGTTGACCAAGTAGGTGATGCAGCGACCGTCCCGGTTGAACCGGGCCGTCAAAACCTCCGATCCAGTCTGGAGCGTGAACCCGGGAGGCAACGCTGATCCAATCGCCTCAGCCACCCGGCCAGGCGAAAGCGTTTTCTTTTTGGCAAACATCGCCTTCAACTTTTCATGTTCCTCCGGGCTGTCCCCCATCTGCGGTAGGGACTTCACCCAGATCACCTTCCCTCCCCCCTTCTCAAACTCCGCCACTTTCTGGGCCACTGCCAGCGGGAGCAGTTCCACCTCGGGCATGACGAGGGTGCGGTACCGTCCGTTCGCCGCCACCAACCACCCCTTCTCCACGCGGGCGTTGCGAATCGAGTCCCCGTGCAACCAGGTGTAGTCGATCCCGTGGAGGAACAGGGAGCGCACGACCTCATCCTGATCCCGGATCCGCTGCTCCATCCGGTGCCAGGCGGGCGGCCAAAACTCGCGACTCCACTCCGCCGACGAGGGCAGAAACTCCGCTTGGAAGGTTTCGATAGGGTAATAAACCCCCACCGTGGCTGCACTCCGTGCCCCCCGTAAAACCAGGCAAAGACGCCCGACATATTCGTTAAGGCCGCGGTACGCCGCTGGAGCGTACTCATTCCAGTAAAAATAGTTCATGAACTGGGTCACGCCGCCCAGCGCCGCCAGATCCACGATTCGGCGGACCTTGTCCGAGGGAAGTTTCAGATCGGGAAACGGGCGGGAGATCATCGGGTCGAGTAGGCCGATCACGGTGTCGCGATTTCCCGCCTGCGCGATCGAACTGAGGAACTTCGGCATCCAGTAGTTATGGGGCGCGCCAAAATGCGCGCAGTCGAGGAAGTAGGCGTTGCCATCGGGCATCGGCAGGTCACAGGCCGGGGCGGTCATGGGTTCCATGAAACGGAAGAAGTCGCCGTAACCGATCACATGGTTCAGCAGGCTCTCCTCCAGCAGGGGGTGGCCACCGCTCCCCACCCCGTTCTTTTCCGCCCAGGAGGCGATCCGGCCCGAGAAATTTTCCGCCAGCACCCTACCGACCGTTTCGTAAAAATGCCGGCGCACCAACTTGGAGGAAATATCTTCGCCCCCATAAAGGGCGGGCAACCGGGGCAACAAGTCATAGCCGTGCTGCTCCTGGAAGCGGCGGGGCAGGCTACCCTCCCAAGGCAGGAACTTTGCGCCGCCCTCGTGCTGGCCCGGCTTGAACCAAAGCGTCATCAGGTTGGGCTCGTTGGCATAAAAGGACGTGACCTTCCCCTTGAGAGGACCAAACCGCCGTGCGTACTCCTCATGCGTCAACGCAACGAACTTCTCCATCGCGGCAGGGTCGAGCAGGTTCGGGTAACGGCCCGTGGTCTGAAAACCTTCCTTGGTTCCTTCCGCCTGGATCCCCTCCCGGACGATCTGCAGGGCAAAGGCCGACAAACGCCAAGGTCCCTCGAGACCGGTGGCTTCGACCCGGTCCGCCTGCACCGGGACAGCGGTTCCCTTTTCCAGAACGGGCTTGCCCTCCACCAGCGGATAGAGAAAGGCGTACCCAAACTTTTCCGCACGGGAGGGCAGATCAATCCGGACAGGTCCCGAACCATTGCCATCCTTGGAAATCTCCCGCAGGCAACGAAGCTCCAGGGCCGGGTCCGCCTCCACCACCCGCCCGCCCGCCATACCGCTCGGATAGCCGTTGTCATCCGCCAGCCAAACCTGCATGCCGGCCTGGTTCGCCGCCCCGATGTTTTTCCCGATGTTGTCCCACGCCGCCTCCTTTATCAGGTAGCCGTCGGACTGCATGAAGAGCATCACCCCGCCGATTCCCGCCTCTTTCATCTTCGCATAAGGCAGAAGCGCACCATCATGCTTGCTGTACTGGATGAAGCGGAATTCCGCGGGAGGGCTGGCAAATTCGGCGTTGATCCTTGACCAATTCCCCTCTCCTCCGGGTGCTTGGCCCTGATCTCCGGCCTGCGGACGGGAACATGCAGAGAAGAAAAGTCCCAGCACACAAACCAGATGAAACCCGCTCATCAGGAGAGGCCGCTGGACTTCAGCTGCGCCGGACGGATTTTTGTTCCATGGCCCGGAGTGATTCGCGGGTGACCGGATAGCCCCGCAACACCACGAAGGCGAGAGCCATCAGCAAAGGTCCAATAATGAAGGTGATGATCGAGATGCGGCGGACCGCCTCCGGATCCTGCGTGTCCGCTCCCGAGACGATGCCGGCCCCCGCAATCAGCCAGCCGCTGATCAGCAGGCCGACCGACTGGGCGGCCTTTTGCAGAAAACTGAAGATCGAGCTGTAACCGCCGTCCTTCCGCACCCCGCTCTGCAGGTAATGGATCTCGGAAATATCGGCGATCATCGACATGGAGACCGGACCGAGCATGCCGGAACCGAACCACCACATCGCTTGACCGAAGAAAAAGAGCATCAATCCCACCGGAAGGTTCCAACCGGCCACCGACCATTCGGCCCGCGGGGCCAGACCCAGCCACGTGAACACCAGGAGGAGCCAGAGTCCCCCGAGGATGCCGATCACCATGCCCACATAACCGGCCGCCTTTTTGTCAAACCAGTGCGTGACCTTCCCTTGAAACAGAGCCCCCAGCCCGGCCGCCACCATGGTGCCCCCGTGCACAAATGTCTTCTCCTCCGGTCGGAACTCCATGAAAAAGACGTAGACGAACATCTGCAACTGGGAGACGAAGAGAAACCCGAACATGGCGATCGAGAAAAAACCGAAGACATACCAGGCCAGCCGGTCGCTGAGGATCTGGGTGAAGTCGGCCCAGAAGCTGTGCAGCGAGTTCCCCTCCAGCTTTTCCTGGCGGGTGTCGCGGGCGAGGTCCCGGTTGAACCAGGTGCAGGCCAGAATCAGCAGCACGATGGTGGCCGTCAGAACTGATCCCATCGTCAAGTAGTTGGCCGCAATGCTCGAGCCGTCGATCCTCGCGCCGTCGGGACCGGTTCGGTCCCGGAAAAAGAGGATCCAGGCACAACCGCCAAAGAGAAGGTTGATGAGCATGAAGAAGGCGTTGCGGATCCCCTGGAGACGGGAGCGATCCTCGTAGTCTGGGCACAGTTCAAAACCCATCGCCACATAGGGAACGCCAAAAATGGTGACGGCCGTGCGCATCAAAAGATTGGATACCACCGCCATCATGAAGAGCCCCCATGTGGGCCAACTGCCCGGTGGCAAAATCCAAATCGAAAAGAAAGCCGGCGCCAGCAGCAGGCCGCCCACCAGCACGTAGGGCAGACGTTGGCCCCAGCGGGAGCGGGTGTTGTCGGAGATGTGCCCCATCAGGGGATCGGTGATGGCGTCGTAAAACACCGAGATGCTCAAAGCCAGCCCCGCCATGCCGGGCGCAAGGCCGAGGACTGACGTGGAGTAAAGGAGGGCAAAGTTGGCGACCCCCGCGCACGCAAGGCAACTCGCCCCGTCCCCGGGGGCGGAACCG
>CAZURF010000090.1:0-4923 GCA_964623555.1 uncultured Akkermansia sp. | reverse complement strand
ATGACGAGGCGCAGTTCGGCGAGCTTAAGGCACAGGGCGATCTCACGAAACGGGCCTGGGAGCACGGCGTGCAGGTGATGAACGAGGGCCCCGGTCACGTGCCGATGCACCTGATCCAGGAAAACATGGAAAAGCAGCTGGAGTGGTGCCACGAGGCGCCCTTCTACACATTGGGACCGCTGACCACGGACATTGCCCCGGGCTACGATCACATCACCTCCGCCATCGGGGCGGCGATGATCGGTTGGTACGGATGCGCCATGCTCTGCTACGTGACCCCGAAGGAACACCTCGGCCTGCCCAACCGAGACGATGTGAAGGCCGGGGTGATCGCCTACAAAATTGCGGCCCACGCGGCCGATTTAGCCAAGGGTCATCCGGCGGCGCAGTACCGGGACAACGCCCTGTCGAAGGCGCGGTTTGAGTTCCGCTGGCGCGACCAGTTCAACCTGGGGCTGGATCCGGTGACGGCGCGGGCCTTCCACGATGAGACGCTTCCCCAGGAGGGGGCCAAGAGCGCCCACTTCTGCTCGATGTGCGGGCCGCAATTCTGCTCGATGAAAATCACCGAGGACGTGCGGAAATATGCGGCGGAACAGGGGGTGAAGGAGGAGGAAGCGCTGCGCGCCGGGATGGAGCAAAAGTCGAAGGAGTTTGTCCGGAAAGGCGCCGAGGTCTACGCCAAGGGCTGATTATTTGCCGAGCCTCAGGATGGCCTGAAAAAGGTCCGGGGGCACCGGCATGACGGAGAGGCGGGACTGGCGCAGAAGAAGCAGATCCCGGAAGCGGGGATCGGCCTTAAGCTGATCCAGGGTGACCGGCCGTTTCAAAGGACGTTCCGCCGCCAGCTCCACCGAGGTCCAGTCTTCGTTCTTCGGGCTGGTGGGATCCGGAAAGGCGGTGCGGGAGACCTGGGCGGTGCCGACCACGGCACGTTCGTCAACGCTATGGTAGTAAAGCACCCGGTCCCCTTTCTTCATCTGCCGGAGGAAATTCCTTGCCTGGTAGTTACGGACGCCGTCCCAGACCACCTTCTTTTCCGTCAGAAAGCGGGAGAAGGGGTAGGTGGAGGGCTCTTGTTTCACAAGCCACTGGCTCATGCTTTTCAAAGTAACAGGCCCTTAAGGAGATAGAAGATAGGAGATGGAAGATAGGAAAATTTTCATTATTCTACCGCAATGCATCGGATTCAGAGAAAGGGAGGGAAGATTTACGTGGAAGGGGTGAGCTTGGAGGCGTTGGCCGACCGGCACGGCACCCCCTTGTACGTCTATTCCGCCGGGACCATCCTGGACCATTACCGCCGTTTGCGCGGGGTGCTCCGGGCGCTGGACCCGCTGGTTTGTTACTCGGTCAAGGCCAACAGCAATCTGGCGATCCTGAGCCTGTTGGCCCGGGCGGGGAGCGGTTTCGACGTGGTCAGCGGCGGGGAGTTGGAGCGGGTGCGCAAGGCGGGCGGCAAGCCGGGCAAGTGCGTCTTTGCCGGCGTGGGCAAGACCGAGGAGGAGATCGAGGCCGGGCTGCGGGCGGGTGTGAAGGCTTTTCACGTGGAGAGCGAGGAGGAGCTTCAGGTGATCGCCGCCGTGGCCGGGCGCAAAAAAGGACGCCGGGCGCCGGTGGCTGTGCGGGTCAACCCTGACGTCGCAGCCGGAGGGCATGCCAAAATCACCACGGGGACTTACGCGAACAAGTTCGGCATCCCTTTCGAGGAGGTGGCGGCAATTTACCGCCGGGCCTCGGGGGACCGGCGCCTGCAGCTGCGAGGGATCCAGATGCACATCGGTTCCCAGATCACCCAAGCAGCGCCATTCCGGGCGGCGGTCCGGAAGATGGTTCCGCTGGTCGAGCGGCTGCGGGACCGCCACGACCTGGAGTATTTTGACATCGGGGGCGGGGTGGGGATCGTTTACCAAGACGCTTTGGCGAGCGGACGGGACGGCTGGTGGAAGACCCCGAAGGCCCAGCGGTTCATGACGCTGAATGAATATGCGGCCTCGCTGGTTTCGCTCTTACGCGACCTCAAGATTCAGATCCTGTTGGAGCCGGGCCGTTTTCTCGTGGGTAATGCCGGGGTGTTGGTCACCGAGGTGCTCTACCGCAAGCAGACTGGCCGGAAGCATTTCACCGTGGTGGATGCCGGCATGAACGACCTGATCCGGCCGACGTTGTATGAGGCGTTCCATCAGATCGAGCCGGTTGGCAAGCCGCGGCCAGGGGCGATGGCCACCGATGTGGTGGGGCCGGTTTGCGAATCCGGGGATGTGTTCGGGCACGACCGGACGCTGCCACCAGTGGAGCGCGGAGACCGGTTGGCCATCCTGAGTGCCGGGGCCTATGGTTTTGCGATGTCCTCCAACTACAACACCCGTCCCCGCCCGGCGGAGGTCCTGGTTTCCGGAAACCGCGCCCGGGTGGTCCGACCCCGGGAACGGGTGGAGGATCTTTGGCGGGGGGAGAAGCGCTCGTGAGCCGGGAAATCCATTTTTGGAAACTGGAGGGGGCGGGGAACGACTTTTTGGGTTTTGATGGCCGCAAGGGCGGACTGGGCCTGACCCGTGAAAGAATTGCCGCCTGGTGTGACCGGCGACGCGGGGCCGGGGCCGACGGGGTCCTGGTGGTGGAAAAGCCGCGCGGCCGCGGGGCGGATTTTCGGATGCGGTACTACAACTCCGACGGGGGTGAGGCGGAGATGTGCGGCAACGGCGCCCGCTGCTTCGCCCTGCTGGTACGGGCCGCGACCGGTTGGAAGGGGAAGTCCATGCGGGTCGAGACAAAGGCGGGGCCGGTACAGCTGGAAATTTTAGGCAAGGAGGTGAAGGTCTCCATGTCGGATCCGGGTTGGCCACGAATGGGTAAAGAGATCACCGCGGCGGGACGCCGTGTGAGGCTGGATTGCATTCACACGGGGGTTCCGCATGCGGTGGAGTTCGTCCGTTCCGTGGAAGGCGTGGACGTCGAGAAAAACGGGCGGGCCATCCGCTTTCACACCTTCTTTGCTCCCGCGGGCACGAACGTGAACTTCGTGGAGGTGAGTCGGGGCAACCGGATCGAAGTGCGCACCTATGAACGGGGCGTGGAGGGTGAGACCCTGGCCTGCGGCACCGGCGTGGTGGCCTCGTCTATTTTGGCGTACCTACAGAAAAAGGTGAAGCCGCCGGTCCTTGTAAAGACCCGGGGCGGAGATGTTTTGCGGGTGCATTTCCAGTGGGTGAATGACCGGGCACGCCATGTGGTACTGCAGGGGCCCGCACGAATCGTCTTTGAGGGGGTCTGGTATGTTTAAGGGAACCTACACAGCGCTGGTGACCCCGTTCCGGAACGGCAAGGTGGACGACAAGGCATTTGCCGACCTGATCGAGCGGCAGATTGCCGCCGGCATCGAAGGCATTGTGCCGGTGGGGACAACGGGGGAGTCGCCGACCCTGAACATGGCGGAGCACGCCCGGGTGATCGAACTGGCGGTGCAGATCGCCCGTCAGCGGATCCAGGTGGTGGCGGGGACGGGTTCGAATAGCACGGCGGAGGCGATCGAGCTTTCCACGGGAGCCCAAAAAGCCAAGGCGGACGCCCTGCTGCTGGTGGCGCCGTATTACAACAAGCCCAGCCCCGAGGGGATGTTTCAGCATTTCCGGGCGATCGCCCAGGAAACAGATCTTCCCATCATGCTCTACAGCGTGCCAGGGCGGTGCGGGGTGGAGATCACCGTGGAGACGGTCGGCCGTCTGGCTCGAGAGTGTCCGAAGATCCGGTCGATCAAGGAAGCGGGGGGGAAGCCGGAGCGGGTGGATGCCATCCGGGCGGTGGTCTCGGCCGATTTCGAAATCCTGAGTGGGGATGACGCGATGACGGTAGAGTTCATGAAGCGGGGGGCCGTCGGGGTGGTCAGCGTGGCTTCCAATCTGATTCCCAAGGAGGTGAAGGCCCTGGTGGACGCGGCCCTGCGCCAAGACTGGAAGGCGGCGGAGGAACTGGATCGAAAGTATGCGGCGGTGTTCCGGGATCTGTTTGTCGAAAGCAACCCGGGCCCGGTTAAGGCGGCGATGGCGGCCAAGGGTTGGCTGGCCGAGGAATTGAGGTTGCCGCTGGTGCCGATCAGCGAACCAAGCCGGAAGAAGCTCTTTGCGACCCTGCAGCAGGCCGGGTTGAACTAAGGGGCGATCGGGGGGAGACTACTTCCATGGCCATCAAGATTGCGGTGATCGGTTGCAAGGGGCGGATGGGCAAAGCGATTCTGGAGCTCGCCCGGGCGGACAAAACTTTGCAAATCATCGGAGAGGGTGATTTTGGCGACGACCTGGTCAAAGTGACGGCGGGAGCGCAGGCGGTCGTGGATTTCAGCCACCGCTCAGCCACCGAGGCGGTGCTCAAGGCGGCCCAGGCGACGAAGGCAGCCTGCGTCATCGGCACCACCGGCCACACGGAAGCGGAGGGCGGCCTGATCACGGCGGCCTCCCACAAAATTCCGCTCATCCATTCGCCCAACTTTTCCATGGGCGTGAATCTTCTCTTTTATCTCACGGGTCAGGCCGCCAAGGCATTGCCGGAGGGGTTCGATCCTGAGGTGATCGAGATCCACCACCGGCTGAAGAAGGATGCCCCCAGCGGCACAGCCAAGCGACTGGTGGAGATCTTGGCCGAGGCCCGCCGGACCAAGCCCGAAGTGGTGGCGCGGCACGGGCGGACGGGCGAGCCTGGCGAGCGAACGGAAGACGAGATCGGCGTCCACGCGGTTCGGGGTGGTGACGTGGTGGGGGATCACACCGTGTTGTTGGCCGGGGAGGGGGAGCGGATCGAGCTGAGCCACCGGGCCAGTAGCCGCGACGTATTTGCGCGGGGGGCGCTGCGGGCCGCGAAGTGGCTGGTGGGCAAGCCGGCCAAAATGTACGAGATGACGGACGTGCTCGGCCTGAGCTGATGCGCGTG
>CAZURF010000089.1:0-5069 GCA_964623555.1 uncultured Akkermansia sp. | reverse complement strand
AGGGGCGGGTGACGGCGATGGTGTCGGCCTCGGAGACAAAGGCGATCGCATCGGCGGGATTTTTGAGGGCATCCTCGAGGCGATAGGTCACCAAGTCGCCGTTGGAGAAAGGATCGACGCCGACGAGATGGAGAAATTCACCGGGATGGGCTGGCAGGGAGGCAACCACCTGGATGACCGGGGTGGCTTCGCGAACGGCGGGATCGGCGCGGACGACGGGCAGCAGGGTTTCGTCCAGGCGGAAGCCCTGGCCTTCCACCGTGAAGTCGGGCCGGCCGGCGACGAGATCGAGCGAAGCGCGGAAGGAGCGGAGGGCGGTTTCGTTGACCGTCTGGATGGCGACGATGGCCCCGACGCCGACGGCAAGGGCGGCGATATTGAGGAAGGTAAGGGTTTTGTGGGCTAAAAAGTCGCGACCGCCATGGGCAAGAAAGACGCGGAGGGAAGGAGACCAGTTCAAGGAGATCAGGACTGGATCCGTCCGTCGACCAAGCCGATCCGGCGGTCGGCAGCGGCGGCGACATCGGTGCTGTGGGTGACAAGGACCACGGTGGTCTTTTCCCGGCGGGCGAGGGAGGTCAGGAGGTCGACCACGGCGGCGCTGGAGGCGGAGTCGAGATTGCCGGTTGGCTCGTCGGCCAGAAGAACAGTGGGGCGGTGGATAAGGGCACGGGCGAGGGCAGCGCGTTGCATTTGTCCGCCGGAGAGTTGGTGAGGGCGGTGATGGCGGCGGTCAGACAGGCCGACGGAGTCGAGCAGGTCGCGGGCGCGGGCTTTCCCCGGGGAATCGGCCCGACCGGATAGGAGGAGAGGAAGGAGGACGTTTTCCTCGACCGTGAGGGTGGGAAGAAGGTGGAAGAACTGGAAGACGAAGCCGATTTTGAGCTGGCGAAGGCTGGTGAGGGCGTCGTCGTTCATGGAGTGAAGCGGCAGACCGTCGACGTAGGCCTGTCCTGACGTGGGGGTGTCGAGGGCGCCGAGGATGTGGAGGAGGGTGCTTTTGCCGCAACCGCTGGGCCCCGTAATGGCAACGATTTCCCCGGGTAGGATTTTTAGGGTGACGCCACGGAGGGCATCCACCTTGGCATCGCCAGACTGGTAGGCTTTATGGAGATCACGTGTTTCGAGCATAAAAAAGCAGGTCTACGTGATATGTGAACAAGTTATGGAAAAAGCCATAAATCGAGACACTAAGCCAAATCGATATTCCTGACCATTAGGGGTTTCAAGGAACCCAAGTGATATGTGAACAAGTTGGGGGGAAGCGGTTCGATTAGGATTAAGATGAAGATTAAGAAAGGGGAGACTAACTAAAAGGCCCAGCTGACGGACATCGTGGGGCCGATGGAGTCGAGGCCGACATTTTCCGTCTCGGGCTCGGAGAGGCCACCGTTGGAGATGTGTTGGTAGAGAACTCCGAGATTCACGGAAAGCCGGTCCATGACCGGGATGCGTACCCCGGCTCCGATCGTGAAGCTGAAACAGAAGTCCTGCCCTTGGGAATCGGGGGCGCCCGTGGCATCGGTAAACATGAAGCCGACGCGGGATTCGAGGTAAGGGATGACCGGCCAACCTTCCTGGATGAAGTTGTAGCGGGGGCCGAAGAGGCCGCCGGTGAACCAGGGATTGGGTCCGTGGATCACCGGGGCGTACATGCCGCTGAAGAGAAACTCGGTGTTCCCGCGGGTCCAGCCGTCGTTGCCGATCTCGTCCAACTGCCATCCTACCGTGATCAATTGGGGGAGATAACGGTAGTCATTCGGGTTCCCCAGGGAAAAAAGTCCTGCGGTTTCAGCCGAAAGGGTGACCACATCCTCCCCGAACATTGGAATTCCCGGTTCAGAGGCCTTGTCCTGCGACCAACAAGTTGTGAAGAAAGACCAAGAAGTGGCCAAAACAAAGGCCTTCCAAAGGGAATTTTTGGATCCCTTCATCGATCTTAAGTCTATGTTGGACATGGGCATCGGAATACTATCTCAAAAAGGTATGTCTTTATCTAGGCGGTAATTTTTTATTTGGGAATAACTTTTTATCTAGATATGCTTAAAAACATGAAGTCAATTTGGATCACCGGAGGCGCGGGTTTCATCGGCTCCAACCTTGTTCTACGGCTCCAAGAGGAGTTCTCCGGGGCTGCTCTGACCGTGATCGACGATTTTCGGAGCGGTTCCTTTCCCAACTTGGAGGGCTACCGCGGTGATTTCGTGGCCGGCGACATCTCCCGGTTGGATTGGGAGGCGGAGTTCCGCGGCCGGCGTCCCGAGGCCATGTTCCATCTCGCCTCAATCACCGACACCACTCTCCAGGATCAGAAAATCCAGACGCACGACAATGTGGAAGGTTTTCGGCGCCTGCTCGATTACCTGCGGCCCGAAAAAACCCCGATCGTTTACGCTTCCAGTGCGGCCACCTACGGCATCCGCGCGGGGGTAAACCGGATCGGCGATCCGCTGGCGCCGGCCAACGCTTACGCCTTTTCCAAGGTGCAGTTGGAAAACTTGGCCCGTTCGGTGAAAGCCGAGGAGCCGAACTGGCAGATGGCCGGCCTGCGTTACTTCAATGTTTATGGCCCGAGAGAAGGGCACAAGGGCGTGCCGGCCAGCATGGCTTGGCATCTGGCGGGACAGATGCTGGCGGGGAGGCGACCCCGGATTTTCAAGCACGGCGAACAGAAGCGGGATTTCGTCTACGTGAAGGACATTGTGGCGATGACGATTGCAGCGATGAAGTCCGGAAAGAGCGGGGTGTGGAATGCGGGTTCCGGTCAACCGCGGAGCTTCAACGAGATGATCGATGGTCTTAACCGCGTGTTGAAAACAAAATTCAAACCGGAGTATTTCGACTGTCCGTATCCTTTCTACCAGCCCCACACGGAAGCAGATATGTCGGCGACCAAACGCGATCTGAAGATCGAGCCGAAATACAGTCTCGAGGACGGGTTGGAGGACTATTTCAGGTCGGGATGGCTGACGAGGGGTCGGATCAAGGCTTCAAGCAGGAACAAAAAGTAGTCGGCTTTTCGTTTACGGTTACGACCACGTTTAGGTAGGGCCCGACGTCCCGGCGGGCCGGTTTGAGCGCCGTCCGCCCGGAGGTCGGACCCTACCAAGCATTCAGTTTTCTACGGCGCGTGGGGAAGAATGGAGACTTCGGCCCCGGGAACGGCGGCAGCGATGGAATGACGGAGGCGTTGGATCCGCTCCTGGGCTTCGGCCATGCGGAGTTCAGGCGGAAATTCGACAAAGACCTCCACGAAAATGCGGGAGCCGGAGCGACGGCTGCGCACCTTGTGGAGACGGTCATATTCGTCGATGTGGCGGACGAGCTGGTTGAGGATCCGAAGCTGGAAGGATTCACCTAAGGTGGCGTCCATGAGATCCTCAACCGAGGAGGAGGCGATGGCGTAGGCCGCGTGGATCATAAATCCGACGCCGAGCAACGAAGCGAGAGGATCGAGATAAAAACTCCAGGACTGTCCGCGAAAGATCTGCTCCAGGGTCAGGGCGGTGGCCATGAAGGAGTCGAAACAGGCCTTGGAAAACCAGAGCCGGGCCTGGGATTCGATGATCGGGGAGTGCTGGTGGCGGAGAATCCAGCGGTTACGGGCCCAGATGCCAAACCCGATGAAGGCGTAAATCGTGAAGATGATGATGCCCGGAAGGGTGCCGCTGGTGGGCACCGGATGATGGAAGTGGTTGACCACTTTGGTGAGCAGGAAAAAAGAGCACCCCACCATGACCAACCCGATGGCCAGACTGACGAGATTCTCCAGCTTCCCGATTCCATAGGCGAAGCGGTGTCCGGGCGCCTTGCGCAGGGCCAGCACCGTCAAGTACGAGGCAAGGACGGCGAGAAAATCGGTGCTCTCCTTGAGCAGGTCGCTGAGGATGGCAAGGGAGTTGGCATACCACGCGGCGCCGGCCATGAGCAGGACGTCGCAGGCGCAAAAGACTACTCCGAGGAGGAGGTTTTTTTCGCGGGTGCCGGCGGTAGGCGTGCTCATGGGCAGGGCTGGAATGGTGAGCTCAACTCGGGGTAGAGTGTTGGGATGGCATCCGGAGCGGGCAAATGGAAAAGCATCTTTCCCTCGGGCAAGGTGCGTTCGTTTGGCCGGGGTGAGGTCATGGTGGCGGAGGGGGACAAGGCCCGGGAACTGCTGATTCTTCTTTCCGGTCGGGCCCGGGTGGAAAAAAGGATCGGTGGACGGGAGCCCCTGGTATTGGCTCGGCCGGGGGCGGGGCAGCTGATCGGGGAGCTTTCGATTCTGACTGGACACCCTAGGTCGGCCACCGTGGTGGCGGAGGGCCCCGTCAAAGCGTGGAGCGTGCCGGCGGCGAAGGTGCGGGCGTTGTTGGGGGGAGGATCCGGTCCACGTGGCCGGTTTCAGAAAAAGATGATGGAATCTTTGGCCCACCGGTTGGTTGGGCTTTTGGGCAAACTGCCGGTGCTGCAGGGTGTCAGCGCCGAGCCGCGAACCGAGGCGGCGGTGAGGAAGGCGCTGGAGAAGATGTACGGGGACTGGGCCGTTTAGATTAAGATTTAAGATTAAGATTAAGTAAATCTGCGCTGTCCAAGCACGATTCATGGCGGGCTTGGCGGGAAGGGGTGGGGGGGTAAAATCCGGGAATGGCCACCAAAACGGCGGGGACGCTGGAGCGTCCCACTGCCTCCAAAAAGCAGGACCCCACCGAGAAGCTGGGCCGGAGCATGCTCCGGGCCCGATTGGTGGAGGATAAGCTCGCCAGCCTCTACCGGGCTGGCCGGATCGTGGGCGGCGTCTATCTGGGCCGCGGCCAGGAAGCCTTCAGCGCCGCCGGTGGACTCCATCTCCGCAAAGGAGACGTTTACGCACCGCTGATCCGCGATATGGCGGGCCGGTTGGCATTTGGCGAACCGGTCCTCGACGCCGTGCGGACCTATTTGGGGTCGCGGCTTGGTCCCATGCGCGGTCGCGACGGTAATATTCACCGGGGCGACCTGGAACTCGGCATCCTTCCGATGATCAGCCATCTCGGGGCAATGATCTCGGCCACCGCCGGTGCCCTGTTGGCCAAACGGATGCGCGGGGA
>CAZURF010000088.1:0-5096 GCA_964623555.1 uncultured Akkermansia sp. | reverse complement strand
AACTTCGTTCTCGGCAAAGGCCTCCACAGCTACGGCTTCGGCAACGGCGGCCAACTTTACGTGGGTCTTTTTGCCCTGCTCGAACTCCTTCTAATCATCTTCGCCCTCGCTCGCTGACCCTCCTCTTAAACCCTTCCTGCTCCCTTCCCTGGTCCGACACCCCGTATCCCACCCTCCTACCTACCCGCAGCCTGTAGCCTTCCTTAATCTTCATCTTCATCTTAATCTGATTTCCCCATGCCCCCCACCCTTTCCCTGGTTGACCTCAAACTCTCCTGCCGGGTCGGCGTACCCGACCGCGAACGTGCCAAACCTCAAAAACTCCTCTGCACCGTTGTCTTCCCTGTTCCCAACCTGAAGAAGGCCGCCACCTCGGATCGCCTCGCCCACACCGTCGACTACTACGCCCTCAGTCGCCTTCTTCAGTCCACCGCTCGCCAAGGGCAGCGCAAACTCATCGAAAAGCTTGCCGCTGAACTGGCCCAGGCCACCTTTCGCAATTTTTCCCTGCCGTGGATCGAGATCGAATTAAAAAAATTCATTCTTCCCGAAACTCGCCACATCGCCCTGCGAGCCCGCTTCACCCGCTCCGGACGCTAATTTTTGGCTTTTGGGGCTTTTCCGCCTCCTCCGCTCTTTTATTGTTTTCGGATGCCCGCATTCTTTCTCCCGTTACTTTGCTTTCTTGGCTTGGGCGCTTGGGCGCAGGCCACTCTGCCGGTGGACCTACGTCCCGGGCCCGATTCCCTTGTCCTCCACTTTCCCAAGCTGGCGCTTGATGTCCCCTCAAAACTCCTGATTGTCGCCACCTCCTCCGGGCCGAACGGCTCCGCCCTCGTCCCCTTTGGCCAAAACAAAACCGGCTCGACCCTCTTTCTTCCTTTTCAGGCCGATCACATTTTACTGCTCCGCTCTTCCGGTGGAGGGCTCAAGGCCACCCTGCGCTCTTACAACGGGTTCGGTTTAAAACCGGCCGATGAAAATCCTCCCGGGGTCAAGGTCGACACCACCGACCCAACGTCCCTCACCCTGCAGATTCCACGCGCTTGGGCCGGGACCAACGCCTCCCTCCACATGGTCGCGGCCCTCAAGGACCTCTCCGCCAACCATGGCTGGGGAACGGTCGTTGACTCCACCGATCCCTACCTGATCAATGGGCAGGACGATCGGTACCTGACCCACGCTCTTTCCTTTTCCCTTTCGGGATCAAACCCGCGCCCCGAGCTCGTCTCCCGCCGGGGGGGCAAAGTCCGCATCTACCAGCTCTTCCCTCGCCTCTTCGGCAACACCAACACCAACCGCATTCCCAACGGCACCCTCGACCAAAACGGCTGTGGGAAATTTGCCGATTTGAATGACGCCGCCCTCGATTCCCTGAAACAGATGGGATTTGACGCCATCTGGGTCACCGGGATTCTCCGCCAGGCCACCACCCGCGACTACTCCTCCCTCGGACTCCCGCCCGATGACCCCGACCTCCTGAAGGGAATCGCCGGCAGCCCCTACGCCATTCGTGATTATTACGACGTCTGCCCTGACTATGCGGTCGATCCCGCCCGCCGGTTGGACGAGTTCAAGGAGCTGATGGCCCGGGCGAAGAAGCATGATCTCCGGATCTTCATCGACTTCGTGCCCAACCACGTCGCCCGTAGCTATGCCTCCGTGGTTTATCCGGATCGCGACTTCGGCAAAAACGACCAGGGCGATGCCTTCTTCTCCGGCGACAACTTTTACTATCTCAAGCCGAACTCCGACGGCCCGCCCCTCCGCCTCGCCACTTTCGATCCCAAAAAGAAAGAGCCCCTCACTCCCACCACGAAGGTGATCTGGGAGGACAGGGAAAACCGGTTCCCCGGGTTGAAGGAAAAAATCGATGGTCTCTTTGAGCCCGAGTCCAAACGAGCCAAGGTTACCGGCGACAATCAAAACACTTGGCGCCCCAAGCAGGACGTATGGTACGAAACCTGCAAACTCAATTACGGCTACGACTTCACCCAAGGAGCCAAGGGCAAACGGCTGCACCCCACCACACTCCAACCGGACCTGCCCGTCCCCGATCTCTGGAACAAAATGGACGCCATCCTGGCCTACTGGCAGTCACTCGGGGTTGATGGCTTCCGTTGCGATGTTTCCCATATCGTCCCGTCTGAATTCTGGCACTGGGCGCTGGCCCGGGCACGGGAACGCAACCCCAAAACCTTTTTCTATGCCGAATGCTACGAAGGGGACGTTCGCTTGGAGGTGCCGGATGCCAATCCCGACCTGGCTCCCTTCCACTCCAACCCCATCAGCCTGATCGAAGCCGGCTTCGACGCCGTTTACGGCCACGATGCCTACAAGCGGTTGATGGAAATTTATGACAACAAGGCATCGGCCAACGATCTGGACGCCGCCGCCCGGCCCGGCTTTGTCGGTGACAACTCAGTCCGCTATGCGGAGAACCACGATGAGGTCCGCGTGGCCTCGCCGAAGAACTGGGGGGGACACGGAGCGAATGTCGGTCGTCCGGTCAGCGCCATTCTTTTCGGACTCTCTCGTGGCCCGATCATGGTCTACTACGGCCAGGAGGTCGGAGAACCGGCAGACTGCGGAGCTGCCGGCTTCGAACTCGATAAGGGTCGCACCACCTTTTTCGACTTTTGGTCGGTTCCCGAGCTCCAGAAATGGATCCATGGGGGCAAATACGACGGAGGCGGCCTCTCTGCCGAACAGAAGGATCTCCGGGCTTTCTATAGTCGCCTGATCCGGAGCCTCACCCATCCTGCCCTCACCCAAGGCAACTTCTACCCTCTGAATCCCGCCAACCGCGAAAATCCCGCCTATGGTCGGATCGACCGCAAGGAATCCGGGCACTGGCTCTACTCGTTCATGCGCCACGACCCTGTGGCCAAAAAATCTGTCCTCGTCGTGGCTAACCTTCACCCCAAAGACAAAATCAGCAAGGCCTGCCTAAGGCTCTCCAATGAAGCGGCGTCCGCCGTCACCACCTCTTCTGATGCGACCCTCACCGGAACGGATCTTTTATCTTCTCCCGGCACCTCGGTTGCCTGCCCCGCCAAAGATCTTACCTCTACAGGAATTCCCCTCCCCGATCTTCCCCCACTCTCCGCTGCCTACTTTGATCTGAAATAATAAATCTTCATTTAGATCCTCTATCTCACTTACTTCCACATCGGTTGATGCTTGGTAAGGGGCCGACGTCCCGGCGACCCGCTCGGAGATCAGGCCTCTAGCCTGCAGTCTTTAGCCTCTCTATGTCTTAAACTGAATCTTGCCCCTTCATCTAGCCGTCAGGCGTTCGGGCCGCAGGGATTTGGCTCCCTGACACCCGCCCCTGGCCCAATTTGATTTCGCCTCCGGCGTTACGGGATTTTGCGGCCCTTTTGATATTCGGGCCGCAGGGATTTGAACCCTGGACCTCTTGTACCCGAAACAAGCGCACTACCAAGCTGTGCTACGGCCCGATAAAATCATCATACCCAACCCACCGCCCAACACAAGGTAGGGGCCGACGTCCCGGCGGCCCGTATTTGAACTCGGCCCTCTCTGAGATCGGGCCCTACCTGCAACCCCTAGCCTTACCTAGGAATCTAATATCGAAACTTTAGGTGGGGCGGGGTCGATGACCCCGCCTACGCTGAAATTTGCTTCCCCCGTCGCTGAGCGAGGCGGCCTCATCGAGGCCGCCCTACCTTGGTTCAGCACCAAGACTGCTTGCCCCATCCCGCCTTCCACTTTCCACCAAACCACTTTTTCTTAATCTTAACCTTAATCTTAATCCCACAGCGCCTCGGCCTATTTCCCGCAGGCTAACTGCTTCGCTCTTTCCACCGCTGCTCCCATCGCCTTCTCCGCCAGATCCTTGATCCCCGCCTGCATCGCCCTCAATCCTGCCTCGGTCGTTCCGCCCGGGCTCGCCACTGCCGCACACAGTTGGCCAGGAGTGATCTTCTCCCTCACCAACACCGCTCCGGTGCCCAACATGGTTCGGGCCGCCAACTCCTCCGCCGCCTTTGGGGTTAACCCCGCCCGGACTCCTGCATCGGCCAGCTCCTCCGCCCACTTGGCCATGAAAGCCGGCCCCGACCCGCTCAACGCCGTCACCACATCCATCTGCTCCTCCTCAATCTCCAGGACATACCCACCGGACTCGAATATTTTCCGGGCAACCTCCAGATCCCCCTTCTTTGCTCCCGGACCGGCACAGATCGCCGTCACCCCCTCGTTCTGCCTCAGCGCCTGGTTCGGCATCGCCCGCACCACCCTGGCCTTCGACCCCGCCTCTGCTGCCAACTTCTCTGTCGTCACCCCCGCCAAAATCGAAATCAGCAGGTAGGAATCCTTTCTGCCCTTCAACCAACCCGCGACCGCCTGCAACATCGCCGGCTTCACCGCCAACAGCACCACCTCGGGCTCACCCAACTCCTCCACCTGGCCGACAAACTTCACTCCCGCTCCCGTCTCTTTGGCGAGAGCCTCCCGTCCTTTCGCGTCCGGCTCGCATACCTCCGCCTTCCACGCACCTCCGCTCCCGCGCACCAACATCCGCAGGATCGTTCCCCCCATCCGTCCGGCGCCCAAAATTGTCAGATTCATGCCACGGGTATATCTAGCCGAAACGCGGGAATACGCACGATCAGACCGTTCCCCTGTTCGTCTTTTGCCAGATATGCCCCCTCCGCCTCACTGTCCGTGTCCACCAGGTGGTAGCTGTTGTAGTGGAATTGGTCGCCCGGGGTGAGCCTTGGAAACTGCCCCACCACTCCGTCCCCCTCGATCACCAATCGGTGCCCCGCGTCGTTCGTCACCACCCACTTGCGGCCCACCACCGTCACCGCTTGGGGACTGTCGTTGTGGATGGTGATGTAATAAACGAACTGATGCGGGCGATCCGGCGGACCCGCCGCCCCGGGGATATATTCCACCCGGTCGACACTTACCCACAGACCTCCCCCTAACCCACCCCAGGGGCAAGATTAAGATCGAAGATGCAACCAACCGCAAAACTTCAGACTACCAGCGCTGGTTGAGGCCGACGTCCCGGCGGACTGCATTTCGCCTCGGCCCGCTCGGAGATCAGGCCCTACCTGTAGCCT
>CAZURF010000087.1:0-5197 GCA_964623555.1 uncultured Akkermansia sp. | reverse complement strand
ACATCATCGACGAGGTTCACATGCTCACCGGCGAGGCCTTCAATGCCCTCCTCAAGACCCTCGAAGAGCCGCCCGCCCACGTGAAGTTCATCTTCGCCACCACCGAGGTCCAAAAACTCCCCGCCACCATCCTCTCCCGCTGCCAGCGTTTCGACCTCCGCCGCATCCCGGATCCTCTCATCGCCGCCCATCTCCGCAAAATCGCCGACACCGAAAAAATCAAGATCGCAGACGAAGCCCTCGTCCTCCTCGCCCGCCAAGCCGAAGGCGGTCTCCGCGATGCCGAATCTGCTCTCGAACAGCTCGTCAGCTTCGCCGGAAAAAACATCACTCTCGACAACGTCCTTGAGGTCTTTGGCCTCGCCGGCCCCATCGAAACCCGCGCCCTTGCCTCAGCGATTCTTGCTGGGGACAGCCAAGGAGCCCTTGCCAAACTCCACGAATTCCGTACCCGCCACCGCGATCCCGTCCGTGTGGCCCAGGATCTCGCCCGGCACTTCCGCAATCTTCTCCTGCTGCAGATCGCCCCCGCCGAGGCCGAGGCCGAACTCGGCAAAGCTGAAAAACAGAACCTGCTCGCTCTTGGGGACCTGCCTGAAAAAGCCCACCTACTCTCCCTTCTTGAACAGTTGCTCGAGTCCGAGGGCCATCTCCGCCACTCCCTCGCCCGCGAAGTGGCTTTGGAAATTCTCGTCCTCCGCCTATGCGAACAGCGCGAAAAGGTCAGCCTCGAATCGATCCTGAAAAAATTGGCCGTGCCCGGATCCGAAACCCGAGCCGAGGCTGCCGCATCCCGACCCGCCCCAACCCCTGCACCCGCTCCCGTCCCCACTCCCAAAGCTGCCACCATTCCCGCACCTTCCCCCGCCAAAACCCCCTTTGCCAAAAGCCCAACCGCCCCCGCTTCATCCTCCGTCTCCTCCAGCAAGGAAACCTTTCTCAATGATCCCGCCATCAAGGCCGCCTTGAAAGAGTTCGACGCCCGGATCGTCGACCAAGGCTGATTCCGGACCGCTCCGGATGGCTGATTACCCTCCCGCCGCTCTCCGCCTCGTTTCCGCCCTGCGCAAACTTCCAGGGGTGGGCCCCCGTTCTGCCGAGCGTCTTGCCCTTCACCTTCTCTCCGCCGCCCCGGGCGCTTCCGAGGATTTGGCCCACGCCGTCCAAGAGGCCCGCGCCCAGATCAAACCCTGCCCGGAATGTGGATTTTTTTCTGAAGATGGCCTCTGTGAAATCTGTCGGGATAAAAACCGCGACTCTTCCCTCCTTTGCGTGGTCGAACACCCGCCCGATGTGCTGAATTTCGAACGCTCCGGCGCCTTGAAAGGCCGATATCATGTCCTCGGTGGACTTCTTTCACCGTTGGACGGAATCGGTCCGGATGAGTTGAAACTTCCCGAACTTCTCAAACGGACGAAGCAAACCAAAGTCACCGAAGTCATTCTTGGCTTTGGAACCGATGCCCGCGGGGAAACCACCGCCCTTTACTTGGCCAAGGAACTTTCCGCCTTGGGCGTGAAAATCACCCGCCTCGCCACCGGGGTGGCCGCCGGCTCCGGCCTTGAATTCGTCGACTCCATCACCCTCGGTCACGCCCTCTCCCACCGCCGGGAGTTATAATTCGGGTCCGACTTAAATCCTCCCCTTGGTGCTGGGCACTCCCTTGACCCGACTGTCTCGACGACACGCCTCCTCCAGAGCCCGGGCCAACCCCTTGAAGATCGCTTCGATCTGGTGATGCACATCGCGACCGTACAAAATCTCCGCATGCAGGTTCATTCCGGCCTGCATCGCGAGAGAACGTAAAAACTCCTCCACCAGCTGGGCCGGGAAATTCCCTGTTCGCCCCTTTTGGTTGAGTCCCCGCAACTCAAGGTAAGGACGTCCGCTCAGGTCCACCGCCACCCGCGCCAAGGTCTCATCCATCGGCACGTGGGCACACCCGTACCGCCGAATACCTTCTTTTTTGCCCAGGGCCGAGGCCAAAACCTGACCCAGCACAATCCCAACATCCTCCACCGTGTGATGCAGATCCACGTCGAGATCGCCCTTTGCTTTGACCTCAAGATCAAACAGACCGTGCCGGGCAAAAAGATTCAGCATGTGATCGAAAAAAGGGATCCCGGTCTTCACCGTGGACTGCCCCTTGCCGTCCACCACCAGCTTCACGGAAATTTCCGTCTCGCTCGTTTTGCGGAACTTCTTGGCCTGCCGTTTTCCCTTGGTGCTCATCGGACACGAGTCTCCACCGAATCCGCGTGGGCGTCGAGTCGCTCCAACCGGGCCAAAGCCCCCGCCGCCCTTACCGACTTCCTCACCGCCGCTGCCCCGTACTCCACCACGCTGACCCGTTTCACAAAATCCTCCACCCGCAACCCGGCAAACGTTCGCCCCGCCCCACCCGTGGGCAGGGTGTGGCTTGGCCCCGCCACGTAATCCCCCAACGCCACGGCCGAATAATTCCCAACGAAAACGGCTCCGGCACAACGGATCTTTTCCGCCATCTTCTTTGCCCCGCGGCACTGCAGGGAGAGGTGTTCCGGCGCGATCGCCTCCGCCAGCTCCACCGACTGCCGCAAATTCGCCGTCCTCACCAGGACCGCCCCGCTTTTCAAAACCCCCCTCAGGTACTGCGCCCGGGACTGTCGGGAGCTTTGGTTTAAGACCTCGGCCAAGACCTGTCCCAGAATTTTCATCGATGGCGTCAGCAGGAAAATCTGACTCCCCGGCCCATGTTCCGCCTGAGCCACCAAATCCGCCGCCACCCATTCCGGACGGCACGTTTCATCCGCAATGACCGCAATTTCGCTGGGCCCCGGCAAAAGATCGATCCCCACCGCACCAAACACCTGCCGTTTGGCTTCCACCACCCAAGCACTCCCCGGCCCACAGATCTTCTCGACCGGGCGGATGCTTTCCGTGCCAAACGCCATCGCCGCTACGGCCTGGGCCCCACCCACCTGATAAATTTCCGTCGCTCCGGCCTTGTGCAACGCCCAACCCAGCACCGGATTCACCGGTCCGGGAGTGCAGGCCACAATCTCCCTCACCCCCGCCACCCGTGCCAAGACCACCGTCATCAGGGCCGTGGATACCAGCGGAGCCGTCCCACCGGGGACATACACCCCCACTCTTCCCAAGGCCGGAAAGTTTTCCCCGGTGACCGCCCCCTCGCGATTTTTTTTCCTCCAGGCCTTCGGGCGGGTGGCCTGCGCAAACTCGGCGATGTTCTTCTCCGCCAACGCCAAAGCTCTCTTGATCTCCGAACTTGGAGCACGGAATTTTCCACGCACCCGAAGGTTGGTCTTTTTGATTTTTTTTACCGCGAAACGGTTGTGAATCCGGACGAGGGCCGTATCTCCTCCCTGGCGGACGTCGGCCAATATTCGCTCCACTGCCCGGCGCACTCTCCGGTCCGGTTCCGGTCGGCGGGTCAGTTGGGGAAGAACCCACCGCTCGTTGATTTTCCCGCGGGCGTCGAGAATCTTCATCTTACTCCCACTCGATCGTCGCCGGCGGTTTGGAACTGATGTCCAGGACGACCCGGTTGATCCCCTTCACCTCGTTGCAGATCCGGTTGGAGATTTTTCCCAAAAGATCCCCCGGGAGACGAACCCAGTCGGCCGTCATCCCGTCCTTGCTCTCCACCGCCCGGATGGCAATGGCGTTGTCGTAGGTTCGTTCGTCACCCATCACCCCCACACTGCGGCACGGAAGGAGAACGGCAAAGCTTTGCCAAATCCGGTAATACCATCCAGAGGCTTTCATTTCCTCCACCACGATCGCATCCGCCTCCCGCAGTATCGACAATTTCTTCTCCTCAATCGCGCCCAAACACCGCACCGCCAGTCCCGGCCCGGGGAACGGCTGTCTCCACACCATCTCCTTCGGCAATCCTAAGACCTCCCCCACTTTTCGGACCTCGTCTTTGAAGAGCTGCCTCAGCGGCTCCACCAACTCCAGTTTCATGCGCTTCGGTAATCCACCGACATTGTGGTGGCTCTTGATCAACGCCGCCGGATTTCCGGCAATCGGCACGCTCTCGATCACATCGGGATACAGGGTTCCCTGGGCAAGAAACCGGGCTCCCCTTCCCACTTTCTTGGCCGCTTCGTTGAACACGTGAATGAATTCCCGCCCGATGATCTTTCGCTTCCTCTCCGGATCCGCCACCCCGCGCAATCTCCTGAGAAATCTTTTCCGGGCATCAATCACCGTCAGATTGAAGTGCCGATGCTTGCCAAAAATCCGCTTCACGCTGACCACCTCGTCTTTTCGCAGGAGCCCGTTATCGACAAAGATACAGCGCAGTCGGTTGCCGATGGCCCGGTGCAACAAGGCGGCCGCCACGCTGGAATCCACCCCTCCGCTGAGACCAAGAATGACTCGACCCTTCCCCACCTGGCTTCGCACATCCTCCACCGCGCGTTTCAGGAATGAACCCATGGTCCACGTTCCGCGACATCCGCAAATCTTTTTCAGAAAATTGTTGAGGATCACCTGCCCGCGGGGGGTGTGGGAAACCTCGGGATGAAATTGCAGGCCATAGATGTCCTCCCTGCGGACCACCGCATAAGGGCTGTTTTCGGTCGTGGCCACCGGAACAAAGCCTTTGGGCAGACGCGTGACCCGGTCGCCGTGACTGTTCCAAATTTCCAGCTTGGCCGGTAATCCCGACAAAAGGGGGCAAGCCTTCCTCCGACACAGGGTTCCACGTCCGTACTCACGCCGTGTTCCCCTCGCCACCTCTCCGCCGAACTCCTTCACCAAAAGCTGCATCCCATAACAGATGCCCAGAATGGGAATACCCAGATGAAAGATGGCCCGATCCATCTTGGGGGCGTTCCTGCCGTAGACGCTGGCCGGACCTCCGCTCAGAACGATCCCCTTGGGTCGAAGGACCAGAACCTCGCGCGCAGAAATGGTGTGAGGAACAATTTCAGAATACACCTTCGCCTCACGGATCCGGCGGGCGATCACCTGGGTGTACTGGGATCCAAAATCGAGAATCAGGATCCTTTCCGTTTGATCCATGGAACTTGCTGATCTCAAGCGCACTACTTCACCGACTCATCGAAAATCGTCAAGCGGGACCGCTCCACCTGTTCCCATAAGAAAAAGGATAAATTGTGGGCATGGGATCTGATTCCAACGGCTCCTTCCAAAGCTTGGAAAAAAGCATCACTTAAGTTAGGGT
>CAZURF010000086.1:0-5231 GCA_964623555.1 uncultured Akkermansia sp. | reverse complement strand
AAAAGCCCGTGATGGGTGGGGCCGTCGTCGCCGGAGAGACCGCCGCGGTCCATGCAAAAGACCACCGGAAGATTCTGGAGGCAGACGTCGTGGATGATCTGATCGTAGGCCCTCTGCAGGAAGGTGGAGTAAATCGCACAGAACGGCTTGAAGCCCTTGGTGGCCATCCCGGCCGCAAAAAGCACCGCGTGCTCCTCGGCAATCCCAACGTCGAAGTACCGGTCGGGATGCTTGGGCTGGAAGCGGTCCAGTCCGGTGCCGTTCGGCATGGCCCCGGTGATCGCCACGATCCGGGGATCCTGGTCGGCCAGCTTGGAAAGATGGTCGGCGAAAACTTCGCTGAAGGTCGGCTGGCCGAGGGATTTGGTCTCTCCCGTCTCCGGGTCGTAGGGTCCAAGGCCGTGGAACTTCTTCTGCTTCACCAGAGCCGGCTCGAAGCCTTTCCCCTTGGTCGTGGCCACGTGGAGGATGACCGGGAAGTTCTGCATTTTCAGAAACTCGAACATCTTGATGAGGGAAGTGATGTCGTGGCCGTCCACCGGCCCGTAGTAGGTCACCCCCAGCTCCTCAAAAATCACGCTGGGGAAGATCATCCCCTTCACATGCTCCTCCGCCCGTCGGGCGACCTTAAGCGCCTTGGCGCCGCCGAGTTTCTCAATGAAATGGGCCGCCCGCTCGTGCAGGTGGATGAAACGCGGATCCGTGGTGATCTTGTTGAGATAGCCGGCGATCGCGCCGACGTTCTTGTCGATCGACCACTTGTTGTCGTTCAGGATGGTGATCAGCCGTTTGGTGTGGTGGGCGACATTGTTGAGCGCCTCAAAGGTGATTCCGCAGGTGAAGGCCGCATCCCCCGCCAGGCAGATGACGTGCTCCTTGCCGCCCCGCATGTCCCGGGCGGTGGCCATGCCCAGGGCCGCCGAAAGGGCGGTGCCCGCGTGGCCGGCGCCGAAACAGTCGTGCTCGCTTTCGGAGCGGAGCATAAAGCCGTTCAGGCCGCCCGGCTGCCGGATGGTGTGGAACCGGTCCCGCCGGCCGGTGAGCAGCTTGTGGACGTAGGCCTGATGGCTGACGTCGAAAATGAAATGATCCGTCGGGGTGTCGAACACCCGGTGCAGGGCGATCGTCAGTTCCACCACGCCCAGGTTGGGGCCGAGGTGTCCACCGGTCTTACTCAGGACCTTGATGAGCTCCTCGCGGATCTCCTCCGCGAGCCGCGGAAGAGCCTCCACCGGGAGCTTTTTAACGTCCTGGGGACCCTTGATGGAATCCAGCAAAGGGGTAGCCATAAGAGCCGGTTAGATAAGCAGGTCAGGGGCGCTTCGGCCAGTTTTCTTTCCCTTCGGGGTGCCCTCGGAATCCTCCAGTTCGCCCTCCTCCAAGGATCCGTCTTTCTTCTTGGTGAGCAACGAGATGCGCTTCTCTGCAGCCTTCAGCTTTTCAGTGCAGGCAGCCACCAGCTTCATCCCGGCCTCGTACTTCTCCACAATCGTCTCCAGGGGTAACTCCGGGGACTCCATCTGCTCCACCAACTTCTCCAACTGCTGGAGGGACTCCTCAAAACCGCCTTCCCCCGAGCTTTTCCCTGGTTTAGCCATAAAAAATCTTTGTCGTCCGGTATTGCGGATCCGCAAAAACTAAAGGCGTCCTTTGGTGCTAGGCACCCCTCCGATCCTTGCATCCCGCCTGACCGCCTCCTCCAGCGCTTTGGCCAGGGCCTTGAAGATCGCCTCGATCTGGTGGTGAACGTCGCGGCCGTACAACACCTCCGCGTGCAGGTTCATTCCTCCCTGCACCGACAGGGCGCGCAAAAACTCCTCCACCAACTGCGCCGGAAAATTCCCCACCTTCCCCCGCTGGTTCAATCCACGCAGTTCCAGATAGGGCCTGCCGCTGAGATCAATCGCCACCCGGGCCAGGGTCTCATCCATCGGCACGTGGGCAGTCCCGTACCTCCGGATTCCCTCCTTTTTCCCGAGTGCCGCCGTCAACGCCTGGCCAAGCACGATTCCGACATCCTCGACCGTATGATGCAGGTCCACATCCAGATCCCCCTTCGCTTTGACCTCCAAATCAAACAACCCATGCCGGGCGAAAAGATTCAGCATATGGTCGAAGAACGGAATCCCTGTCTTCACCTTGGCCATGCCCTTGCCATCCAGCCCCAGGGTGACGGCGATTTCCGTCTCACTCGTCTTGCGGAGCTTCTTGGCCTGCCGTTTGCCTTTGCTCATGACAGTCGAGTCTCGACCGAATCGGCATGCGCGTCGAGCCGCTCCAGCCGCGCCAATAACCCGACTGTTCGGGCCGATTTCCGCACCGCCGCCGGGCTGTACTCCACCACACTCACCCTTTTGACAAAGTCTTCCACCCGCAACCCGGCAAAGGCGCGACCCGCCCCGCCGGTGGGGAGGGTGTGGCTGGGGCCGGACAGATAATCGCCCAAGGCCACGGCCGACGGGTTGCCGATGAAGACCGCGCCGGCGCACCGGATCTTTTGGGCCAGCTTTTTGGCGCCGCGACACTGCAATGACAGGTGCTCCGGGGCGATCGCCTCCGCGAGCTCGACCGCTTGCCTCAGGTCTCTGGTCCGAACCAGGGTTGCTCCCTTGGACAAAACATCCCGCAAATATTCGGCCCGCGGCTTTTCCCCGCTCTGATTCAGCACTTCCGCCAGCACTTTTCCCAAAAAGAAGAAGGAGGGAGTCAGGAAAAAGATCTGACTGCCGGGGCCGTGCTCCGCCTGCGCCACCAGGTCCGCCGCCACCCAGTCGGCCCGCGCACTTTCATCCGCCACCACCGCGATCTCGCTGGGTCCGGGCAAGAGATCGATTCCCACCCTTCCGAACAGCTGCCGCTTGGCCTCCACCACCCAGGCACTGCCCGGGCCGCAAATCTTCTCCACCGGACGGATCGTCTCCGTGCCGTAGGCCATCGCCGCCACCGCCTGCGCCCCGCCCACCTGATAAATCTCCGTCGCGCCGGCCTTCTGCAGCGCCCAACCCAGGACCGGGTTCACCGGCGCCGGCGTGCAGGCCACGATCTCCTTCACCCCCGCCACCCGGGCCAACACCACCGTCATCAGCGCCGTGGAAACCAGCGGCGCCGTTCCCCCGGGCACATAGACCCCCACCCTTCCCAGGGCCGGGAAGTTTTCCCCTACCCTCGCGCCCTGCCGATTCCTTCGGGACCAGTCTTTCGGACGGGTGGCCTTGGCAAAGTCCGCAATGTTGGCCTCCGCCGCCGCCAACGCCTGCCGGACCTTGGGCGACGGGGCACGAAACTTGCCCCTCACCCGCAGGGTGGACTTGGAAATCTTCTTTTTGGAAAAGCGGTTGTTGATCCGGATGAGCGCCGCATCCCCGCCCCGCTCCACCTCGCGGAGAATTTTCTCCACGGCCAAACGCACCTTGGTCTCGGGGGTGGGCCGACGGCTAAGCTGGGCCAGCACCTTGGCAAAGTCCTTGGGCCGGCGACTGTCGAGAATCCTCATGCTACTCCCACTCGATCGTGGCCGGCGGCTTGGAGCTGACGTCCAGCACCACCCGGTTGATCCCCTTCACCTCGTTGCAGATGCGGTTCGAAATCCGGCCCAGCAGATCCCCGGGCAGGCGGACCCAGTCCGCCGTCATCCCGTCCCTGCTCTCCACCGCACGGATGGCGATGGCGTTGTCGTAGGTGCGCTCGTCCCCCATCACCCCCACGCTCCGGCAAGGGAGCAGCACGGCGAAGCTCTGCCAAATCCGGTAATACCAGTCCGCCTTCTTCATCTCCTCCACCACGATCGCATCGGCTTCGCGCAGGATCGACAACTTCTTCTCGTCAATCGCCCCCAGACAACGGACCGCCAGCCCCGGGCCCGGGAACGGCTGCCGCCAGACCATCTCCCGAGGCAGCCCCAAAACCTTGCCCACTTCCCGCACCTCGTCCTTGAACAGCTGACGAAGGGGTTCCACCAGCTGCAGCTTCATGCGCTTGGGCAGACCTCCCACGTTGTGGTGGCTTTTGATAAGTGCGGCCGGGTTGCCGGCGATCGGCACGCTTTCAATCACGTCGGGGTAGAGCGTGCCCTGTCCAAGGAACCGGGCGCCCTGACCCACCCGGTGGGCGGCCTTTTCGAACACCTTGATGAACTCCCGGCCGATGATTTTCCGCTTCCGTTCCGGATCGGCCACGCCCTTGAGCCGGCGCAGGAACTGCTGCCGGGCGTCCACCACGGTGAGATGAAGGTTCATGTGCCGGCCGAAGATTTTCCGGACGCTTTCCGCCTCCCCTTTCCGGAGAAGACCGTTGTCGACGAAAATGCAGTACAGCTGGCGGCCGATGGCCTTGGCCAACAACGCGGCCGCCACGGAAGAGTCGACCCCGCCACTCAGGCCGAGAATAACGCGATGGGGACCGACCTGTTCCCGAATCTCCTGCACCGAGCGACGCACAAACGAGCCCATCGTCCAGGTGCCCTCGCAGCCACAAATCCGGTGGAGAAAGTTGGCGAGAATCTCTTTGCCGCGGGGCGTGTGGGAGACTTCGGGATGAAACTGAAGGCCGTAGATATTGTCCCGGCGAACCACGGCGTAGGGGCTGTTTTCCGTGGTGGCGACGGATTCGAATCCCTTGGGCAAACGGGTCACCCGATCCCCGTGGCTGTTCCAGATCTCCAGGTTCTTGGGCAGACTGGCGAGCAGGGCACAGGCCCGGCGACGATGGAGGGTCCCCCGGCCGTACTCCCGTCGGGTGCCGCGGGCCACCTCACCCCCGAACTCCTTCACGAGCAGTTGCATTCCGTAACAGATGCCGAGAATCGGGATGCCGAGATGGAAAATGCCGCGATCCATCTTGGGCGCCTGGGGAGCATACACACTGGCCGGGCCACCGCTGAGGATGATTCCGCGGGGCCGGAGAGACAAAACCTCCCCGACGGAAATGGTATGGGGAACGATCTCCGAATAGACGTGGGCCTCACGAACCCGGCGGGCAATGACCTGGGTGTACTGGGAGCCGAAATCGAGGATCAGGACCCGTTCCTGGATTCCGCTGGAACTCGCTGATTTCAAGCGAGCTACTTCACCGATCCGGCATCAATCGTCAAGCTGGACCCAAAAACCTGTTCGCAATGAGTTTGAATTCCCTGCGCTCGAGAGGATTTGGCCCCCACCTTCCCCTAGGCCCAATCTGATTACCGCTCCGCGGCATAGGACTCTCTCGCTGGCCAAGCTGCGCTCGAGAGGATT
>CAZURF010000085.1:0-5388 GCA_964623555.1 uncultured Akkermansia sp. | reverse complement strand
GTGTTGCCGACGGCGTCCAGCTCGTCGGTGCGCTCCCGGACCTGTTTGGGCAGGCCGGACATGACGGCGATGCCGCCGGCGTTGTCGGTGATCGGGCCGAAGGCGTCGAGGGAGATGACGATGCCGGCCATGGAAAGCATGGCCATCACGGCGATGGCGATGCCGAAGAGGCCGGCAAAATGGTAACTCAGGAGAATGGCGATCCCGATGAAGCCGACGGGGAGGGCGGTGGCGTGGGAGCCGATAGCCAGACCGGCGATGATGTTGGTGGCGTGGCCCGTTTCCGAGGCTTTCGCGATGTGTTGGACGGGTCGGTAGTGAGTGGAAGTGTAGTAGTTGGTGATAAGGAGGACCACAAACGTCATGAGGAGCCCGACGAGAGAAGCGAAGTAGATCCCGTTGGCGGAGCAGATTCTCCCGTCAATCGGCAGGCCGTTCGGGAAAAAGGCGTGGGTGAGGGGCCAGAGGGCGGCGGCGGAAACCAGGGCGCTGACCAGAACCCCGCAGCTGATCAGGCGGGTGGGGTTGCCCTTGCCGTAGTTGACGGTGAGGATGCCGAGAATGGCTGAGAGAATGGAGACGCCGCCGAGCATGAAGGGGTAGATGAGGGCGTTGGGGTTGGGTTGGCCGTTGGCGCCGATCACGGTAAGGAAGGCGACGAGGACGCAACCGATCAGGCTGACGGCATAGGTTTCAAAGACGTCCGCAGCCATGCCGGCGCAGTCCCCGACGTTGTCGCCCACGTTGTCGGCGATGGTGGCGGGGTTGCGGGGATCATCTTCTTCGAGCTTTGACTCAATCTTTCCAACCAGATCCGCTCCGACGTCGGCGGCCTTTGTATAGATGCCTCCCCCAAGCCGGGCAAAGACGCTGACCAAAGAAGAGCCCAGAGCGAGACCGGTGAGGCTGTCAATGGCGGCCCGGAGGCCCACCCATTTGAGGGCGATCATGTAAAAGACGCCGATGGAAAGGAGGGCCAACGCCACCACGAGGAGCCCGGTGACGGCCCCGCCGTTAAAGGCGGCACGCAGGGCGGCGGTACGCCCCTTGGAAGCGGCCTCCGCGGTGCGGACGTTGGCCATGACGGCGATTCGCATTCCGAAGAAACCGGCGGCAAGGCTGCAGGCGGCCCCAGTCAGGAAGCCCAGCCCGGTGGGGAGATTTTTCAGCCAGACAATCGCCGCGAAGAGAATCAGGGCGATCAGCGAAATGGCCTGAAGTTGGCGGTTGAGGTAGGCGGCGGCGCCCTCCTGGATGGCGGCGGCGACCTCACGCATCCGGTCGTTGCCGTCCGACTGTTTGCGGATCCAGACGATCAGGCCAAAGGCCGCGAGCAGGCCGAGGCCGGCGGCCGCCAAGCTTGATTCCAGCGCGTATTGGACAAGAAAAGTCATCATAGAATTCGTTGCACAATAGGAATCCGGCAGGGGGGAGCAACTGTTTTTAGATATCTTTTCCGCACTTTTGAGTACTTGCCCGCCGTTGATATTTCACGGATTATATATTTCACATGCTTAAATTCTCAGGAATCCGCGAAAAGACGCTGGAAGATGCCCGGGTGCCCGAGTTGGCCCGGATCGCCACGATTTTGCAGAGGCGTTTTCTCCTGGATCTTTTCAAGAAGACTTCCGCCAAGCGACTCTCGATTCCCCAGTACACCTTGTTGGGATTTTTGGCGGCGGAATCGGGGGTGCCCATGGGCAGCTTGGCCAAGCAAATGGGACATGCCACCTCCGCCACCACCGGCCTGGTGGACCGGTTGGAATCGGCGGGTCTGGTGCGGCGGCAATCGGTCCAAGGGGATCGCCGTCAAAAACTGGTGGAGATCACCCCCAAGGGCAGGGATTTGGTCGGGAAAATGCAGGCGGAGTTGCGGTTTCACCTGGGTGGGATTTTGGCGAAACTCGAAACTCCGGACCAGGAGGCCTGGGTCCGGATTTACCGCACGATGGAAGAGTACTGCCGTGAACTTCCGCGTTCTTAAAGCCGCAGCCTGGCTGGCGGGCTCGTGCTTGGCCGCGACGGCCCAAGAGAAGGTAGAAAGCCCGCGGGTCACCCTGCCTCCGGCCGAAAATTCCATCCCGGAGTTCAGCAGCCGGAAGCTGGATCTGGCCCAATGCGTGGCCTTGGCGTTGGAGCAGAACACGGAAATCCGGCGCGCGAAGGAGGAGGTGAAAAGGAAGGAAGGGGTGGCGATTGAGGTGCGCAGCGAGCTGCTGCCCAAAGTCACCGCCCAGGGAAATTTCGATTACCAAAACAAAGGCCTCTCCGGTTTCCTGGTGGAAAGCGGCTTTGTCTCGGCGGACGAGATGAACTGGACGGCGGGAATCCGGGTGACCCAGTTGCTGTTTGACGGCGGGGCCGGCCTCTCCCGCACCAAGGCGGCTCGCATCTCCCAGAGTCAGTCGGTTCTTCTGCTGCAAAACACCATCGACCAGGTGATGCTGGAGGTCCGGCGGACCGTGTATGCGATCTGGTTGAACCGCTCCCTGATCGATGTGCAGACCGAGGCGGTCGAGCTTCGGGAGCGGCAACTGAACCTGCAGGAGCGGAAATTCAAGGCCGGCACTGTGACCAAATTCAACGTCCTGACCGCCGATGTGGAGCTGGCCAACACCATGCCCCAGCTGATCCGGGCCCGGAACAACAAGCGGATTGCGGAGGTCCAACTGGCGAGGGTCCTCGCGCTGGATTATCCGCTGGAACAACCCGACGACTGGTCGCCCCCGGTGGAGGTTGTGGGGGAACTCCCTTACCAGCCTGTGGCGGTCAACCTGGAGAGTTCCCTGATCAATGCGGTCAACAATCGGCCGGACCTGAGGGCCACCAAGGACGAACTGCGGGTGCAGCAGGAGCTGATCAAGGCAGCCAAGGCGGATGCTTTTATCCCCAAGATCGTGGGCACGGGCGGGTATGACGTGATCCAGGACCAGAGCAGCTCGAGCTTCACCCAGAGCCTCCGCGGTCCGGTGGCCAACATCAACGGTACCTGGACGCTGTTCGACGGGATGCAGACCACCGGCCGCCTTGAGCAGTTAAAGGCCCAATATGCGGCTGCCGAGGTGGCGCTGGAGGAAAAGAAGCGGCTGGTGGAAAGCGAGGTGCGGGACGCGGTGGTCAAGATGGAGGAGGCCCAGGAGCTGGTGATCTCCCAGAAAAAGAACGTCGAGCAGGCACGGGAGAGCCTCCGTTTGGCGGAGGCCCGTTTCAATGTGGGCGCCGGCATCCAGCTCGATATCATCAATGCGCAGTCCAATCTGACTCAGGCCCAATTCAACGAGCTGCAGGGGAGATATGACTACAATGTGGCCTTGGCCCTCCTGGAACGCGCCACCGCCTCGCCCTTTGGGCCGAAGAACGCCCCGCCGGCCTCCAAGCCTTCCGCCTCGGCTCCGCCTCCCAAACCCAAAGTGAGTCTGCAGGCCTCCGCCGATGTCCGTCCCCAGCCGGGTCAGTGAATCTGCTCCGCTTTCCTGAGTTGGCCCGGCGGGGCCTGCCCCACTTTTTCACTCTCCGGGACCCGGCGAATCCGGAGATCCGCGATTTGCCGGAAAAACTGAAAGCCGTGGACCTGCCGGTGGAGATGGTTTCCGCCGAACAAGTGCACGGGGCCGGAGTGGTCCAGGTGGGACGTGAGGATGCCGGCCGCGTGATGCCCGGGGCGGATGCGCTGATCTGCGGGGAGACCGGGATTTCCCTGGTTGTGAGGGTGGCGGACTGCGGCCCGGTCTGGCTGCACTGTGCAAAAACCGGCTCCATCGGATTGGTGCATAGTGGGCGAAAAGGAACCGAACTGGGCATCGTGCCGGCCGCCGTTCAGGCGATGAAGAGGGAGTTGGGGGCTGACCCGACCCGGATGCTGGCCCTGCTGGGGCCATGCATCCGACCGCCCCATTACGACGTGGATTTCGCCGCGGAGATTCTGCGGCAACTCCAGCGGGAGGGGGTGGCCGAAGTTGTGGACAGCGGCCTATGCACGGCCGGTGAGCCAGGACGGTTTTATTCCTACCGCAGGGAAAAAGGGAAAACGGGCAGACACTTCGCGGCTTTGGCCATGAAGGAATCATGAGTCGACGGCACGCCCTCCAAGGAACATAAAAAGGAATGCGACAGCTTTTTCTTGTTGCAGGTCTGGGGTTCCTGACCGCCGCCGGTTCCTGGGCCGAGCTGGGGAAATCCATCACCGACCTCAAGATCCTTAAAAATCTCGCGGTGGTGCGGGAGACCCTGCTGTACAACCGCACCTTCGTGTTGGCGGTGGCGGAGGATAAAACCACCACGGGACGTCAGGCCCAATATCTCTTTCTCACCGGGGAGTGCCTCCAGATCCGCCTTTTCAGCGGGACGAAACCGTGGACGGAGGAGAGGGCGCGCGAAATCTGGAAGGAGGAGTTTGGCGACCTGCCCAGCCAGAAAACGGAGCAACCAAACCTGGTGATTTTCGACGGGCCCAACGGCGAGGAGATGGTGATGGGAAAAGGGAAATACGCGCCGGCCCTGCTGATCCAGTCCCCCCGGATGACCAAACTGAGAAATCTATGGCTGGAAGGGCAGCCGCCCGAGTTTCAGATGCAGCGGGAGAACGATTTGGATTTTTCGTTGTGGGGTTTTGGACCTGAACCCGGGGACGACGGAAAAAAGTAATTGGGGGCCGCGGGATTATCCCCGCTCCAGCATGGCGTAGGCGCTGTGGTTGTGAATGCTCTCGAGATTCTCGGCCTCCACCCGGTACCAGCTGATGTCGGGATGGGCGTCACACTGCAGGGCGACGGCGCGGACCAGATCCTCCACGAAGACCGGCCGGTCATAAGCTTTTTCCGTGACATGCTTTTCATCCGGCCGTTTGAGGAGCGAATAAATTTCCGAACTTCCGCAGGACTCCACCAGGGAAACAAGGTCCTCGATCCAGACCGGTTTGCGGAAGGTGACCTCCAGGCGGACGTAGCCGCGCTGGTTGTGGGCCCCGCGGGTGCTGATCGCCTTGCTGCAGGGGCAGAGAGTGGTGACAGGGACGGTCACGGCCACCTTGAAGGTAAGGTCATCGCCATGAAGGACCGCGTCAAAGCGGGTTTGGTAATCCACCAGTCCGGGTGCCGAGGTTATGGGGGCCTTTTTCTCGATGAAGTAGGGGAACTCCAGTTCGAGATGCGCGGATTCGGCATGAAGCTTGTCCTGCAGGGCCCGGAGAATTTTGGGAATGCTCTGCACATGGATGAGGCCGCCGTGATCCTGGAGGACTTCGAGGAAGCGGCTCATATGGGTGCCTTTGAACTGGTGCGGTAAATCGACGGCCAGTGCGACGGTGGCCACGGTGTTCTGGGTGGCACGGGAACGGTCGCGAACGACGATGGGGTAGCGGAGCCCCTTGACCCCCACCTTGTCGATCCG
>CAZURF010000084.1:0-5498 GCA_964623555.1 uncultured Akkermansia sp. | reverse complement strand
GTGTGAAGCAGGCGCTCTACCGCTAAGCTAAGCGTCCGAGCAGGGGGAAAGTATTTCCAAAAAGGGGGAGGCCGGCAAGTCCGGGTCCGGATCTCAGGGTTGGCGGAAAAACTCGCCCTGCAACTCCAGCTCGTCGGTGAATTTGGGTCTCTTCTCCACCTCATCCAGATACTTGAAAAACTCGCCCGCGGTTTCAAAGAGGTGGCCCTTTTCGATGTAGGAGTCGGTCGTGAAGGGGCTGAAGCCGCCGCGGGGGAAGATCATGTAACGGGCCTTCATGTAGTCCCGCGCATGGCCCAGCTCGTCCATCATCCCGGTGGAGAGTGGGGGCCGCTCGGGATAGGGGTGGATGGCCACGACGGCATGCACCTTGCCCACATACCAGTGCAGGTCCCGGTGGACCGTGTAGGCGTAGATGGATTCGCGGTCGCTCGCGGGCACGCCGTCGAAATTCTGGCCGATCTCGATCGACTGCGGATCGACGATCACCGCGTACTTTCGGAGCTGGTGGATGATCCGGTTGATCTCCTGCCGCTTTTCCGGGGTGCCGTAGCTCATCGAATAGCTGGCGTAGATGACCCACGGGTTCGGGTGGGTGACCAGTTTGTAGAGGGCCTCGGGCGGTTCCCCCACGGCGATGACGTAGTGCGGGATGCCCATGTAACGGGCCCAGTCTTCCGACAGACTGACCTCCTCGTTCATCCAGGAGAGGATTTCATAGAGGTTGTGGTTACGCTCCTTGAGGGCCTTGAGAAAGGGGTCGGAGACCTGGGGGTTTTCCAGCTTCTGCTTGATCGACCACTCGGCATCGATGAGGGTGACGATGAGATCGGGCTTGATGAAGTCGCGGATGATGCGCTGGTCCTTGAACTTGCGGTTGATCCGGTTCCACTCGACCGTGGCGGGCGCGCGGATGATCACGTCGCGCTGGTTGTGCCGGAAGATCTCGTAGCCGATCTTTTCATATTCCCGTTCCCGGGTGAGCTCGAAGACGTAGTCGGTGGTGCCGAGGAGGCGTTCGAGCGGCTTTTTGCCGGCCTTGGTGAAGTCGTCGACGGTATTGTAGACCTTGATTTCGCGGTGGTTGCGGTGCCCGAGGGCGACGACCTTGCGGATGTACTCCGCATCGTCCATGCCCGCAACCATGCCGGTGACCAGAGTGCGCATGGGGGAAGGATGTAGAAAAAAGGGCTAAAAAGCGAACCCGTTTAGGGGTTGAGCCGTTTCGTCCTTAGTGATGGAGGGAAACAGCCAATTGGAGGGCTTTCCCATAACCAATGGCTAAATGCCGAATAGGCTGAAGAAGGTGGCTAGGGCCGGAATCGAACCGGCGACACGCGGATTTTCAGTCCGCTGCTCTACCAACTGAGCTACCTAGCCTTTCCGAGCAGGGAAAAAGCCTAAAACAGCCGCATCTTTCTGGAAAGAGCGGTTTGCAGGCCGGCAAGGGTGGACTTAAAATCCTCCCATGAGCCAAGAGACCACGGTCCGACCTGAACCCTATGTGAAAGTGTGCATGGCGTTGGCGGCGATCAGCCTGATCACCATCGCCGTCTGCCAGGTGATCCTGGTGCTTCGGCCGCCTCCTCAGCCGATGATGCGCCGTCCGGTCGTGCCCATGGAAAACCGGATGATGCAGTCGGGGCAACCGCCCCTTCCCCCGGGCATGATGCCTCCGGGAACTCCGCAGGGACAGGGCATGCCGGAGGGAGCCGTCCAGAGACCTCCGCCGGCTCCGGGTCAGGGCTCGGGCCAACCCGCCAAGAAGTAACGGCTGGCGTTGCCCCTTCCGGGGGGTATCGCTAGACCTATCCGATGGCCGGTAAATACAAGGTTTTCGTCACAGACGGGGTGTCGCCCAGCGGGGTCGACGTGCTCAAGGCCTGCCCGCAGATCGAGGTGATCGAAAGCCCCACCCTGAAGGAGAAGGAGCTTTGCGAAAAGCTGAAGGGCTGTGACGCCCTGGTGGTGCGGAGCCAGACGCAGGTGAGCCAGGCCGTGTTGAAGGCCTGCCCCACGGTCCGGGCGGTCGGCCGCGCGGGCGTCGGCGTGGACAATGTGGACGTGGACGCCGCCACCGAGCGGGGAGTGATCGTGATGAACACCCCCGCGGGCAACACGGTGAGCACCGCCGAGCAGGCGTTCACCCTTCTGCTGGGCCTGGCCCGGCATCTGCCGCAGGCGCACGCCTCGATGACGGCCGGCCAGTGGGACCGGAAAAGTTTCCAGGGCACGGAGCTCAACGGCAAAACCCTCGGCATCCTCGGCATGGGCCGGATTGGCGGGGAGGTGGCGCGCCGGGCGATCGCCTTTGGAATGCGCGTGATGGCCTACGATCCCTACCTGTCGCTGGCCAAGGCGCGCAGCCTGCAGGTGGAGTTGATCGACCGGATCGAGGACCTTCTGCCCCACTGCGATTTTCTCACCCTGCATCTGCCGATGACGGACGAAACCAAGGGCATCCTCAACGAGGAGCGGATCAAGCTGTGCCGCAAGGGCGTGAAGATCGTGAACTGCGCCCGCGGCGGGCTGATTGCGGAGGCGGTGCTGCTCAAGGCCATCGAGGCCGGCCAGATTGGCGGGGCGGCGCTGGATGTTTTTGAGGAGGAGCCGCTGGCGGGGGATCATCCGCTGCGCAAAGCCAAAAAAATCATCCTCACGCCGCATTTGGGCGCCTCCACCGCCGAGGCGCAGGAGAGTGTCGGCATCGAGATCGCCGAGGCGATCCGGGACTACCTGACGGAGGGGGCGGTGCGCAACGCGGTGAACATTCCCAGCGTGGACGCGCGCACCATGGCCAAGCTCCGTCCCCAGATCGAATTCGGGTTCCGGCTGGGTCGCCTGCTTTCCCAGATTGCCCCGGCACGCTGCGACCGCCTCGCCATCAGCTATGCCGGCAAGATCGGGGAGGAGGAGACGACGCCCATCACCCGCAGCATCCTCAAGGGCTTTCTCTACGGCGCAGGCGGAGCGGACGTGAACGAGGTGAATGCGCCCAAGATGGCGGCGAACCTCGGCCTCAAGGTCAGCGAAACCAAGCAGGCGGAGCCGGGGGAGTATGCGGAGCTGATTTCCGTCCGGGCCGGACAGGGGGAGCAGGAGGCGGAGGTGAGCGGAACGTTCTTCGGGACGAGCCCGCATATCGTGCGGATCAACGACCAGTGGATGGAGGCGCGGCCGGAGGGTTACCTCCTGCTCATGGAGAACAAGGACCGGCCCGGGATCGTGGGCTGGATCGGCACGCTGCTGGGCAAGCACAAGGTGAACATCGCCAGCATGACGCTGAGCCGGAGCGCCCCGGGATCGAAGGCGTTGAGCGTGCTGAATCTGGATTCCGAACCCGGCGCGGAGGTTTTGAAGGAGATGCTGGCGGACAAGGACATCACCTCCGTCCGCGTCGTGAAGATTTAAAAGCAAGAGCCCGGGATTGGGACGACCCAGGGACGTTCTCCAGGCCTTTTCCGCCCCTAAAAACCGCCCTTTACCCTCCTGTGGGTATTGAGGATGGTGATTTTGTATGATTATTTAGTTCATGACCGAGGCGCTGATTCAAATTTTTACCTGGATCGGCTTTCTTTCGGTGGTCAGCACCGGCCTCCTTTTGGCCGTGACCGGCTGGATGTATCTCCTGAAAAAACTGCGGAGCAAGGCGGAGTGAACTGGAACAACCGCGGGGACCGGATCGGCCGCATGCAGGAACGGGACCAGTTCAGCCGCGTCTTCATGCCGATTGCCTATCTTCTTTGTGTGGGCGGGATTCTGCTGATGGCCTGGCAGGGGATCAACCGGATGGAGGGAGGCCACATCAGCCGGGATCTCCTGGTTCTTGGGCGGGTGTTTTTTCTGATCCCGGTTCCGTTTTGGTGCTTTCGGTTGATGCGCGGACATTATAGTTCGAGATTGAAAGATTGAGCCGGCCGTCGAATCGGGCGGGAAACTGTTCGTTTATGTTTACGTTTAGGTTTATGAAACAATCCGCCACGAACCTGCGAGATTCTGCGAAAACTTAAACTTAATCGTAATCGTAAACGGACGCGGAGCGCTGGTTATTTCGGGAAGGTGACGGTGACGGAGGCGCCGCCGAGGGAAGTTGAGCGACCGAAGGAGATTGTGCCCCGGTGGTTCTCCACCGCTGTCCGCACCAAAAAGAGTCCCATTCCCATGCCTTCCGGCTTGGTGGACTCGATGGGAAGCTCGGAGCGCAGCTTCTGCTCCTCGGTGAAGCCGGGACCGGAGTCCTCCACAGAGAGCCGGATGCCCTCGGGGGACTCCTCCAGGGAAAGGAAAACCTTTTTTCTGCCGGCCGGCTCTTTCTCCACGGCTTGCAGGGCGTTGCGGAGCAGGTTGGAGACCATCAAATGCAGTTGGGCGTCGTCGCCCGTCATGATCCGGGGAGAATCGAGCCCGGTCTGCTGGAGATGGATGCTGGCCCTCTGGAAGCCCGGCTGGAGGTAAAGAACCGCGCTGCGGACCACGTCCGTTAGATCAAGGTTTTGATGCTCGGACGCCACGTTGCCGAGCAGCGCCCGGATCGTCTCGATGGTTTCGACCACTTGCTCGGTTCGTTCCCGGATGTTGTGCAGAGCCTCTCTGGTTTCCCCCCCGGAAGCGGGTGAAGAGGCCAGCTGGCGCAGGCTCAGCTCCGTCTGGAGCAGGATCTGGCTGAGGGGCTGGTTGATCTCATGGGCGATGCCGGCGGCGGCCAGACTGGTCTTCAGCTTCCGCAGGATTTCCTCCCGTTGGCGTTTTTCCAGCGCCTGCTCCTTGATCCGTGCATCTTTCAGTTGCCGAAAGAGGACGGCGAGGAACTGGGCAATCAGGGAAATCCCGACCAGGAACACATTCAGATCGAGAATCCGCATGCGGTCCTCGGAATAAAACGGGCCGAACCCGTGGCTGGTGGCGTAGAGGAAGGTGACGGAAATCAGAACGCTGGGGGCGCAGACGGCCTTGAGGCCGAGGGTCAGCCCGAACGCGATGAGGAGCGGCTGAAAAATCACCAAGGATGTTCCGATGGTGGAGACCGGAAAAGCGGCCAGGCTGAGCCAAAGAGCGCCGCCCGTGATCAGGACCGGCAGCAGAATTTTTTTGCGCCAGCCGCTGCGGGTTTCGGGTTGCAACAGCAGGAGGAGGAGGGGGGCGAGCTGGGACTGGGCTGCCGCGTTGCCGATCCACCACTCCTGCCAGGCGTTCACCCATGCCGCCAAATCCGGAATGATTCCCACCCCGGCCAGGGCAAGGGTGCCGAGGGTGGCGCTGAAAGGTTGCAGGATGAGGAAAACCAAGCCCTGCAGAAGGAGCCAGGAACGCAGGTCATACAGGCCGAGTCGTCCTCCCATTTTCCGGTAAAGAAGGACGGCGCCCACCGCCTCGAGGCTGTTGACCGCCGAAATTGCCAAGGCGGCAGGGAGAGCCAGGTCCCGGCTCAGGGCCAGGAACATTTGACCGAAAAAAACACCCAGCCCAATGCCGGCCCCGAAGCGGAGCGCGAAAGCCAG
>CAZURF010000083.1:0-5508 GCA_964623555.1 uncultured Akkermansia sp. | reverse complement strand
AACACGTGCGCCCCCGGGGCCAAACCGTGCAACACCACCGGCTTCAGCTCGTTGGCATGTTCGACCGGGGATCCGTTGTCCAAGATCACTTGCAACCGGTTGCCCCCGTCGCCGACCGCGTAGTTCTCCGCCCTCACGAACACATCCACGGTTTCCCACGGCACGACTTCCCCTTCCTTCGGGGACTCGACCACCACCCGCACCGGTTGCCCCGCCTGGATCGGAGCCCCCGTGTTCGTGGGTGGCTTCACCGCCCGCTCCGCTTTTCGCACCGGCTCGACATGCGGTTCGGTGGCCCGAACCTCCTCGGCCACCGGTTCCGCCCGCTTGACCGGCTCCTCTTCGGTCTGGCCACTTCCCGGAGCCGACCCAAGGACCAGGCCGAGGCAAAGGGTGAAAAATATCCTCTTCATCCTCGTCTTTTGGGAATCCTCATGAGGCCTTAAGCTTTCTCCCACGATGCCGGCTCTGCAACTCCCCGTTCCGCTCGATCTCACCGCCACCCTCCTGGGCGGTCAGTCCTTTTGCTGGAACGAGACCGCCCCGGGCGAGTTTTCCGGCTGGATCCGCGATCAGCCCGTCACGCTTGCGGTCCGCCACCGACGGCTTCTCTGGAATAACCCCCTGCTTTCCGTCACCGCCTTGGAACAGTACCTCTGCCTCGATCTCGACCTTGCCCCCCTCCTCCATCCCGCCGCGAAGCGAGATCGCTGGTTGCCGGAAGCCCTTCAGGCCCATCCCGGCCTCCGCCCCCTCCGCGAGGATCCATGGGAGTGCCTCGCCAATTTCATCTGCTCCTCTCTCAAGCAAATCGTCCAGATCCGCCAGATCAACGAACGGCTCCGGCTGGCCTTCGGAGGTCCCGACCGCAATTTTCCCTCCCCCGAACGCCTCGCCCGCGGGGGGGAAAAGGCTCTGCGCCGCTGTCAGTTGGGGTACCGCGCGAAGCATCTCGCCGCCACCGCCAAGGTCCTGGCCCGACAACCCGCGTACCTGAGAATTCCGGACGCTTGGCCCACGGAGCAGGCCGCCGAACACCTCGAACGGTTGCCCGGGGTCGGCCCAAAAATCTCCCGTTGCGTCCTCCTCTATGCCTACGGCCGCTGGGACGCCTTCCCCGTCGATGTCTGGGTGGACCGTCTTTTGCGCCGGCTGTATTTCCCCAAGCGGCGCCGCCCGCTGCGGCCGGCGGATTTGGAGAAATGGACGGAGGAACATTTCGGCCCGGCTCGCGGCCTGGCCCAGTTGGCGCTGTTTCACTGGTACCGCACCCGTCCGGGCGCCAGAAACCGCCGCTAGACCTCCGTCGTTCCGGCGTTGCGCAAGGCCTCGTCGGCGGCGCGGACCTGCTCCGCCTCGCCAAAGACAAACAGCTGGTCCCCCGCCTCCAGACGCGTCTCCGGTCCGGGCGAAACCATGGGCCTGCCTTTTCGGTCGATGGCCACCACCACCGCACCGGTTTTTTTCCGCAGCTGGGTGTCGGCCAGGGTCTGCCCGATCAGGGAGGACGGGGGGTCGATTTGGTGGACGTGGACCGTCGACTCACCCGGAAGATTCAACCCATCCTGGTCGGGAGGCGCGTCCCACGTCTCGCGGATCTTGGCCTGACCCTGGGAATAGAGATGGACCAGTCTTTTCCGTGCCAGAATTCCCAGAAGCGCCAGCATTCCAAAAAGCCCCAGTAACAGTTTACTGGTGGGCAGCAAGGGAGCGCTGAGAAGAATCAGGATCAGGGCGAACACCAGATACCCGATTCCAAGGAAGAGAGCCTGAGCTAGGTTGCGGGCCGCCTTCTGCTCTTGCCGGGGGAAGGCCACCTCCGAAACCAGCACCCCCAGAGCCTGATATTTTCGCACCCAGGCCACCACCACCGGCAACGCCACCAACGCCCCGCCCACCCAGAACAGGGGAGCCCCCCAATCCGTCACCGCAAACCGATCCGGAAAACGGTCCCCATAGGTCCTCCATAGGGCCGCCGCGGAGAGCAGACAGGCGGCGATCAGCGTAAGCTGCAAAAGAAGCTGCCCCGCCAGTTTGCGGATGAAATCCAGCGCCATCCGGTGTCGGCTCCGCGAAGAGGCGCCCAGGCTTTTCAGCCACGACTGGTAGGTTTTCCAAAAATCAAGGAACCAGGTCGGAGCCCTTTTCTCCATACAGTCGGCCGCCGATCCCGATCCGGCGATGAGATAAGGCGTGGTCAGCGTCGTCGCCGCCGAAACCAGCACCGCGATCGAATAAAGCCGGTCGCTCATCACCCCCAGCGTGATTCCGAGCCCGGCGATGATGAAGGAGAACTCGCCAATCTGGGCGAGGCTGAACCCGGCCCGCGTCGCCATCCGCAAATCACAGCCCCCCAACAACGCCCCCAGCCCGCTGAAGAGAATTTTTCCGACCAGCACCAACAGGATGATCCAGATCACCACCCCGAATCCTTCCTGCAAAAAGTCGAATTTGATCAGCATGCCCGAGGACGTAAAAAAAATCGCACTGAAGACATCCCGCAGCGGACCCACCAGCCGGTCGATCCGCTTCACCTGCCGCACCTCCGCCAGAACCGCACCCGCCAAAAACGCCCCCAAGGCCACGCTGAATCCCAGTTTTTGCGCCAGGAGGGAGATGCCGAAGATCAGGCCCAGCACGGTGATCAACAGCACCTCCTCCAGTTCCGTCCGGCTGGCGAGGTCGATCAGGCGGGGAATGACCAGAAAACCGACCACGGCCACCCCGGCCAGAAACGCCGTTAGGGAAAGCATCGTCGTCCCGGTGGAGGCCAAATCCATCTCCCCTGTCGTGCCCAGATGGGTCAACATCCCCAACATCGCCACTGCCAGGATGTCCTCCACGATCAGGATCCCGAAGACCAGCCGGGCAAACTCCCGGCGCATCAGCCCCATCGCCTCCAGCGCCTTGGCGATGATCGTCGTGGAGGAGATCGACAGGATCGCCCCGAGAAAGATCGCATCCATCTTGTTCCACCCCAGCCAACGGCCCGCCTCGTAGCCGACCAAAAACATCCCGGCAATCTCCACCACGGCTGCCACGACGGCCGCGGCCCCCACTTCCCGCAGTTTCCGGAAGCTGAAATGGATCCCGATGGAGAACATCAGCAGGATCACTCCGAGTTCCGAGAGCGTCTTGATCGCCTCCTCATCCTTGACGAGCGTGACCGGGGGCGTGTTCGGGCCGATCACGATGCCCGCCAGGATATAGCCCAGCACCACCGGCTGTTTGAGCCGCTGGCAGACGATCGTCGCCACGGCCGCCGCCGCCATCACCACCGCCAAATCCTGAATCAGCTCCAACCCGTGCATACTTAGACTCTCTGCGAACGGACCCGAGTCATCAACCCAAGGCTGAGGAATTTAGCGATTTAGCCTTTTGGTAATGGAGGAAATCTCTGCTCCAAAACTTGCCTCCATAACTAAAGACGAAACAACTAATCCCCTAAGCTCCCATAGCCCTCAGCCTGTAGCCCGTAGCCGTTCCTTTGACACCCTCCCTTTGAAAATTTAAGATATCGGTGTGATTCAACTGACCGCCAACGCCGCCCGCCGGATCCGGGAGCTTACCTCCAACGGGAACGCCTCCCACGGACTGCGTCTTTTTATTGAAAAAGGCGGCTGCGCCGGACTCTCCTACGGCATGGCCGTGGCCTCCGCCGAACCCACCGACCAGCGGTTGGAGCAGGATGGCGCTCGCCTCTTTGTCGCCGCCGATAGCGCCCCTCTCCTCGAGGCCTGCACCCTCGACTACGAGGAAGAGCTCACTCACACCGGTTTCAAGATCGTCAATCCCAAGGCCAAACAGACCTGCGGCTGCGGCACTTCGTTCGAGGCCTGACCGCTTGGCCTCCCCCTGGAGCCTTCGGGCCGCCCTCCGGCCGGGCTTTCTGGCGGTCAAAAAATACTACCGCGTCTTCCTCGTCTTTCAGGCGATCGGGATCGCCCTCTACTTCGCCTACTTCCAGCTCCCCGCCGTCCGCTCGATCGTTGACGCCCTCTCCGTCTGGAAGAGTGCGGGCGGGTTTTGGCTCTCTGCCCTCCTCACCGCCGTGGCCGGGACCATCCTACCGGAATCGGTCCGCACCCTCGTGGGCCCAGACCGGACCTGGACCCTGGTTCGCCTGAAAAAGATGGGATGGAACTTCGTCTTTTTCGCCGTCACCGGCGTCGAGGTGGATCTTTTTTACCATCTGCTGGCCTGGCTCTTCGGTTCCGGCCCTTCCTGGAGCATCATTCTCCCCAAGCTGGCCGTGGACTTTTTCGTTTACGTGCCTCTCATCGCCGTTCCTACCAGCATCTGTTACTTCCTTTGGCTCGAAATGCACTGGTCACCCCGGCAGATCTGGAGGGCTTGGAGCTGGTCCCTCTACCGGGACCGCGGCCTCCCCCTCCTGATCCCGGACTACTTCTATTGGGGACCGCTTCTCCTCTTCCTCTACAGCCTTCCCCTCAACCTGCAGTTCCCTTACTTCCTGCTCATCTTTTCCGGCTGGAGCCTCGCCTTCGTCTTTATCGGCTCCCACGGGTTGGAGGCGGAATCCAAACCAGCGGACAAATAGGGTTGGGTTCAGGTTCGGTTCCCTTAAACTTTCTCGGATGTCCCGCCTGGTTTCGCTCCTCTTTTTTTCTCTCATTCTCTCCGGCTGCACCAAGGCCCCGCCCGTCGCCCGGGAGGACCATCCCCTCCCCGATGGCATCGACACCGCCCGGGCCGAACCCGGTCGCCGCGGCGGCGTCTTCATCCAATCCGTCCCCGGCGAACCCTCCACTTTCAACCCCCTCGTCTCGGAAGACGCCACTTCCGGCGGCTTCATCGGCCTCTTCCTCGACTCCCTGACCCGCTACAACGCCGTCACCCAGGAGGTGGAACCCGGCCTAGCGGCCCGCTGGGAAATCGGCCAGGACAACAAAACTTTCACCTTCTTCCTCCGGCCCGGCATCCGCTGGTCGGACGGGGCCCCCTTCTCCGCTGACGATGTCCTCTTCACCTTCCAAGCCATCTACGACCCCCGGTATCCCAACCGCTCCGCCTTCGACCTCTCGGTCGATGGCAAACCCTTCCGCGTTGAAAAAGTCGACCCTCTCACTGTCCGGCTGACCACACCGGAAATCTTCGCCCCGTTCCTCGAATACGTCGGCGGCGTGGGCATTCTCCCCAAACACCGCCTCGAAGCTGCCTTCCGAGACGGCACCCTCCAGAAGGCCTGGAACGTCAGTGTCGCCCAGCATCAACCGGAAACCCTTGTCGGCACTGGCGCCTTTCGCCTCCGCTCCTACCAACCGGCCGAACGCATCGTTTTCGAAGCCAACCCCCACTACTGGCGGGCCGACTCCGCCGGCGTCCGCCTCCCTTACGTCGATTTTCTGGTCACCAAACTGGTCAAAGACATTAACGCCAGCACCCTCGCCTTTGCCACCGGCCAGACGGATGCCGAGGGCCTCTCTCCCGATAACGTCGCCTGGATTGACCGCTTTTCCCGTCGGTACGGCTTTGTCGTCCACAACC
>CAZURF010000082.1:0-5571 GCA_964623555.1 uncultured Akkermansia sp. | reverse complement strand
TCGACCATGCGGCAGGTGAGGATTTCCTTTTCGGTGGGGCGGCCTTCGCGGCGGAAATAGCTTCCGGGGATGCGGCCGGCGGCGGCAGCCTTTTCCTTGTATTCCACGGTGAGGGGGAAGAAGTCCTGGCCTTCCTTGACCTTGGTGGCGGAGACGGCGGTGACGAGGATGATGGTTTCGCCCATGGTGACGAGGGCGGCGCCGTCGGCGAGTTTGGCGTATTTGCCGGTTTCGATGTGGAGGTCGCGATCGCCAATGCGGGCGGTGAGGGTGGTGGGTTTGCTCATGATGTTTGGATGCCGCAAGAAGCACCTCCGCAACGAGGAAAGGATGCGGGTGGTGGGGAGGGAGGAGCCAAGGCCGGCTTCGGGGCGGCTTTCAGAGGACACAGCGAAGGCCGGTGAGCCTGCGGGGTGTCATCTGCCCAGCCGTGGGCCGACAGAGGGTTCCCTTATCTTGGGGGCTTGGGGGTGGGGTATTCGGGTGGTTATTTCCTCAGGTTGAGTTTCTCAAGAAGGGAGCGGTAGCGCTTGGGCTCGGTGCGGTGAAGGTAATCCAGAAGGCGGCGGCGACGGCTGACCATGGCGAGGAGGCCCCGGCGGGAGGCGAAGTCTTTGACGGACTTCTGCAAATGGGCGGTCAGATGATTGATCCGGTCCGTCAAAAGGGCGATCTGGACGTCCGAAGAGCCAGTGTCCTTCTCATGCAGGCGGTGGCCGGTGATGATCTTACTTTTCGTCGCGGTAGCCATAAGGTAATTGAAAATCCTATGTCATATAGCTTTGGAGTCAACGTTTTCAGTAAGATGGACGGCGGGAAGTGGAAGCCCCTAGGGATCGCGTGGCGGGTCTTTCGGGGGCTGGTAGCTGGTTATTTGACGATGGTCGGCCCTATCTCCGCACAAGACACGGGATGGAAGGCAGATCTGAAACGGATGGGCTTTGATGAAGTGCCGATCGAGGAGATGGAAGCGGGGGAAATTGTGGGGCAGAAATGGCTGGCGGGCGGGGCACGGCCGGGATTTTTGGGGGCGAAGGCCTTCTTTATCGCCCCGGCGGAACCGGAGAAGGTCGCCCGGGCGATCCTGAACTTTGATCCCACGAGGGGGCGGGAGTTGGCATGGACGGACGAGGGATCCGTGAAAATTTACCAAGCCTTTCCGCGTCCTCCGACCGCGGAGGCGTGGGCCCGGTTCCGGACCGCGTTGTCCAAGCCGCCGTTTGATTTGCTTCTCCAGGTGGAAGGGAAGAAAGAGGGGAGAATTCATCTGATCAAGGAGGAGATCGACAAAGTAGCCAATGGTAAGATTGACGGTTGGATCGACATCCTTCAGGCGAAGATCCAGACGTATCACCGGGGCGGGTGGAAGGAGAATGCGGGTGTTCCCGCCGGACCGGAAGTGATGATCGATTTCGACAACGAACTGCGTGAGGTCCTGAAGGAGAACGGACCGGTGCGGGACGAGTTTCGTCGGGTGCTGACGGCGCTCGCGTACGGCGGCCGGGACGAACGGGAAGCGGTGGAGGTCAGGGATTACTGGCAATTAATGGAGGTCGACAAGTCTCCGGCCGTGGCCTTGGGCTGTGCCGTGATGAAAAAGGGTAAAGGCGACCGATATGAGGTGGCCGACATGCATTTTTTTGCCTCAAGCGGATATTATGGGGCCGTCAGTCTGTACGGGATCTGGCCTTATGGGCAGGGGAAGTCCCTAGTGTGTCGAATCGATGGAGTGGAGACGGATCCCCATCAGCTGAGTCAGGCGACGGCCCGGATGATTGGGGAAGGGCTCTTTATGCGGGAGGTTAAGGCGGGCTGTGCGGCGATTTTGAGCAGTCTAAAGGGATCTTAACCCCCTTTAATTAGCTTGGAATTTTGGGTCTAAATCCCTAATTATCTTTCTGTGCCTTTCTCACGCTTATTTTTTAAAGCACTGATCGTCAATACTATATGTATTGGATCGATGGCCTCTGCCTTGGCACAAGAACAACCTATGACCGACCCGATCGAGCCCGAGGAGTACCAAGATCCCCTTGCTCCGACCCTCAGTCCGGGTCGGGCAGCCTTGGCGCCCCAGCGGGTGACGGAATCGTCTGAGCAGTGGGGCATTCAGATGGCGATGGATTACGGGTACGTCGGTTCAGCCAGTTTGAAGCAAGGGTTGGGGACCGTGACCGAGCAGGCCACCGAAATTTCGGTGATTGCCGACCGGCGGGTGCAGCAGGATTTGGTTTTTCTGCTGGGGGGCAACTGGCAGACCTTTTCCTTCGGCTACAACGGTGCGAATATCCCGCTTCCCAACAATCTCCAGGCGCTCAATATGATTTTGGGTTTCGATGTGGCGCTGGACGATGCCAACGAGTGGAACATGCGGATCCAGATTGATCCGGGTGTGTACGGGACCTGGCAGAGCTTGGGATGGCATCAGGTGAACGTGCCGGGGGTGGCGGCTTTTTCCAACATTGTGAATGAGGATTTCCAGTGGTTTATCGCGCTGCGGGCGGATGTGTTCCAATTTTTCCCGGTGATCCCGGTGCCCGGGTTCCGCTGGCAGTTTGACAAGGCCTGGGTTCTTAACGGCACGGCGCCGAAGCCCGCCATCCAGTGGCGGCCGGTCGAGGACCTGGATCTGACGGCCTATGTGGGCGGGGATGTATTGAACGTGAACGCACGGTTGGCCGACAGCAACCCCGAGACCTTGGGCAACCGCAGCCTGGCCGGGACCTTGGTCAACTATTTCGAGGGGCGAGCGGGTGCCGGGCTGGAGTATCAAGTGACGCCGGAGCTGGCGATTCAGCTGGAGGGCGGTGCGGTGGTGTGGCGCAGTTACGATTTCTTTCGGATCAATCAGAATGTGAAAAGCACGATGGCTCCCTACGTGCAGGCAGCCATTCGCGGGCAGTTCTAAATTGACGCGCTGGCCCGAGCGGGCGGCGAACGCGTTTCCTCTCTGGATCGGGCTGGCGGCCGTGCTGGCCTGGTTTCAGCCGGGCTGGTTTTCGTGGTTTCGGGGCAACTGGGTGGTGGGCGCCTTGGGGGTGGCCATGCTGGGGATGGGACTGACCCTGACATGGGAGGATCTTTTCCGGGCGGTGCGGATGCCAGGTCAGATCGCGTTGGGATTCGTCCTCCAGTACACGGTGATGCCTTTCATGGGATGGGTGGCGGCGCGGTGGATGGACCTGCCGCCGGCCTTGGCGGCCGGGGTGATCCTGGTGGGGTGTTGTCCGGGAGGAACGGCCTCCAATGTGGTGAGTTACCTTGCACGGGCGGACGTGCCGCTGTCGGTGTTGATGACGGCCGCCTCGACCCTGGCGGCGGCGGTGATGACACCTTGGCTGACGGCGTGGCTGGCGGGGTGTTACGTGGAGGTGGATCGCTCGGGTTTGGCGCTTTCGACCCTGCAAGTGGTGGTTTTGCCGGTCTTGGCGGGAGTGGCTTTGCGGGCCAAGGCGGGGCGGGCGACGGAACCTCTCTTGGTCTGGTCTCCGCTGGTGGCCGTTCTGGCGATCGGGATGATCGTGGCCGCGACCTTGGCGCAAAATGTGGCGGGACTGCGGGAGGCGGGTGGGCGGCTGCTGGCGGCGGTGCTGATCCTTCACACGGGCGGGTTTGCCCTGGGTTGGGGTTTCAGCCGTCTGGCGCGGCAAAAGGAAAAGACGGCGCGGACAATTTCCATTGAGGTGGGAATGCAGAATTCGGGTCTGGGGGTGGTTTTGGCCCAGCGCCATTTTCCGGATCCCCTGAGTGCTTTGCCGGCGGCCATCAGCAGCGTGGTCCACTGTCTCATGGGCAGCTTGCTGGCGGGCTGGTGGCGGTGGCGGGATGGTTGTCAGGCGGGCCCGAGAGCCTAAAATCTCCTTATGAGATTTTTTGCCTGGGCGTGCGGCTGGCTGATTTTGGGAATGACGGTTGGGGCCGAGACCGAAGAGGCAGAGACCAGTGCCGAGCAGGGGGCCAGACGCAACATCACCCTTGGGGCAATGTTTCAAGAGGAGTTTCGGCAAAAGGAGGGGGTTCAGGAGTTGAAGGGTGGCATCCTTTACAAAGTGGAGGTTAACGGAAGCGGTAAGACGCCAAAACTAAGCGACCGGGTGAGGGTACATTATGAGGGGCGGCATGTGGACGGGCGGGTGTTTGACAAGTCAAAGGGGGACAAGCCCCAGGAGTTCCGGGTGGATCGGACTGTGCCGGGCTGGCAAGAGGTTTTGCCTTTGATGCGGGAGGGAGACAAATGGGAGGTGGTGGTGCCTTCGCACCTGGCTTACGGGGCCAAGGGGACGCCGTACGGGAACATCGGCCCGAATGAGACGCTAATTTTCACCATTGAGCTGGTGAAGGTTTTGGATCCCGGCGAAAAAAGTGCCCCGCTCGGCTCCCCCTGATCAAAGAATCAGCATGGCATCCCCGAAACTGTAAAAGCGGTATTTTTCGCGAATCGCGTGCTGGTACGCCCGCAGGGTGAGCTCGGGTCCGGCCAAGGCAGCCACCAAAAGCAGGAGAGTGGAGTGGGGGAGATGAAAGTTCGTCAGGAGACCCTGCACTCTTTTGAAGCGGTAGGGCGGGTAAATGAACGCCCGGGTGGTGCCGGCATGCGGGCGGAGATGGGGGGCTGACTCCAGAACCCTCGCGGAGGTGGTGCCGACGGCAATGACGCGGTCGGCCGAGGCAAATTTTTGCTCCAAGCCTGGGCCGATTTCGTATTTTTCCTCATGCATGGGGTGATCGCGGAAATCAGCTGTTTTGATGGGGCGGAAGGTGCCGAGACCGACATGGAGGGTGACGAAGGCATGATTTAGGTGAGAGAGGAGTTCCGGGGTGAAATGGAGCCCGGCGGTGGGGGCGGCGACAGAGCCGGGGGTTCGGGCATAGGTGGTTTGGTAAGCGGAGATATCGGAAGGGTCGAAATCCGGGCGTCCTTGAGCCTTGCGGGATTTCAGGATGTAAGGGGGCAGCGGTGGGCGTCCGAAAACGTTCAGGTCAAAGTTTTCGACGAGAGAGCGGACGACGAGTTGGCCCCCGGGAATGGTTTTTTCAACCCGGAGGCTAGGGGAATTTCCGGGAGAACCTTCCAGAGGATCCGGGAAGAGGTCTGTGCCCGGGGCCAAGCGTTTGGCTGGGGTGCCAAGGGCGGTCCACCAACCCGGACTGGTTTCCTCCAGGAGGAGAAGTTCCGTCCGATTTCGGGAGCAAATCAGGCGCGCGGGGATGACCTTGGAGTCATTGAGGATCAGGAAATCCCCGGGATTGAGGAGGTGGGGAAGGTCGCGGATATGGTGGTTGGAAATCGTCTGGGTTTCCCGCTGGACCAGAAGAAGACGTGCGGAATCCCGTGGCTCGGCCGGTGAGGTAGCCATGAGATCAGGAGGAAGTTCGTAGCCCATGAGGGAGTCCAGGGATGGGGATGGGCTTCCCGTTTGACAGTCGTGAAATGTTGGGCGATCTTTCATTTATGCAAACCATCTTCTCTTGGCCTCGCAAACTCAAGGCAAACTCCTTCACCCTGGTCGAGCTTCTGGTGGTGATCAGCATCATCGGCCTTTTGGCCGGTTTGGCGGTACCCGCGATTCAAGG
>CAZURF010000081.1:0-5628 GCA_964623555.1 uncultured Akkermansia sp. | reverse complement strand
AGGGTGTTCGGCAAGAAGCGCAGGCCGCCAAAGCCTGCGCTTTTTGTTTTAAGTTATTGATCAAAAACAACTTATGCAATTATAGGGTGGGGCCTATCCGCCCCATTCAGGCTATCGAATTATCTGTTAAGCACTTATTCACAAGGGGATGGATATTTTAGGCTTAGGTAGGGCGGCCTCGATGAGGCCGCCTCATTAAAAAATGGAAATTTGAACTAGGAGCGAGGCGGGGTCATCGACCCCGCCCCACCCAGGGTGCGGGCAAGAGCCGCTAAACTCCCGGGGTCTCCGTCCCAAAAAACCGCTTCAGCTCTGCCTTGGCATTTTCAGGAGAATCGGAGGCGTGGACGACGTTGTGCATCTTATCCTTCCCAAGGTCCCCCCGGATAGTCCCCTTGGGCGCCTTAGTACTGTCGGTAGGTCCCAGAAGTTCCCGGACCCGCTCGATGGCCTTGGGCCCCTGCAGCGCGACCGCCACCACCGGACCGGAGGCCATGAATTTCTCAATCTCCGGGAAGAAAGGAAGGTGGGCCAGATGGGCATAATGCTCCTTCAGCAAGGAGGGGGTTAACCGGAGCATCCGGCAGTTCAGAATCCGCAAACCCTCCTTTTCAAAACGGCGCAACACTTCCCCGGTCAGGCCCTCCGCCACCGCATCGGGCTTCACAAGGATCAGGGTGATTTCAGCGCTCAAGTTAATCTTCGAGGGGGTTAAAAGTTCGGGAAGGAGCCTGCCCTTTCGCCGGCCGGCCCGCAATCCGCTCTTTCACCCACTCCAGCTGCCGTTGGGCCTCGGCAAAAGTCTCGGGGTCGTTGATGTCACTGCCTTTTTGGAGGGACAGAACCTTCTCGAAAGCCTTTTGGGCCCCCGGCAGGTCCCCTTTTCGCGCCAGATGATTCCCGTAGGTCAAATGGGGGTATTTCGCATGGGGCCGCATCTCCAGACCGCGAAGATAGAGTGGTTCCGCCTCGGAAAATTTTCCCTGCAGATCCAACACGGTGGCCCGACGGATGTACAAAGTGTCATCCTTGGGACTCCTTTTTTCTCCTTCCGCGTACCAACGGATGGCCTGATCGCCCAGGCGGGAAACCTCCTCCCGGCCGACTTTGCCCCTGCCGGACCCGAAGAGGGCCTCGATCAACTTCAACCGGTAGGCATCTCCCAACAGGGCCGCCAACTCCGGCGACCGCGGGTCCCACCGGTTGGCCCGATCTCCCCTCTCCGCCAACTCCGGTTCGGAAAGTTTGGCCGCCTCCTCCGCTTTGCCCGGCAGGGATTGCCACGCCATCTGGGTGCGCCATCCCGTCCAACCCACGAATCCGGCCAGCCCCAGGGCGGTCACGAGCAAAACCGCGTTGCCGGGGACCGCCCAGCGCCAGGACCGCTCACTCCACGTGGTCGCCGTGGCCAATCCCAGAAGGAGAAAGCAGGAAATCGCGGTGGCCGGGATATGGAAATTAAAGTCAACGAACGCGTGCACGAGCATCGCGGCACTCACCGCCCAACCCAGTCCGATCAACGCATCGGTCTTGGGCCCACTGTGACGGCTCCGCCCCCGGATCCAAAAGGTCGCCGCCACACTGAGCCAGAACAGAACCACCAGGAAGACCCCGACCATCCCGTAGTCACTGAGCGTGTTGATGTAGTCGTTGTGGGTCCACTTGGCCCGCGTCTGGTAATCGATCCCCGCCACATGGAAATGCTCCAGATCGAAGCTGGCCGGTCCGGTGCCGAAGACCGGCGACTTTTCCCAGATCTTGATCCCATCCTGAAACAACTTGAGCCGGAAGTTTCCCTCCCCGGTGAAGAGGCGCTCGAATCCTTCGCCCTTTCCGATCACCCGGTTCCAACGCTCGGCCACCGCCTTGTCCCTCGCGGCAAAATGGAAGCCGGCGTAGAGCACCCCGGCCGCCACCCCCAGAACCACCATTCGCCCCAACCAATTCAGCGGTCCCCGCCACAACCAGCGGGAGAGCCAGACGGCGTGGGAGACGAGGAAGGCGATCCAGCTGCCCCGCGAGATGGAGGAAAAAGTGGCAGCCGCGAAAGCCACGCCCGCCCAGGCGGCGGCCATGCGGACCGGCCAGAGCATGCCCGGCCAAGTGAGAAGGGTCAGCGCCACCAACCCCGCCTGGACGGTGTAGTTTCCAAAATTGTTCGGACAGCCGAACGTGCCCGACATCCGCTCCGCGTATCCCGCCACCCGCACATCTTCGGGAAAGCCGAACACCGCCACGGGTCCGATCTTGTATTCAAAAACCCGGAAATGGGCAAAGCCGTAGGCCACGCTGAGCAGGACCGCCACGAGAAACGCCCCCAACATCCACGGGACCATCATTCGTCCCGGCAACTGGTGGCGCGCGGTCAGGAACACCGCCCCGTACACGGAGGCCCACAACCATTCCAGCCGCGCATGATACTCGTCCGGCGCATAGGCCCACGTGGCCCAGGCGGCATAAGCCAGAAAAAGGAAGACCGGCAGATCCACCAGATCCACGGACCTTTTTTTCTGGATCAACCCGGCGACCGCCTGCAACCCTAATAGCAGCCACAGCCCCGCCCCCATCAGATAAGCCGGGCCGGCCACGGCATTCCGGGCTCCGCCAAAATACAGGGTGGTCAGAAAAACCAGGCCGAAGACCAGGATCCAGGAGGCGGTGGCCACCCCTTTGGCAAAACCACCGGCGGGCAGATCGGGCCCGCGGGGACGGGGACGGGAATCGCTCAGGACTTGGCCGGACGCCGCGGACGGACCCGGATCCGCTTCAACCGGGCGGGTCCCTCGGGGCTGACCGTCTCCACCTTGGGATCATCCTTGAAGGCCTGATGGATGATCCTCCGCTCATAGGCGTTCATCGGGGGCAGTTCCACCGTCTCGCCGGCCCGGACGCGGTCGACCATCTCCTTGATTTCATCGAGCAGCGCCGCCTCCTGCTCCCTCCGGAAATTCTCCACATCGACGATGACCCGGGGAGGCGGCTCCTCGCCGCGGACCAGCATCCGGTTGAGCAAAAACTGCAGGTCGTCGAGTACCTCCCCTTCCCGCCCGATCAGGCGGGCGGGGTTTTGCATCCGCACGTGCAGAACCTGGTCCTCGCCGCGTTTTTCCTCCTCCAAGGTGAAGGCAAACCCGAGATGCCCGAGCATGTTCTCAAGGATCTCCCGCGCCCCGGCCGGCACCGCGCCGCTCACCGCCGCCCCCACATGCCACCCTTCCAGCGGCCGCGTTTTACCAGGTCGGCCGGGCGCACCACCTTCTCCAGCTTCGGCATCGGCTGCCGGAGGTTGTAGTAGAGCTGCACGATGGAGAGGAGGTTTTGCACGGTCCAGTAGAGGGATAGCGCCGAACTGAAGTTATAGCAAAACACGAGCATGAGGAGCGGCATGAACTTCATCATCTTGGCCGCCGGGTTATCCACCCCCTGGGGCTGTGGGGTGATATGCATGCTCCACATCATGGTGGCCGTCATGATCAGCGGCATCGGGTTGATCGGCAGTCCCAGCCCCGGGATGACGAAGACCGTGTCCGGCCGCGACAGGTCGTGGATCCAGAAAAAGGTCTGTCCGCGCAGCTCAACGGAGCTGAGGAGCATGTAGTAGAAACCCAGAAACACCGGCATCTGGATCAGCAGGGGCAGGCACCCACCGAGCGGGTTCACCCCAAAATCCTTGTACAATTTCATCATCTCCGTGTTCAGTTTGGTCGGCTCCTCTTTGTACTTCTCCTGGAGCTCTTTGAGTTTCGGCGCGAGCAATTGCATCTTTTTCATGCTCTCGTTGGCCTTGGCCTGCGGAATCCAGAGGACCGCTTTGATCAGAATGGTGAGGATCACGATGGTCCACCCATAGTTGCCCACCCAACGGTGGATCCAGTTCATCACGGAAAGGAGTGGACGGCTCACCCAGCCCATCCAGCCGAACTCCATCACATAATCCTCGTGCGCCGGCAAACTGCGCAGGCGCCAGTCCTCTTTCGGACCCGCATACAGGGTGAAGGCGCGTCGGGCCTGGCCAGCGGGCGGGAGGTCGAACCCGGGCATCTTGAGCCACGTCTCGACGGCCAATACCTTGCCGTGGCCATCGGCCATCTCCTCCCCGTTTAACTCGACCTTACGCGCCTCCGCCGCCATGGCCGGATCCCCCTGCACCGTCAGCACCATGGCAAAAAACTGGCTTTTTGCGGCAATCCAGCGCACCGGGTGTTCCTCGCGGCTGGCGACCTTCTCTTTTCCCTTCTGGGGAAAGAAAAAGAGGAAGTTGGATGGAAGGAATTCCGGCAACTTGTGGGTGGTGTAGCTGAGATCCGTGCTGAACCAACCGGTGCCCACATAAGGCTGCTCGTACTGGCGAAGATGAATCGGGGCACCGACGCCGCCGGCCAGCGCATAGGCCGGCAGGGCAGATGGGGTGCCGCCGCGATTCTCCACGGATTGTTCCAGCGAAATCAGGTAGTCCCCAGCCAATCGGAACGTGCGGCGGGCGACCACGGAGCCGTCGGAATGGGCCGGGGCCACCAGAACCACTTCCTGCGCATCGGCCTTTTCCAGCGTCCAGGCCAAGTCTTCCCCGGGCGCAGTCCAGCCCCGCAGGGCAAAGACGGCATCGGGCGAGCCCCGGTTCAGAAACACCTTCTCCTGGGCCTCCACCTCGTGCTCCTTCAGCTCGATTTCTTTGACGCCGCCGCCCCAGGTGGTCAAAACCGCGCGGATCGTCTTGTTTTCCAGGACCGCCGTCTGTTCCGGTGTCGTCCGGGTGACCGCGCCCGGCGCCAAACTTTCCTTGGCGGCCAGTTGGGGAACCTGAGCCGGAGCCGTGGGCGCAGTCGCCGCGTTGGTGGGAGCGGGGACGTGGGCAGCCTTGTCCGCCTTCTTTTTCACGGCGTTCGGATCCGGCGGGTAAAAATGGGAGACGATCTGCGGATAGAGGATCAAAAGGAGCAGGCAGACGCCTGCAGCCAGCCACGAAGTCCGATCCATACCGCCCTTTTTCAAGAAACCCTCCTCACCGGATCAAAACCGGCTCCGCCCCAAGGATGACAACGCAGCAGACGGCGCAGGGCCAGACCGGTGCCCCGCAGCAGGCCGTGGTCGCGGATGGCCTCCTCGGCGTACTGCGAACAGGTGGGGTGAAAGCGGCAGCAGGGTCCGGTTGAACCGAGCAACGATCGCCAGAACGGGGAGAACGCCCGCTGGACGCGAAGAAGGAAAATGGCGGCCGTTTTCATTTCGGATTCCCCCAGAGGCCGGCTTTCCGGTAGAGCCGGGACATTTCCTCCTGCAAAGCTTCCAGTCCGGCGGCGGCGGCCTTCGGGCGGGAGATCCAGACGGAATCGAGCCCCGGGGCGAGGTCGGCCTGCAGGTGCCGCCACGCTTCGCGAATCCATCGCTTGATGCGGTTACGGGTCACGGCCGGGCCGCAGGCTTTGGTGACGATGGCCGCCACTCGCCGGGAGTTGCCGGGAAGCCGGCGCCAGTTGAGCTTAAGGTAACTCCCGCTTTCCGTGCCGCCCGTGGTACGGATCGCCTGGAAATCGGACCTGCGCCGGAGAATGCGCGCCCGGGGAAGGCGGCGATCACGCCCCGGTGTGGCGGGCGTAGCGGCGCTCCACACCTTTGGGCAGAAGACGG
>CAZURF010000080.1:0-5760 GCA_964623555.1 uncultured Akkermansia sp. | reverse complement strand
CCTGGGTAAAACCGCGCACCCGGGTCATTCCATTTAATTCTCCCGACTGCTCCCAACGGTACACCGTGCCAAACTCCGCTAACCTCACCGGCAAATCCCGATAGGAGCGCGGACGAGAGGCGTAGATCCGGATGTGCATCGGACAGTTCATCGGCTTGAGCAGATACCCCTCAATCTCCCCTTTCCCGATCCGGTTACTGAGTTCGGCGCAGGTGCACTTCTCGGCCGCCATCTTTTCCAACGCCTCCCCATCCACCAGCGGCGGGTACTGCGACTCCCGGTAGTAAGGAAAGTGTCCCGAGGTGCGGTACAAGCCCAAACGCCCGATATGCGGCGTGAATACCTGTTCGTAGCCCCGCTTCGAGAGCTCCTCAGAAAGGAACTTTTGCATCTCTTGCCGGACAATCGCCCCGTTCGGGGTCCACATCACCAGGCCGGGGCCCACCTCGTCATCAATCAGGAACAAGTCCAGCTCCCGACCCAGCTTCCGGTGATCGCGTAACTTCGCCTCTTCCAACTGCTTCAGATACGCCTCCAACTCCTCCTTCTTCGCAAAGGCCGTCCCATAGAGCCGCTGTAGTTGGGCATTCTTTTCATCTCCGCGGTGATACGCCCCGGCCACGGAGAGCAGTTTGAAGGCCTTCACCTGGCCGGTGCTCTTCACGTGGGTCCCCGCACACAGGTCGGTGAAATCCCCATTCGTGTAAAACGTGATCGGTTCGCCCTCCGGGATGTCGCCCAGCCGGCTTACCTTGAAATTCTGCCCGCGCGAATCGAACCACTTCCGCGCCTCATCCCGGGCCACCTCCTTGCGGACAAACGGCTGGTCCTCCTTGGCCACCTTGGCCATCTCCGCCTCGATCTTGGCAAAGTCCTCTTCCGTGAAGCGGTGCTTTAGGTCGAAATCATAATAAAACCCGGTCTCCGTGGGCGGGCCGATATCCAGCTTGGCGTCCGGCCACAACCGCAACACTGCCGTCGCCAGCATGTGCGCGGCGGAGTGCCTTATCTCTTCCAGCGGGGTCATCGCCATCGCGTCAACCTAGGCAACTCCCGCCTTCCGCACCAGCCGCCACCCCCCGGCTCCGTCCCGCACCTCCCAGCCCGCCTTAGCCAGCTCGTCCCGCAACCGGTCCGACTCCTTCCACTCCTTCGCCTTTCGGGCCGCCTCCCGCGCCTCGGCCAGCTTTTGCACCTCCGGCGGGATCTCCACTTCCTTCTCAAAATACGGGCCCACGCCCAACACGCCCAGGATCCGGTCCATCCCCGCCAACTCTTCCGCCGCCTCCTCCTCCTTCATCCCCTGCCGGCGCTTCCGATCCACCTCGGCCGCGGCCGTGTAAAGAGCCCCCAAGGCCTTGGGGGTTTCCAGATCTTCCCGCAACGCTTCCCATGCCGGGCCAAACGAACCCCAGCCTGCCTTGGCCGATTTTTTCCCTGCCGCCGTTTCCACCAAGCCCGCATGCACCCGGCCCAGCTTCTCCCGCCCGTGTCTGGCCGCCTGCATCGTGTCCCAGGAAAAGTTCAGCGGCTGCCGATAGTGGCCCGACAACAGAACTAGTCGAAGGTCGGACGGTTCGTAACCCCGCTTGGCCACATCCTCCAGCGTGTACAGATTGCCCAAACTTTTGCTCATCTTTCGGTTCTCCACCAGAAGGTGCGAAACGTGAAACCAGTGCCGGACAAACGGCTTACCGCTCGCCGCCTCGCTTTGGGCGATCTCATTCTCGTGATGCGGGAAGATCAGGTCCGCCCCGCCCCCGTGTAGGTCAATGGTCTCGCCCAGGATCTCCATCGCCATCGCGCTGCATTCCAGGTGCCAGCCGGGCCGACCCTTCCCCCACGGGCTTTCCCAAAAAACGTCCCCATCCTCCGGTTTATGTCCCTTCCATAAAACAAAGTCCGCCGCCTGCTCCCGTGCATACTCATCCGCGTCCGCCCGGCCGGAGGCACCTTCCTTTAGTTCCCGCTCATCTAAACGGGAGAGCTTTCCGTAATTCGTAAAGGACTTCACCCGGTAGTAGACCGAGCCACCTGACTCGTATGCGTGACCGGATTTCACCAACCGCTCCACCAAGGCGATTTGTTTTGGGATAAACTCCGTCGCCCTAGGTTCCTTGGTGGGTTTCTTCAATCCCAACGCCTCTCCATCTCTCCAAAACCGATCAGTCCATCCCCGGGTGAAATCCCCTAACTTCTGCTTGGCGTCCCGGGCTCCCTTGATCGTCTTATCATCCACATCGGTCAGGTTGCGGACATGCTTCACTTTTCCGCCTGCCGTCTCCCAAACCCGAACCAGCAAATCCTGAACCACAAAACTGCGGAAGTTTCCGATATGCGCCGGACCGTACACCGTCGGGCCGCAGGCGTAGAACTTCAGGTCTTTCCCATCGGAGGCGGAGAGTGGCCGCACCGACCTCGTCGCCGTGTCAAAAAGCCTTACCTCCTCCATCCGCGGAAAATAACAGGAACTTCGAAAACATAAACTCCATAGCTCGATTGGGCCCAACATCTGGCCTGGCTGATCTATGTCTTAAGAATTATCGCGCAAACTTGGTAGGGCCAGACGTCCCGGCGGGCCGTATTGAATTTACTTATTTCGATTAACAAACCGGCCTGTTGGCCCCCTTAAACCTGCCCCCGCCCATTCAGGAGTCCGCGTCCCACGGGTGTAAATCTCCGCTGACGCGGTTGAATTCGGAGGTCAGGCCCTAACAAGCTAAAGCTGTGCGGTAAAACCCCTTTCCACCTCCCGCCTTCCACCTACCTCCAATTTTCAGTATGATTTTCACTCTTTGAAATCCCGACTTTCCATCCCCATCCGAAGTCGCCGCCTTCGCCGGACCCCCGACATCCGCCGCCTCTTTACGGAGACTTCCGTTTCACCATCCCATCTAGTGGCCCCGCTCTTTGTGAAGGACGGCTCCGGTCAGCCCACGCCGATCCCCAGCCTCCCCGGCCATGCCCGCCATTCGATTTCCGGCATCCTTCGGCAAGCGGCCCGGCTGGCCAGCCGTGGCATCGGCGGGATTGCCATCTTTCCCTGTATTGAGCCATCGCTCCGCACCAAGGACGGCAGGGCCGGTCTGAACCCCAAAGGCCTCGTTCCCCGCGCTCTCCGGGCCCTGAAAAAAGAGCTTCCCGACTTCCCGGTCTTTGCCGATGTGGCTCTCGACCCCTACACCTCCCACGGTCACGACGGGGTTCTGGATTCCAAGGAAAACGAGGTCGACAACGACGCCACGGTAGCGTTGCTCTGCAAGCAGGCGGTTGTTTTAGCCCAGGCTGGGGCCGACTTCGTTGCGCCTTCCGACATGATGGACGGAAGAATCGCTGCCATCCGCGCAGCCTTGGATGCCAAGGGGCTGATTTCGACCGGCATTCTCTCCTACGCCGCCAAGTTTGCCTCGGCGCTTTATGGCCCGTTCCGGGATGCGGTCGGCAGCGCTCAGGCCGCCGGAACCCGCTCCTTGGACAAACGCACCTACCAGGCTGACCCCGCCAACCGGCGCGCCGCCATCCGCGATGCCCTCTTGGACGAGAAGGAGGGGGCGGATGTCCTCATGGTGAAACCGGCCGGACCTTATTTGGATATTTTGCGTGATCTGCGGGAAGCCACCCGGTTGCCTCTCGCCGCCTATCAGGTTTCCGGCGAATACGCCCAAATTCATGCCGCCGCCCAAAAAGGCTGGGTCGATCTCAAAAAAGCCCGCGACGAATCCCTAATCTCTATCCGACGTGCCGGAGCTGACATTATCTTCACTTACTTTGCTCAGGATTTCTAAGTCCAGCTGCGAGCTTTGATTAAGGGGCAGGATTAAGATTAAGAAATCTCAAACTCCAATCCTCGAGCCTTCTTAATCTTCATCTTCATCCTAATCCAACCAGACCTTCTTTTCTTCACGGCTGCTACATGGAAGAATTAACCATGCCCGTGGAACCGGCCTATCAGCTGATCGAGGTCAAAGTTCAGAACCTTCAGCAGATCTTCAACTCGATCGACCCCTCACCCTTTCATGAGCGCGACCTCGATCCCGAGGCGGAGGAGTTCATCGTCAGCTGGGCCCAGGAACACAACCTCAAGAAGCCTTTCAAGCTCGTTGTCCATCTCGGTCAAAACCCTGATCCTGCCGAAGCCGAACGGGTCCTGCAGGAGTCCATCCGGAACTACTTCAACTACCGGCACGACTTCAACCAACGGGAACTCAAGCAACTCCTCCGCTACGGTTGGACCAGCCTACTGATTGCCACCGCATTTTTGGCAGGGTGCGTCACTGCGGCTCAAACCATCGATCCAGAGCTGGGGCGCTTTAAACTCATCCTTCGGGAGGGCTTGATCATCATCGGCTGGGTGGCCATGTGGCGTCCGCTCGACATCTATCTATACCGCTGGTGGCCGCTCTACCGCCTCGGCAAGATTTACCACCGCCTCAGCACCATGCCCGTGGAAATCCGGCCGGCTTAGCCGCCGGATTTCCCGATTAAGTGGAAAGATGAAGATTAAGAAAGTTTAGGATCTAGGATTCTCAGCACCCTTAATCTTCATCTTCATCTTAATCTCTACCTTATCAGTACAAACCCGACACCTACTACCGCCGTCACCGCGAGCACCGGCAGCACCAAGATCCTCAACCTCGGACTTCCCCATATTCCCACGACAGCCGCCTTCACGGCTGTGTTTGCGACCGTGGCGATCAAAATCCCCTTCACCGCCATTTCCAAAACACCCCCCTCACCGGCCATCCGGGTGAGCGAAAGCGCGATCGCATCCAGATCCATCAGGCCGGAAAGGGCGCTCACCGTATCAATGCCGGCTTCGCCGTATCGGGCCTGACCGGCTTTCACTAAAAAAGCAATCACGGCGTAAAAGAGAGCGAATTTCAGGGAGTCCCGCAGTCCAAGTGGGTTTCGATACTCCGGCGCCTCATCCCGGGGTTTTCCCTGGCCGTGCCGAAACATTCGCCACCCGCACCAGAGCAACGCCGGTACGCTCATGGCCGCAAACGGGATCAAAATCCGGCCTAGCACCGGCGGATAAATCACGGCGGCTAACACCGCTACCCGCCAAAGCATCACCGTACAGGCCAGGATCACCGCCATCGCACAGTCTCCTCCCATCGCGGGCTGGACCCGACTTTCCTTGCTCATCGCCAAGGTGGTGGCGGTGCTGGAGGCGATCCCTCCAATCATCCCGGTCAGGGCGATGCCCAACTTGTGTCCGAACATCCGGACCGCCACATAACCACCGAAGGAAGCCCCGGAAACCAACACCACCATCAGCCAGATGGAGTGGGGATTAAAGGCCCCATAGGGTCCCCATGGTTCGTCCGGCACCAGCGGCAGAATCACGCCGGTGATCGCCGCAAACTGAAGCGCCATCCGCACATCTTCCTTGCTGAACCGGCGCGAAACCTGGTGCACGTAGGGCTTGAGGGCCAGGAGGATGACCACCGTGAGGGTAAGGATCATGGCCGCCTTGTTCTGACCCCAAGCCACTAACCCACCGATCAGGTAGGTTAGTAGGCCGACCGCGCCCGTGGTGTAGCCCGGATCCGTGCTGGAGCGGTTTTTGTAGAACAGAAAGATGGCGATCCACACCGCCATCGCCACAAACCCCGCCAGAAAAAAGAAGGAGTGGACGGTCTGGGTAAAATATCCACACAGGGTCCCGAGAAGAGACCAGAACGTGAAGGTCCTTAGCCCTGCCAGCACATGTTTCCCGGGGTGCCAGGTCTCCTTCTCCCACTGCCTCTCCAACCC
>CAZURF010000079.1:0-5850 GCA_964623555.1 uncultured Akkermansia sp. | reverse complement strand
GGCCAACTGGATTTGGCGGAAACCCGCTTTGAGGAAGTTCTCAAGTTGGACCCGTTTAACGCTGTAGCCACTGAAGGAATCCGGAAGATTTACAGCGAGCGGGCTTTGGTGGCGGCCCAATCCAGGGATCTGTCCAATCTCCAGCGGCGGAGAGAGGTGCGCGAGGCCTGGAACAATATTTATCCGAAAAAAGCGGGGGCCGTGGGGGGCAGTCAAATTGCCGGTCCGCTGACTGCCTCCGCCACTTTTTTGTTGGAGCAAAAACTGAGGGAGATCCGAATACCGCAGATCGATTTTTCCGGGGCGGATCTGGAAACCATTCGCCGGGCCTTAAACACCCTCAGCCGTCAATATGACACGGATGCCGGCAAAGCCGGCGTCAATTTCGTGGTGAGCGCCGATGTGACATCATCCCAGCCCGTCAACCTAAAGCTACGAAACGTGGCCCTGGGAGAAGTGGTTAAATATGTGGCGCAGATTGCCGGCGTGAAATCCCGCCTCAGCGAGGTGGGGGTCACCTTTAGCCCTCTGGTCGAAACCCGGCCTGACCTGATTCCCCGGGAGTTCACTGTCAGTCCCTCTTTTTTCAAGCAAAGCTCGGCATCTTCGGAAGGTGCGGGGGCTGGGGCTCGGGGCGGGGGCGGCGGGATGGCGGAAGGGGCCGAGGGCTCCGGGCAAAGCGAGACCGCCAAGGCCAAGCTGGAGGAGCTGGGGGTGGTTTTTCCTCCGGGGGGTTTTGCCGTCTACAATCCCAACACAAGCCGTCTGAAAGTGGTGAACAATGCGGAAATGCTGGATCTGATCGGTCAGCTGATTGGGGCGGCTGAAGAGCAGACGCTCTTGATTCAGGTGGGTGTCCGGTTGGTGGAAATCAACCAAACCGATCTGGACAGCGTGACTGCCAACTCCACCCTGGGGGGCTCGGCCCTTCCCGTGATCCCGGCGGGGTTAACCACCAACAATCAGGGGCCTATTCCCGTGACCGGATCCGGGTGGAATGCCCAGCTGAACCAGATCCAGGGTGTGGGGCTATTACCCAACAATACCCTGCAGTCCTTTTTGCAAACGGGTGTGCTTGCGGGCACCAATCAGGCCAGCAGCTATGCGCTCAACACCATGGAACTGGGGGGGACAATCCTGAACGGAATGCAGTTCAGAACCCTGATCACGGCCATTTCCCAGAAAAGCAGCGCCAATGTTTTAGCCAATCCGTCCATCATTTTGAAACGGGGCCAAACCGGAGTGATCGAGATCAGCCAGGAATTCCGCTATGTGCAGGAGTACAATGACCCCCAATCCAGTATTCGCACGATCATTCCCCCAGGGGGTGGTGCCTTTAATACCGGGGTGCCCGGGCCCGAGACGGTCATTGCTTCATTCCCCTCCCAAATCAGTGATCCGGTGCCCATCGGCGTGAAAATCGGCATTGAGCCCGACATTACCGGTGACAACTCCCGCGTGTTGCTCCGAAAAATCGAGCCCAGCTTTGTGGATTTTGATGGCTACATCAATTACGGAACGCAGATCAATTCAGCCTACGCGGCGGCTTATTTCTCCAATTCCGTCACTATTTTAACCAACAATATCCAACAGCCGGTTTTTGTCAGGCGGGATTTGACCCTGCCGGCGATCGAGGTGAGTGATGGCCATACCCTGATGCTGGGTGGGCTGTTGCGGGAGGACATCCAGAAGATTGATGAAAAGGTGCCGATCATTGGCGATATCCCGATATTCGGCCGGGCCTTTCAGGGGAAAACCGAACAGGCCATCAAAAAGAACACGCTGATCTTCGTGACCCCACGCATTCTGCAGGTCGACGGGCAGCCCCTGAATCCCACCGCGGGCGCCGCGACCACCGCCGGGGCATCTGCCACCCCTTAACGGCTTAGCGTCGGATTAGGCGATATTCGAAGTCCGAGGGAATCTCCCGGGTGTTTCCCGCCGACCAACCCAGCATGTTGGCGATCGAGTATCCCAAGCCTCCAAAAACAAAGTAAAAAACCGAACTGCCGGTGTCGGCCGTTTCCGATTTGGCGTACCAGACCCTGGGGCCAAGGCCGGACGGGCCGTGGGAGGGGAGATCCAGCCCGCCCCGGCGCTCCACTTCGCCGATTTTAATTCTTTCCAAGGATTCGTAGCGGACCCAGACCGCTTTTCTGTTTGGCTCGGTGTATCGGGAGGGCGGTTCTTGGAACTGGGCGGGCGGGGCCTGATCCCGCCGGGTCTGCTGCGCGGCCTCCATCAAGGGAGAGTCAATCGGCAGTTGGAGAATCTGTCGGTACGTGCCGGCCGGAAGAAAAATTTTTTCCCCGGTGTCCTTGGCGGCAATTTCCAGGTCCGCCGGCAAATTCAGATTTGCGTTTTCGGGGGAAATGGGGGTTTTTTCGTCCCGGTCCGGCAGGAGGTATTCAGCCTTGGCAGTGGTTTCCTGCGGAGAGGCTTGCACATGACTCCTTCCCGAAGAGACATAGAAACCCGGGCGGGAGGAATCGGCAGCAGGTTGGGCGGCATGGGCGGGGAGGGGAACTTCAAAAGCGACGTTTGCTGGGGGCGATTCCTTCTGGGATTTTACCTGGAGACGGGAGGCGCTTGGGATCGGAAACGGGGAGTTTGTTTCGGACTTAGCCGTGCCTAATCCCACGGCCAGCAGCAGGCATGGGGTCCAAACGAGTATTTTCACGCTGAAATAAGTCCAAAACGGCGAAGCCAGACCGCGGCGTGGGGATGTTCTTTGCTCCAGCCCTGAAGTTCCCACAGCCATCCCACCTTTTCCGCAAAAAGATAGAGTCCGGCGAGTCCAAACGCCGCGGTGGGCAAGGTTCCTGCCAAGAAGGAGGGAATACGGTTCCCCTGGCCCAAAGCGACGCACAGCCGGGTGAACACCAGAAAGGCAAAAAGGACGAAAACACTGCTGAAAACCGTGGCCGCCACATTCCGGCGGGCATCGGTCATGCCAAAGGCAATCCCAAAAAGGCAAAGCAGGGGACAGGCGAGGGGGTACATCAGACGGTGCCAATGTTCCGTGGCGTAAGGAGCCCTGAGGCGCTGGTTCAAGCGGGTGGTGTCACCGGCCAAGCGGGCCACTTCCGACCAAGGAAGCACGTCTGGGGGAACCAGCTTGGCGGCCAGCATGGCGGGAGGCTCGGTCAATTCCGGAATCATCAGTTCGGGCAGGATCGGTCCGGCCGTTTCCAGGTCCAGACCGGCGCCATAGTCGATCCGGCGCGCATTTTGGAGATGCCAAACCCCCCCGCGGTATTCCCCGGAAACTGCAAAAATCTTGGCGATATCTCGACCTTCGGGCTCGGTGCGAAAGAGGATTTCCACGTTTTGAAGGGTTTTGGCCTGCAAATCCAGTCGGCCGATATACCAGATGGTCCCCTCGGTTTGGCCCGACAACTTTGGGGAACGATAAACCACCTGGGAAAATGAGTTTTCCTCGGTGGGTTCTTTTTTGATCTGCTTTTTCACCTTTTCCCGGTTGGCCTGAGCCAGGGGGGACAGGGAAAAGGAGAGAAAGTAAAGCACGAGGGATAATCCAGCGCTGCATAACAAAAAGGGGCGGGCGAGGATCAGGGGACTCATGCCGGCGGCCAGCAACGCCACCGACTCCCGATGGCGGGAAAAGTAAGCCAACACGTAAAGCGTCGCGAAAAGCACCCCGACGGGCAGGATGGATTGGGCCAAGTCAGGGAGTTGGACCAGAAAGTATTTGGCCAACAACCAGGGGGATGGGCCCTTCTCAATGAGGCGACCAATCTTGTCGAAAATGTCAAAGGTAAGCCAAAGGGTGAAGAGGGCGGCGATCACAAAAAGGAGGGGAACCAGAACGGACTGCCAAAGATATTTTTCGACGATTTTCATCTTCCGTGGGAATCTAGAGGGACCTCACCAATGAACCTCGCCCATGATCTTTCCGCCTTGGAGGAGACCGTCAAGCGGTGTCATTCGCTTGTTCCCGCCGTGGAAGCGGCTGGCCGGGCCCTGGCAGAGCGGGTCAAAGCCGGGTCCAAAGTGCTGACCTGTGGCAATGGAGGCAGCGCGGCGGATGCCATGCACCTGGCCGAGGAGATGACCGGGCGTTACCGAGGAAATCGCAAAGCCCTTCCAGCTCTCTCCCTTTCCGCCGACGGCACGGCCTTGACCTGTATTTCCAATGACTGGTCTTTTGAGGATGTTTTCTCCCGCCAAGTTGAGGCCTTTGGGCAACCGGGTGATGTGTTGGTGATATTTAGCACCAGCGGAAAGTCCCCCAACATCCTCAAAGCCCTGGAAGTTGCCAAAAGTCGTAAGATGCTGAGGCTCGGGGCTTTGGGCAAGGAGGGAGGGGGTGCAAAATCGCTTTGTGATCACGCGATCGTTGTGCCCAGTGAAGATACTTCCCGAATCCAAGAAATTCACGGGTGGATCATTCATGCCTGGCTGGAATGCGTGGAAGCCCTTGCCGTTGGAAAGACTTAAGCCCGAAGGACTTTATCCTTGGAAAGTGGGGGATCCGTGGATAGGGTTTGAGGTTCGCTTGCGGGACTTGCGCCGGATGCCAAGGAACCCAAAAGCCAACCAAAGGAGACAGAATTTATGGCCGTGGTGATTCGTTTGCGGAAAGAGGGCAAAAGAAACCGCCCCTACTTCCGGGTCGTGGTGACCGACAAGCTCAGTCCGCGCGACGGGCGTTTTCTCGAAATGGTCGGGACCTATGACCCGATGGGCAAAAACGAGGGCATGAAGCTCAAGCTGGACCGGATCGATCACTGGATCGGCAAGGGTGCCAAGGCCAGCGAGACCGTGGCCGGTTTCATCCGCAAGGCCCGGCGCAGCGCCAAGTCCTAACTTCCCGGTGAGACCCGGAATCCCATGCGATACTTTCTCGAAATGGTTCTGGGTCGTCTCGTCACCCATCCGGATGAGGTCGATGTCGAGGAAACCGGCGATGACCGCGGCACTCTCTTCCGCATCCGCGTAAATCCCGAGGATCTCGGCCGGATCATCGGCCGCAACGGCCGCACCATCGAGGCCATCCGTTCCCTTCTCAACGCAGCCAGCCGCGATGGCCGGCGCGTCTTTGTGGAGGTCGAGGACGGGGAAGGGGCGGCATGACGATCGACCTCCTCACTCTCTTTCCCGCCATGGCCCAAGCGGTCATGGCGGAGAGCATTCTGGGACGCGCCCAGCGGGCGGGTTTGGTTAAAATCCGGGTCCACCAACTCCGCGATTACACCCGGGACCGTCACAAGACCGTCGATGATCGCCCTTTCGGCGGCGGTCCCGGCATGGTCATGAAGGCTGAGCCCCTCGTGGATGCCATCGAGCACCTCCGTGGCGAGGGAATCGACCGTGCCCATGTGATCTACCTTACCCCGGAAGGAAAAAAACTGACGCAGGGCCATGTCCGGAAAATTTCAGCCCAGCATCCGCGTCTTCTTCTGGTGAGCGGCCATTATGAGGGCATCGACGAACGGGTGCGGGAAGGCTGGATCGATGAGGAGATTTCCGTCGGAGACTATATCCTTAGCAATGGCACCCTGCCGGCGTTGGCCTTGGTTGATGCCTTGGTGCGGTTGATTCCCGGGGTGTTGGGCAACGAGGAATCCGCCGGGACAGACTCTTTTGAGGCAGGCCTGCTGGAGGGTCCCCAATACACCCGGCCCGAGACTTTTCGGGGGATGAAGGTGCCGGAGGTGTTGCTTTCCGGGCACCACGCGGAAATTGAGGCGTGGCGCCGGGAACAGGCCCTGGCCCGGACCCGCACCCGACGCGGAGATTTACTTGGAACGACAAAGGCGGCAGAAAAGACCATGATCAAGGAGGAGTCCGTATGAGCGCGAAGGTCATTGAAACCATCGAAAAGGA
>CAZURF010000078.1:0-5863 GCA_964623555.1 uncultured Akkermansia sp. | reverse complement strand
AGAAACTTTAATGCCCGGCCGATGAGCCGCCGAGGTAGTTGCCGTAGCCGACGATAATGGTGGAGGCGACCAGGACAAAAAGGCCGAGCCAGACCAGCTTCATGGTGCGACGACCCGACCCCCGCCACTCATGGAGAAACAGGCCCCAAAGCGTGCTGAAAATGATGATCGAGGCCATGTGGAGCGTCCAACTGGAGAAGGCGTACGCCCCCATCTTGGTCTCCCCCATGCTGTAAAAGAAAAACTGCAGGTACCAGGTGAAGCCGGCCAAGGCACAGAGAAGATAGTTGCGCAGGAGCGGGGCGGGGCCGGTCGGCCTGGCCACTCCACCCATCCCTTGGGAGGCGGCCTCCCGGTTGGCTGCAATCTCGGGCGCATCCGACATCATCAGGCCTTCCGCCGTCCCCATCTCGGCCGTGTAGGCGGGATTGGTGTTGAGGTACTGATGGGTGGAGTGGTTACGGATGTTAAGGATGACGCACCAGATGAAGTTGGTGGTGAAACCGCCCCATAGAACGACCACGAGGATGGGGAGGTTTTGCCAAAGAGGACTTCCGCCGGAAGCCTGCAGGGCGGCGAGGGTGATTTCGCCGATAGGCCGGCCGGCGGCGAGCCCGTAGGCGAAGCAGGCGCTCATGATCCCGGCGAATGTGGCGACGACCATGCCTTTGCGGAAATTGAACTCCTTCACCGCGGCTGCCTTCTCTTCGGCCGAAAGCTCGCCCTCCTTGGACATGCCAGCTGCACCGTTCAGGCCGATGCCGAGCAGACAAGCGCCCACCCCGGCCAAGACCACCAGCCCGGAAAGGGTGGTGAGGAGTCGGCCAAAGTCGCCCGCAAAGATTGGCGGCATGAGCGTGCCGAAGGCGGCGCAAAAGCCGAGCGCCACGGCCATCCCCAGTGCGATCCCCAGGTAACGCATCGTGAGGCCAAAGGTGATCCCACCGATTCCCCAGAGAACCCCGAAGAAATAGCACCAGAGAACCGAAGAGCGGGGAGCGGCCGCGATGTGACCGTACAGATCGGGCACAAAGACCCTGCCCAGCAAGGAGGGGGCGAGGATCCAGCTGAAGAGCCCTCCCACCAGCCAGTAGGTTTCCCACGACCAGCGCTGCACGGCCCGGTAGGGGATGTAGAAGCTGGCGGCGGCGAGCCCGCCGATCCAATGGAAGAAGACACCGAGCGCAAGGTTCATGAATTCCATCCGGATACGCGTTGCGGGGGATGGTGACAAGCCATGATGATGCCGGCTGGTTCAGCGAGGCTTGGTCGCGGATGGTTTTACAACCCGCCGGATCATTTTTCCGGACGGTTTGGGCGGCAGCGTACGGTACACCGAGGGGGAGTAGCCGTAGGACTGCTTGAAGCACTTGGAAAAGTGGAAGGCATCATGGAACCCGAGAGCCTCGGCGATCTGCGCCAAGCCTAGCTCCTGTCTCCGGAGCAGATCGACCGCCATGGCCAGTCGATGACGCCGGTGGAACCGGGCGGGAGTTTCGCCCGTCCACTTCCGAAAAGCCCGGCGGAACGCGTCGGCGTGAAGACCGGATTCCCGCGCAACGGAAGCGGGGGTGTTTGGCCCGGGCACGGAAGTCAGGGTCCGCCGGGCCTTCTCCAGCCAGAGGGGCAATGCTTCCTGATTGGGCCTTTGCGCCAGCCAGCGGGCCAACATTCCGTGGACATCCGCAGCCTGCCGGATCGCTCCTTCAAGATTTTCGACCGGTCTCGCGAGCAGGGAGCGGAGGAAAGCGGACTCGGCATGGGGATCCTGCAGGCGCCAGACCGGGTGGGCCGGATCCAAGCCATGGGCTCGCCATGCATCAAAGGCGGGACCGGAAAAGGCCACAAACACCTCGTCCCAGCGCATCCCCGGACCCGGACCGTAATGGTGGGGCACCTCCGGAAAAACCAGGATGGCCGAGCCTTCCGACAGCAGGATCTCCCGGCCCGAGGCATCCCGGTAGACCCCGCTCCCGCGGGTGATCAATACCGCCGCATACATGCCGTACTTGCGAAAACCGTCCCAGCCGGTTCCCGTGCTATCCGGCAGCACACCCCCAAAGTGCACTCGGCCAAGAGGGGTTTCCCGCTCGGGAAAGGAGTAGAGCCGGTAACGGTGGGGAACCTTTGGCATGTCCGGAAAATACATGCAAAAGTGCGGTTCTGTCCATTTCCCCGGACAGGATGCCGACGCATATTGCACTTGTTATGGGCCATGATTCCCTCGTTGCGGCCGCGCCGGCGATGAAACCCCCAGAACGGCTTGATTATTCGCTCACGGGGAAAAATGCGGCGAAGGCGGTGGAACTCGGGCTGGCCGAGGCGGACTGGTACCAGACCCCGGTTCCGAGAAAAGAGCTGCGAAAATTGCTGGAACGTCGGGATGGTCCGGCCATCCGCGATACCCTGACCTGGTTTGCCCTCCTGGGGCTGACCGCTTGGGGGACGATCGCGCTGTGGGGCACCTGGTGGGCGGTTATTCCTTACGCCCTATACGCGGTCCTCTATGCCACCGCCTCAGACTCCCGCTGGCATGAGGCAGGCCACGGCACCGCCTTCAAAACGGACTGGATGAACAACGCCCTTTACGAGCTGGCCTCTTTCATGGTCATGCGCGAATCCGTGGTCTGGCGGTGGAGCCATACGCGGCACCATTCCGATACCATCATCGTCGGTCGCGATCCGGAAATCCAAGTCTCCCGGCCCCCGGATCTGCGCGCCCATCTCCTGAGCCTGTTCGCGATCAATGTTTACCAGGGATATTTTCCCGGTCTGATCCGGCACGCCCTGGGCCGCGTGAGTGCGGCGGAGCGGACCTTCATCCCGGAAAGCCAGTTCCCCAAGATCTTTCGCAATGCCCGGATCATTCTCGGTGTTTATGTCGCCACCGTCGCCACCGCTCTTGTGCTCCAGTCCTGGATCCCGATTTTTCTGATCCTGTTGCCGCATTTCTTTGGGACCTGGCTGATGATCGTCCACAACACCACCCAACACGCCGGGCTGGCCGAAAACGTCCTGGATCACCGGCTCAATTGCCGCACGGTGTTCATGAATCCGTTCAGCCGGTTTGTGTACTGGAACATGAACTACCACCTTGAGCACCACATGTTTCCCTTGGTGCCCTATCACAACCTCCCGAAGCTGCATGAACTCGTCAAAGCGGACTGTCCGCCGCCCTATCCATCCATTGCCGCTGCCTGGCGCGAAATTCTGCCCGCGGTCCTCAAGCAGGTCTCGGATCCCTCCTACCACGTGAAGAGAAAACTGCCGCCACCCCGGCAAAGTGCGCTCGAGCCGGTCAAGGGCGCGGATGCCAAGACGGACGCCGGGGGATGGATCGAAATTTGCGCCGCCGCCGACCTCGGTCCCGCGGATGTGTTGCGCTTCGACCACGGCCGCAAAAGCTACGCCCTGATCCGCGACGAAAAAGGAGCGCTCTTTGCCACGGATGGCATCTGCACCCACGGAAACACCCATCTGGCCGACGGCCTGGTGAAAGGGGACATCATCGAGTGCCCGAAACACAACGGACGTTTTCATCTGGCTGACGGTTCGCCCGCCCGGGCGCCCATCTGCCGTGGGTTGGCCACCTATCCGATCGAGGAGAGGGCAGGGCGGCTTTGGTTGAATGTGCTCAAACCCGGCGGGGCCGGTGCCCGGCAACAGGCCAGCCTGAAGCTTCGGGTGGTCAGCAACCGGAACGTCGCCACCTTTATCAAGGAGCTGGTCCTTGAGCCGGCGGAGGCCTCCGCGAAAGTCGATTTCACTCCGGGCGACTACCTGCAGATTGAGATTCCAGCTTACGACCGCATCCGGTTCCGGGACTTCGACATTGCGGAGCCTTTTGCCCCCGTCTGGCGTCATCAGCATGTCTTTGATCTTGAGGTCACCAATCCTGTTTCCGGTAAACGCAACAACTACTCGCTGGCCTCGAATCCCAAGGGGGAGCGCATCCTCCGTTTCAATGTCCGCATCGCCACGCCTCCACCCGGCCAGGACTGTCCGCCGGGAGTCGGCTCGTCCTATGTGTTCCACCTGCGGCCGGGGGACGAAGTCACGGCCATCGGGCCTTTCGGGGACTTCCACATCAAGCCGACTCAGAAGGAGATGGTTTACATCGGGGGTGGGGCGGGGATGGCTCCGTTGCGCGCGCACCTGAGCCACTTGCTCGAGTCGGAAAAATCGGCGCGAAAAATCAGCTACTGGTACGGGGCCCGGTCTAGGCAGGAGCTCTACTACCAGGAGTATTTCGAGCAGCTGGCTGCCAAGCATGGCAACTTCTGTTTTCATGCGGCGCTCTCCTCGCCATTGCCGGAAGACCGATGGGAGGGCTCCGTCGGATTCATTCACGAGGTTGTGCTCGACCAGCACCTTCGTCATCATCCTGGCGTGCGGGCGGTTGAATTCTACCTTTGCGGGCCACCGATGATGGTCAAGGCCTGTCGGAAGATGCTGGCTGACCTCGGGGTCAATCCGTCCCAGATTTCCTGCGACGAGTTTTGAGGCATCCCCGGTATCTGAACGACGGGTCGGGAGATGCGCCCAAACTGCGGGTGTTCCTGAACCTTTATAATCTTGCCGGCCTGAGCAGGAACTCGGTCTGGAAAAATGCCAGGAAGGATAAGCTTTTGGAAACATTGGAGGCGGACGGTTTCGAGGGCGTTCAACTGACCGAAGACGGTCCACCCCCCGTCGGGCCGCTCCCCCATTGTGGGCTCGGCCGGATCAACCAACCCCAGGAGGCCTTGCCTCTGGCCGAAAAGCACAAAGCCCGGGGCGACCTTTGTCTGACCGTTCATGCGGGCTGGGGGATCGAGGACGATGACGACGTTTTCCGCTTGGTCGAGGCCATCCTGGCCGCTTCGGACAAAACAAGGTTGCCCATTTTCATTGAAACCCATCGCGCCACGATCACGCAGGACATGTGGCGCACGGTGCAGATCACCAAGCGGTTCCCCGAAGTTCTCTTCAACGGGGACTTCAGCCACTACTACTGTGGGCAGGAGATGGTTTACGGGGGCCTGGAGATGAAAATCGATTTCATGAAACCGATTTTTGAGCGGGTCGGCTTCATGCATGGGAGGATCGCCAGCCCCGGGCATATGCAGGTGCCGATTGATGAAGGGATGGAACGGCCGGCGGCCGCCGTCGGGGCGGCGGACTATTTTTCCGACTTCCGCACCCTCTGGAAGCGGGCGATGCGGGGATTTCTCGACCATGCCGGCCGCGGGGACGTGTTGATCTTTGCGCCGGAGCTGCTCGACGGGACCCACTACTACGCCCGTCTCTTTCCCGGCCCGGACGGGAAAATGATGGAGGAGTCCGACCGTTACGCGCAGGCCATCCTTTACGCCAAACTCGCACGGAAGCTTTTTCAGGAAGTTTCGGCGGTGGCCTGAAGCAGGGCGGGAATCCAATCGCTCCCCGCAGCGGGGTTGGGCATCGTTTTTGGATGCGGTCTCCCGGGTTTCGGCATTTGCCTTTCATGGCATGCTTTCTCCTCTCGGCGGTTTGCCTGCAAGCCGCCGGGGAGGGGGCGGCGAGGCCCAATATCATCCTGATCCTCGCTGACGATGTCTCGGCGGATGAGCTGTCGCCTTATGGCGGCTCCATCCCCATGCCCAACCTGCAGAAGTTGAGCGATGATGGCGTTCTTTTCCGGAACGCGTGGGCCACGCCGGTGTGTGCCCCCTCGCGCGCCATGATGATGACCGGCAAATACCCGCACCACACCGGCTACTACGAAAACCCGGTGGCTCCCGAAGTCCCGTTTTGGAAGGATCCGCGCCATCTGCCGTTGCTGAAGATGATGAAGAAGGCCGGCTATGCCACCAGCATGGTGGGGAAAATCCATCCCGGTAAT
>CAZURF010000077.1:0-6254 GCA_964623555.1 uncultured Akkermansia sp. | reverse complement strand
GGCTTCAGAACTTTGGCGGCCTGGTGGAGTTGCCGGAGCGCCGGGGTCGGAGCCACCGTTTCCCAGCCCTGGTGCCGGGCGGCCAGGTTGTGAATCCGAATCCGCTCCCGGATCCGGCGGGCAAGCTCGGCAGGGGAAAGAGCCAGTTCCCCTGCCCGCAGGCCCACCCGGGCCGCCTTGTCCGCGTAGGCTGGGCCGATACCCCGGCCGGTGGTGCCGATTTTCCCTTTGCCCCGCTTTTTTTCCGAGCCCCGGTCGATGGCGCGATGATGCGGAAGCACGAGATGCGCCTGGGAGGCCAAGTGAAGCCGTCCGCGCGTGCGGATGCCGCGCTGGTGGAGACCCTGGATCTCCGCCACCAGGCTGGCGGGATCGACCACGGCCCCGCCGGCAATCAGACAGGAAACGCCCGATCTCAAAATTCCCGAAGGCACCAGATGGAGGACATATTTTTCGCGGCCGATTTCCACCGTATGGCCGGCGTTGTTGCCTCCTTGGGCACGGAAAACCCAGTCGGCCTCGCCCGCCATGACATCCAGGATTTTCCCCTTTCCCTCATCCCCCCATTGGAGACCCAGGACGACCGTAACGTTGGCTTTCAAAAGTTTTTCCGGGCAACCAAAAAAGCGGATTAGTAACCCTGCTGCTGGCCGGCGAAGGAAACCCCGCTGCTGGTCGGCGCCTGGTTGAAGCCCAGGGGTATTTCCGGGAAGGCCTTGAGGGTCAGGGTGGCCAAGGCGACAAATTCCGAGGGGGATCCCTGGTTTTGCCGGTTGGCCACGGAGGCCCCGAGAATCCAGGCCCCGATGTCCCGGTAGATTCCGAAGTTCACCTGCTGCAAAAGATCCGGATTCATCGCATAGGTAACCCCGGCATTGAAAAACCAGCTTTCGTTCAGGCGATAGTTGGCGTTCCCGTTGATGACCTGGGTCTGGGTATTCGTCAGAACCTGGTTGTTGAGGGCGTCCACGTAGGCAAACTGCTCCAAAAACGAATAGCCAAGCCCGAGCTCAAGAGCGGGGATGATTTGCCAGCGGCTCCCCAGGTTGATGGAGTTGTAGCCGTTGCCGCTCACAGCGGTGGAGGCCCCCAAGGTCCCGGTCCACCACGGGACCGGCATGACGTTCAGCTCGTTGTAAATCTGGGGGAAATCCGAGTTGACGGTTTCGGGAACTTCCACGTTGGCGGTGTTCAAACCCGGCAGGGTCGGACGGATCGGCTGGTAATCCCCGTACAATTTCCAGTTCGCCAGCTCGTAAGGCTGGCCGTCACGCCGGGTCAGGATGCGGTTCATGATTCCGGGACGCACCACGAGCAGTTGGTCGATCGAATCGATCGAGTTGTACAGGGTCGGGTTAAGGGGGGTGGATTGGGTGGAGTTGACACGATTATCAAACCCGGCGAAGTCCGTGGGTCGGACGTTGGGACGCGGCACGTAGCTAAAGTTCACAAACGGCTCCATCACGTGCCGAAGACCGTCGATGGCCCAGGCCTTCTGCTTCACGTCGTTCCAGGTCGAGTAGGCCTTGGTGGAAAAATCGGCTCCGAGGTTGAACACATAACGAAAGAGGGATGTGTCGGCCAGGGTGGCGTTGTTGCCGATGTTGTATCCCGCGCCGCTGGCGGTGTTTTGCACGGCGTTGCCCGGAGCCAGATTGCTGCGGGTGTAGACGGTTCCACGGAGGCCCGCGCGGGGCGTGAAGTTGAGCCAGTCGAAATACTGCCGCGGGTAGAGAAGCTGGTGGTAGGTATCATAACGGATCGCCGTGTAATCGGTCTGGTTCGACACCTGGTTCCATTGGGTGCCCAGGTAGCTGACGCTGGACTCGCCCTCATAGGCCAAACCGGGGTGGCCGTCGGGATTGCGCAAAAACTCCTCCTTGTCGTACGTGCCGGGGATGAACTGACGCTTGAACTCGATCTTGGCGGAAGGCTTCTGCTGCTGGGTCTGGAAAAGGTTGTTGATCTGCGTCCTCGCGTTGGCCGTCACCGTGAAGTTCGGATCCTGATACATGGCATCCAGGTAGGTGTCGGGCTGCTGGTCGCGAATGTAGTCATCGGCAAAGAAATCCTGGGTGACGTAGGCATCACTGAGGACATTGATGTGGGAGCGAGAGCTGAAGGAGGGATCGTCAAACTGGGGAGCTCGGTCGGAATCCGTCCGGTTTCCCCCCTTCATGATCGTGGTGTTGTGGCTGTAGGGAAACCAGTACCGGCCACGGGGCGGCAATGCGTTGGTGGGGCGTTGAGCGGTATCGTCGTAGATTTGATATCCGCGATCATTAATGTACCAGCCGCGCAGATTGACGGCCGTGATGGGATGATCCGTGCCCTTGCCCGGGGTCACGTAGGAGGCCGCCGCTCCGCCAGCCCAGCCCCGTCGGCTGTAGTAATCCAGGTTGATTTCTCCCTTGAGTTTGTCGGTGATGGCAAAACGGTACGACCCTAGGGCATAAGTACCGAGTCGGGAGACGGACCCCACGGAGACATCCACGGAGGAATGCGTGTCGCGCTGGTACTGGACCAGATAGGGGAACCAGAAAAACGGCACATCCCCGAAATAGGCGACGGAGTTTTCCACAACGGTCTTGTCGTCCGGGTAAAGGCTGACGGAGGAGGCCTTCACCTTCCATCCGGGCGTCTCGCGGTTATCCGTCGAATAGTGGCCGCCGTCGATGTCGTATTGGCCGATCTCCGGCGTGTTGATGGATTGCCCTTCCACCATCATCTTGCCGTCCAAAAAGCGGAATTTTTCCGAGAGGATTTTTTTGGTGCGAAAATTGTAGGTCAACAGGTCACCCCGATAGATCTGATCCATCATGTAAAGACGGACGTTGCCCTTGGCCGTGGCCTCCTTGGTCGTTGGGTTAAAATGGACCTGGTCGGCCATCAACACATCACCCCCGTAGGTCACGGTCACGTTGTCCTCGGCATAATAAATGCCCCCCTCGTAACGATTGGCCCCATCCGAGGTGATCTGAAGCGGGGGTTCCACGGATTCCGGGGGCTCCGAGGTCTGGGCCACTAGCATGCAGCCCCCCCCTAGCCACATGGCCAAGGCACAGCACATACATACCCATGAAGCCTTTAATTTCATGATATTACGTAAAAAGTGCTAGCAATCTTATCAGAGATTCACAGAGAAAACATTTACAAAAGGTTGCGAAAGTTTTTGTTCTGCAAGTGCTTCTTTGGTAACTAGTTACGGCTCCATTCGAGCATTCTTTCTATAGGACTCCTGGCTTTGGCAATGATTGGGTCATCCAAAATCACTTCTGGGGTGAGATTCTCCAAGGCGGAGACGGCCTTCTCCAAAGTATTCATCTTCATATAGCGGCACTCGGAACAGGCGCAGTGGTCGGTAGGGCCGGGAATAAAGTTTTTGTCCGGCATCTCCCGGCGTAACCGGTGCAACATGCCCTCCTCGGTGACCACGATGAACGCCGAAGCAGGGTTGCTCCGGCAAAACGAAACCATCTTTTCCGTGGAACAGACCTCGTCTGCCAAAGCCCGGACCGCCCGGGTGCATTCCGGGTGGGCCACCACCGGCGCTTCGGGATGTTCTTTCCGGATCTTGTCGATGGAGGATGCGGTAAATTCCATGTGCACGTAGCAGTCCCCATCCCAGAGGCGCATTTTCCTGCCGGTTTTTTGCATCACCCAGTCCCCCAAATTTCGGTCGGGTAAAAAAAGAATCTCCCGATCCTGGGGCACCCGCTGGACAATTTTCTCCGCGTTGCCCGAAGTGCAGATGACATCGCTCTGGGCCTTCACCGCCGCCGTACAGTTGACGTAGGAGACCACATAGAGGTCCGGATTTTCCCGAAGATAAGAGGCCAGTTTGTCCGCCGGGCAGGAATCCGCCAACGAACAGCCGGCGTGGAGATCCGGCATCAGAACTTTTTTTGCGGGATTCACAATCTTGGCTGTTTCCGCCATGAAATGGACCCCGCAAAAAAGGATCACATCCTCCCCGGCCTTTTGCGCCGCATAGCTAAGGCCCAGGGAATCTCCCACGTAATCGGCCACCTCCTGGATCTCCCGACGCTGGTAGTTGTGGGCCAAGACCACCGCATGACGTTTTTTTTTCAGATCCAGAAAGCGCTCCTGCAGGGGGCTCATCCACCCAGAATGGACCCTTTCCAAGCGGCGGACAAACGGTCCGGATTTTGGAATGACAACCTTTCCGGTTCGGGATTAGATTATCCCATGGACGAGGCGCACACGGGTTTGGGGCTGATCTTTCTTTTGGTGGCTTTTGTGGTTTGTGGCGGAATCGTCATTTGGTTGATTGTTTCCGAAGGCATCCGCCACACCCGCCAGTCCGACTCCTCAATTCATTAATTCCCTGCCTTTTTGATTTGGTACTTCAGGTTATAGTTGGCTGAGGGCAGCCATAATGGATATTGTAAATACCTTTCGTTCAATGCTTTATACACGAGATGAAGGGCCTGTTTTTTCACAGATAAGCCCTCGCGTTCTAAATAAAATTTGGTTTAATATTCGGCGTTGATTTTTACTCATTTCAATTCGGCCTTTGTGGTGGTGATGTTCCTTGCCCTTGGTTTAGGAGGCCAACCGACCCAGGCAGCGGTTAGTCAGGTCGTTCGGTTTGATTTCAATGCCGGCCATCTCATGAATGTTCCCCTCAGCCAGGGAATTTCCAAGGCGGTTGGAAACCAAAGAGCCGTCGCCCGGGATATTTACAACATCAACGCCGACAACTCGGCGATGACCTGGACCTCCTCCCAGTCATTCGACCGGTACGAAAGATGGGCCAAGGGGCTCTCCAATGGAGAAGGCCTTGGCTCGTTTAACATCTTTCTGCGTTCCGATATGGTGAATGCCTCCAGCTGGGGCCAGCAACTCAAACTCTCCTCGGTTAACAGCAGCTTCGGCATCACCGCCACCGCCGGCAATGGATGGCAGTTCAAAATCACCGAAATGTCCCAAAGCAACGCCGGTCTTACTCCGGGCCCCGGCAACTACGGCTACTCCATCCAGTGGTGGACTTCGGACGACAGCAAAAGAATCCGGTACGGAAGTGATCTCAGCGGATTTTCCTTTGCCGCCCCGGTGGAACTTTTTGATTCAACCATGAACTCTTCCTGGGCCGTGGAACAAGGCATGGATTACATTGTCTGGTTTGGCACCCAAAACCGTCCGGAGGACAGTCTCTTTCAGGCTCCGGACAACTACATCAAGCCCCTGAAATTCGACAACAACTGGTTCGGCGGGGTGGCGACGGATACCTTTGCGGAGGATGTCTATTCGGTTTGGAACGGCAGCTTGATCCTCACCGCCAACGTGATTCCTGAGCCTTCCACGGGTTCCCTGTTGCTGGTGGGGGTCGCCCTCGCCTGGCTTCGTCGGCGACGCGCCGCTTAGTTCTCTTTTTCAGGCGGCAAAAGAAACCGCAACGCCGCCGGTAATCTTTCCCTCCACGCCCTCTCACTGTGCTCTGCACGAATTCCCGGCTGGAACCATAAGTCCCCCCAGATTACCGCCCCGCTTTTCACCCAATGCTGGTAAATGCGGATCACGTCGGGCCAGTAGCTCCTTCCCTCCCGCGTCCCCATATCCAGATAGGTCCGGCCGTCTGGCTTAGGCTTCTTGAGCGACTCCGCATAAAACCTGGGGCAAGCCCAGTAGGCTGGCGAGAATACCCCGGCCGCGCCGAAAACATCCCCGTGCTGCTCCGATAGATAGTGCGAAACCACCCCGCCCATCGAGGACCCCAGCACCAAGGTATTCTCTCTCCCTGGTAAGGTCCGGTAAGTGCGATCGACGTGAGGTTTCACCACCTCCAGCAGATAACAGGCATAAAGATCCGCCCGGCCCGCTTCACCTTCCGCGGGTCGGCCCCTGGGTACCACGTCCGACGGCGGCAGGTACTCCCTCACCCGGTCCGGCGTGTTGTCGATGCCCACCAAAATTGCCGACCGCGCCCGTCCTGCGCTCATTTCCTCCGCCGCCACCTTGTCCGCTGACCACGAACCAAATGGCCCGCCCGGATCGAAGATATTCTGCCCGTCATGGCAGTAGACCACCGGATACCTTTCCTTTCCGCCCTCGTATCCCGGCGGCAGCCAAACCCGGATCATCCGCCCGGGAAACTCCTTGATCGGCGAGCCCAAATACTTGGGAGTCTCCAGCTTCCCCCTTCCCTTCACTTCTCTCGCCTCAATCTTCCTGCCCCCCACCTCCGGCATGACCCGTGGCTTCCCGACAAAAACCACATTGGCCGGATCCTC
>CAZURF010000076.1:0-6265 GCA_964623555.1 uncultured Akkermansia sp. | reverse complement strand
AGGATCCCGGCACCTCCATCCGGGGCCGGCGAGGGGAGGCCAACCTTGTCGAAGGCAACGGAACCCGTTTGGACACCGGCTTCAAACTCGCCTTCCGTTACGACCCCACCACTATTTTTATCCTCACCGATGGAGAGGCCAACATGCGTGATCCCTCAGGGGAATTCAAAAAAATGACGGAAGATGACATTTTACCTCTGGTCAAGGAACTGCAGGGGAAACAGAAATCCCCCGCCGTCATCCACGTCATTCACTATCTCACCGCCCAAGCCCGCGCCTCGGAAACCAACTTTCTCAAGGCGATCGCGGCGCAGGGCCGCGGCAAACTCAAGGTCGTGGAGGCAAAAACCCTTAAAACCGAGCCCTTGTCGGAGGAAAAGGACAAAAAAAAGGACGAAAATAAGAATAAGAAGAAGTAGGTGCGGACTAAATGTTGCACAAGGATGCATAATTGCTCCGATAGCCTCCTCTGTCTTCCAAAGTCATTTTTTGGCAACTTTCGGTTTCCTGATGTTACCTTCATTTCTTCCGATCCTCTTCCTTTTGCCCCTCCTCTTGCCTCCGTCCATAGAAGCAGGGGATCTAAACAAGAATGGAAAGGTGGATCCGTACGAGGATCCGTCTCGTCCGGTCGAGGAGAGAGTGGAGGACCTACTCCGCCAGATGACCCTGGAAGAAAAGACCTGCCAGTTGGCCACCCTTTACGGCTACGGACGGGTTCTCAAGGACAAGTTGCCCACCCCGGGCTGGAAGAAGGAAATCTGGAGGGATGGGATCGCCAACATCGACGAGCAGCTCAACGGGATCCCGGAGCTGGGTCCCCAGGCCAAACGCGATTTTCAAACGCAGGTGGAAAAGATCAATGACCTGGTCTGGCCTCCCTCCAACCACGCCAAGGCCCTCAACCAGATCCAGGAGTGGTTCTGGAATGAGACCCGTCTGGGCATTCCGGTCGACTTCACCAATGAAGGCATCCGCGGCGTCGCCCACTACCGTGCCACCTGCTTTCCCTCCCAGCTCGGTGTCGGGGCGACCTGGAACCGGGATTTGGTCGCCAAAATCGGGGAGGTGACCGCCAAGGAAGCCAAAGCCCTCGGCTACTCAAATATTTATTCCCCCGTCCTCGATCTGGCCCGCGACCCCCGCTGGGGCCGGGTGGTGGAGTGTTACGGCGAGGATCCCTTTCATGTAGGGCAACTCGGCTCCGCTCAGGCCACCGCATTGGAGAAAAACGGCGTGGCCTCCACCGGAAAACATTTTGCGGTCTACTCGATTCCCAAAGGCGGCCGCGACGGCCAGGCCCGGACGGATCCTCATGTCGCCCCGCGGGAAATGGAGACGCTTTATCTGTGGCCGTGGGAGCGGGTGATCCGGGCCAGTGGCATGCAGGGGGTGATGAGTTCCTACAACGACTTTGACGGGGTGCCCGTTTCCGCCAGCCACGAGTTCATGGTCGATATTCTTCGCGGCCGTTTCGGCTTCCGGGGATATGTGGTGTCCGACAGTGACGCGGTCGACTACCTCGCCAGCAAACACCGCGTCGCCCGTGATTATCCGGAGGCGTGCCTTCAATTCCTCGAGGCCGGCGGCAACGTGCGGACGGAGTTCAATTCGCCGGAAAAATTCATCCGGCCGGTCCGTGAGCTGGTGAAACAGGGCCGCTTGTCCGAGAAGGTGGTGGACGACCGGGTACGCGATGTGTTGCGCGTGAAGTTCCAACTGGGACTGTTCGACCGTCTGCCCGTGGCCGATCCGGCCGCCTCGGACGCCGTGGTCGGATCCGTCGCTCACCGCGAAGTAGCCCGACAGGCGTCCCGCGAGTCCCTGGTGCTACTGAAAAACGAAAACCGGACCCTGCCGTTCTCCAAGAGTCTGAAGAAGATTCTGGTTTGCGGTCCCGGAGCCCGTGAGGAGGTGAGTTCGCTGAGCCGGTACGGCTCTTTTGGCGGCGAGGTGATTTCCGTGGAGGAGGGAATCCGAAAGTTATTGCCCGGGGCTGAGGTGCTTTATGCAAAGGGATGTGACTATGCCGACAGTCGCTGGCCGCTTTCGGAAATTCTTCCCGACCCCCCCACGGAAAAGGAAAAGGCAGAGATCGATGAGGCGGTAAAGATGGCCGGAGAGGCGGAAGCAGTCGTCGTGGTGTTGGGGGAGTCGGACGCCATGGTCGGTGAGAGTAAAAGTCGGACTTCGCTGGACCTGCCCGGCTTTCAGAATGACCTGGTTCGGGCTTTGGCCTGCACCGGCAAGCCGCTGGTGGCGGTGATCCTCGGGGGTCGTCCGCTCACCATTAACCTGGTGCAGGCGAAAGTGCCGGCCATCCTCGCCGCCTGGTTCCCAGGGGAGTACGGTGGTCAGGCGGTGGCGGAGGTGCTGTTTGGAGATTTCAACCCAGGGGGAAAACTTCCGGTGACATTTCCCCGCAGCGTCGGGCAGATCGAATTCAACTTCCCCGCCAAGCCGGCCAGCCAGGCCGGGATGGGGAAGGGGGAAGATCCCAACGGGGCGGGCAACAGCCTCGTCACCGGCGCCCTCTATCCTTTCGGCCATGGGTTGAGCTACACGGAGTTCTCTTACTCCGGTCTCAAGGTCAGCCCCGGGAAAATTTCCCCGGAAGGGGAAGTGGAGGTCTCCGTGGAGGTGAAAAACAGCGGCCGGGTGGCCGGGGATGAGGTGGTGCAGCTTTATGTGAAGGACCTGCTGGCCTCCGTGACTCCCTACGAAAAGGTGTTGCGGGGCTTTCAGCGGATTTCGCTCCGTCCGGGGGAGAAAAAGACGGTTCGTTTCCAGCTTGGGCCCAAGGATCTGGAGCTGATCGATGCGGCCGGGAAACGGACGGTTGAGCCCGGGGAGTTTGAGGTGGAGATCGGCTCCTCCTCCGTCGATATTCGACAAACCGGCCGCTTCGCGGTCCTCGCCCCATGAAAAACAAACATCTTCTGTTTCTCCTTCTTGTTCCCGGACTGTTTCCCCTGCAGGCCCAGGAAGAGGAACCGGGCGGGGAACCTGCCGCCGAGACCTCCGCCCCGACCCCCAAGGCTCCAAAAAAGGAGCTCACCATCCCCGCGGACATCCCCCACGAGCTGGACGTCTCCTTTCTTGAGGGGGACCGGAAGGAAAAGGCCGACCTCTATCTTCCCCTCAACGTCCCGCCTGGGAAAAAGGCGCCTGCGCTCATTCTGATCCATGGGGGCGGTTTCAACGACGGGGACAAGCGCCGTTTCCGCGAGATCAATTTCGGCACCAACGCCAGCAAGCGCGGGTATCTGGCCATGAGCATCAACTACAAGCTCCGCAAGATGAAGGGCCAGGTGACTTGGCCGCAAAACGTCCACGATGTGAAGGAGTCCGTCCGCTGGCTTAAGTTGAACGCCGAAAAATACAACATCGACCCCGAACGGATCGGTGCGCTTGGCGGTTCCGCCGGCGGCAATCTCGCCTTCATGCTGGCCCTGACCGGCCCGGAGGATGGCTTTGACGGCGAGGGAACCCGGACAAACATTTCCACCAAAATCCGTTGCGCGGTCGACTTCTACGGGGCCGTCGACCTGATGACCTACAAGAGCGACCGGCCGGTCACCGACCCGAACAAGCCGGAGATGGCCATGTTCAACAAAACCAAGGCCGAGGCCCCGGACCTTTACCGCAAAGGTTCGCCCACCAGCTACGTCGACAAGGACGCCCCGCCCCTCCTCATGGTCCACGGCACGGGCGACACGGTGGTTCTGCCTGCCCAGAGCCAACTCCTTCGCTCCAAGCTTCTCGGAGCCGGCCTACCGTGCCCCGAGTACACCATTTCCACCCAAGCCGAGGCCGACGCGCTGAAGGCGAAACTGCCGGCGGACCGCAACGCCCTCATCCTGATTCCCGATGCGCCACACACCTTTGATTTCGAGGTGCGTATGAAACGGAACGGACCGATCCTCATGGATATCGCCGACCTCGTCTTCACCTGGCTCGACCGTCACCTGAAAGAGCCATGAAGCTGCTGTTTTTCGTCCTGGGTCTCTCCCTCGGGATGCCGGCGGTTGGGCCGGCTGGCCCGGTCGAGGCCAGGAAAGCCCCCGACAAACCTTGGGAATCCTTTCCGAACCGGACCCTGGCGGATCTCGGGGGATTTTCCTCCCCGGCCATGGTGGAGTTGAGCGAATACGGGGGGTGGAAAAATCCCGGTCCGGTGGAGGGAGGGAACCCTTCCGGTTTCTTCCGCACGAAAAAGCTCGGCAACCGTTGGTGGCTGGTGGATCCGGAGGGCTATCGCTTCCTTCATATCGGTGTGAACTCAGTCCGGCCGCTCGCTTCGCCCGGGGCCAAAAAGGTTTTTGCCGAAAAATACGGCACGGAGGAGAAGTGGGCGGCCGAAACCACCGCTTGGCTGCGGCAAAAAGGTTTCAACGGTTTGGGTTGCTGGCCGGAGCTTCCGGTCATGGCCAACGTTCCGCCCCCGCCGCTGGTTTACACCTTCAACCTCGGGCTGTTCGCCAGCTACCTGAAAAAAATCGGCCTGAAGCAGTGGAAGCAGGGGGAAACCGGCGATGCCAGCGTGCTCCCCGTCTTTGACGAGGGCTTCAACGTCCACTGCCGGGAAGAGGCCGCCGCCAGGTTGGGAAACCTCCGGGAGGACAAGTTCCTGTTGGGAACCTATTCGGACAACGAGATCATCACGCCGGATCTGGAAAGCGCCCTGCGGGAGGATGCCTCCGATCCCCTCCGGGAGAGCACCCGCCGCGAGGCGCGCCGCTGGCTCCGGGAAAAGCGTGGCCTGACAGAAGACACCCCTGTGGCCGGGCTGGTGGTTTCCAAGGATGAGCAGGCCGAATGGGCCGGTCACTGGTTCGACCACTACTACCGCGTCACCACCGAGGCGGTGCGGTCGGTCGACCCGCATCATCTATGTCTCGGTTCCCGCCTGCACGGCCGGCCCAAATACGTGAAGCCGATCTGGCAGGCGGCCGGCCGCCACCTCGATGTGGTGTCGGTGAACTACTACAGCCGCTGGGGCCCGGAGCCGGAGATCATCCGGGAGTGGGTGGAGACGGCCGGGAAGCCGTTCATGGTGACCGAATTTTATGTGAAGGGAGCGGACAGCAGCATGGCCAACGCCACGATGAAGGCGGCGGCCGGCTGGGAGGTGAAGACCCAGGCCGACCGCGGGAAGTTTTATGAAAATTTCGTCATCACGCTCCTGGAAAGCCGCGGCTGCGTGGGCTGGCACTGGTTCCGCTACCAGGACGAGGATCCGGAAAGCACCGATGGCAAAAAGGGCACGGCCAACAAGGGAATCGTCAGCAACCGGTACCAGCCCTACGAGCCGCTGCTCAAGTCCATGGAGGAGATCAATCGTGCGGCCTATCCGCTCACCGGGTGGATGGACCGATCCGCCAAGCCTTGAAGCTTTTCTTTCTCCTTTTCCTCGCCGGGGCCGTCTTTCAGGCCCCCGCCGCCGAAACACCGGCGCCGGCCCAGCCGCCTTCCAAGCTGGAGGTGCAGGTGGAGAAGTTTGCGGAGGAGCCGGTTCCGGCTCCCGGGGGAATCCTCCTCGTGGGCAGCAGTATCTTCCGCCAGTGGAAAACCGCACCGGCCGACCTCGCCCCGCTGCCCGTGACGAACCGGGCCTTTGGCGGTTCCCACACCTCCCACCAGCTCCGCTTTTTCGACCGGGTGGTCCCGCCCTGCCGGCCTGACCTGGTGGTCTGGTACTGCGGCAGCAACGACGTGAAAAACGGCAAGGATCCCGCCGAGGTGGTGACGCGGACGCGGGAGTGGATCGGCAAGGTGCAGGAAGCGCTGCCCGGGACCGGCATCGTGTTGGTCTCGGTGATGAACTCCCCGCAGAAAAGGCGCGATGGCCAGACGGAGGCGGTGCGGGAGGTCAACCGCGGCCTCGCCGGCCTGGCCGACGGATCAAAAAGAATCTTCTACCTGGAGATCAATCCCGCCTTCGAGGCGGAGGGCGGGGAGCCCCGGACGGATCTTTATGTCGAGGACGGTCTGCATCTCAGCGCGGACGGCTACCGCCGGTTGGCGGAGGTGATCCGCCCGGAACTGCAGGCCCGCTGGAAACCGGAAAGGAGCTGATCCATGAACCTGCTCGCCAAACTGATCGGACACCGCTGGGCCGTCTGCGCCCTGCTGTTCTTCGCCACCACCATCAACTACATCGACCGGCAGATCCTCTCCCTCCTCAAGCCGATTCTCGACGACCAGCTTCACTGGACGAATGCCCAGTTCGGCATGGTGAACTCCGCCTTCCAGGGGGCCTATG
>CAZURF010000075.1:0-6368 GCA_964623555.1 uncultured Akkermansia sp. | reverse complement strand
CTACCTAGCGCAAGTCTCCTGCCCCCTCCTGTCCTCCACTAACTATCGTTCACGTTCACCTTCACGTTCACGAATACCTCGCTTCTGTCCTCTTAAGCTTGAAGCTTCAATCCTCTCGCCCGCCGGAGCCTTTGGGCTGATAATTTTTGTTCGTGGACCTGAACAAGCTTACCGAAAACGCCCAGAAGGCCGTCGCCTCGGCCCAGACGGAGGCCGCGAAGCAGGGCCACCAGGCCGTCGAGGTTGAACACCTCCTCCACTCCCTGACCACCCAGGAAGACGGCCTCATCCCCCGCCTCCTCCAGAAACTCGGCGCCCAGCCCTCCAAATTTGCCGACCGGATGGAATCGGAGATCGCACGCCTCCCCAAGGTCTCCGGCCCCGGCACCTCGGGGGGCGGTGTCTACGTCACCCCGCGCCTTCAAGCCCTCCTCGGGCGTGCCGCCCAAGCCGCCGAAAAACTCAAGGACGACTACCTCAGCGTCGAACACCTGCTTCTCGCCGCCCTCGACGAGGAGTCCCATACCGGCGCGGCCAAGGTCCTCAAGGAGTTCGGCATCACCAAGGACAAGCTCCTCGCCGCCCTCCAGACCGTCCGCGGCGGCCAACGCGTCACCTCCGCCAACCCCGAGGCCACCTACGAGTCTCTCGAGAAGTACGGACGCGACCTCACCCGCCTCGCCCGCCAGGGCAAGCTCGATCCCGTCATCGGCCGGGATCAGGAAATCCGCCGCACCATTCAGGTTCTTTCCCGCCGCACCAAGAACAACCCCGTCCTCATCGGCGAGCCCGGCGTCGGCAAGACCGCCATCGTCGAGGGCCTCGCCCGCCGGATCGTCGCCGGCGACGTGCCCGACAGCCTGAAGGAAAAGCGCATCGTCGCCCTCGATCTCGGCGCCCTCGTCGCCGGGGCCAAGTTCCGCGGCGAGTTCGAGGAGCGCCTGAAAGCCGTCCTCACCGAGGTCGCCAAGGCGGAGGGCGGGATCATTCTTTTCATCGACGAGATCCACACCATCGTCGGCGCCGGCAAGGCCGAGGGCGCGATGGATGCCGGCAACATGCTCAAGCCCATGCTCGCCCGCGGGGAGCTCCACTGCATCGGGGCCACCACCCTGGACGAATATCGCAAATACATCGAGAAGGACGCCGCCCTCGAACGCCGCTTCCAACCCGTCTTTGTCGAGGAGCCCTCGGTCGAGGACACGATTTCCATCCTCCGCGGCCTGCGGGAGAGATACGAGGTCCACCACGGCGTCCGCATCCAAGACGCAGCCTTAGTCGCCGCTGCCGTCCTCTCCAACCGCTACATCACCGACCGCTTTCTGCCCGACAAGGCCATCGACCTGATCGACGAGGCCGCCGCCAAGCTCCGCACCGAGATTGAATCCATGCCCGAGGAGCTGGAAAACTTCCAGCGTCGCATTCTCCAGCTGGAAATCGAACGGGAGGCCCTCAAAAAGGAAAAGGACGCGGCCTCCAAAGAGCGCCTCAAGACTCTCGAAAAGGAGTTGGCCGATCTCAAGGCCAAGCGGGACACCCTGCAGGCCCAGTGGCAGGCGGAACGGGGCGGCGTCGAATCCTCCCGCAAAATCCGCGAGGAGATCGACAAGGTTCGCCAACAGATCGAGACCGCCCAGCGGGCCTACGACCTCAACAAGGTGGCCGAGCTCCAATACGGCAAACTCCCGGAGCTGGAAAAGAAGCTGAAGGCCTCCGAATCCGCCGGCGAAGAAAAGGAAAAGGGCAAACCCGGCAAAGCCAAGCTCGTCCGCGAGGAAGTCACCGCCGAGGAGGTCGGCGAAGTCGTGGCCCGCTGGACCGGCATTCCCGTGACCCGTCTTTTGGAGGGCGAAAAGGAAAAGCTCCTGCGCTTGGACAAGATTCTCCACGAGCGGGTCATCGGGCAGGACGAGGCCGTCCAGGCCGTCGCCGATGCCGTCGTCCGCGCCCGCTCCGGCCTCAAGGATCCCAAACGCCCGATCGGCTCCTTCCTGTTCCTGGGCCCCACCGGCGTCGGGAAAACCGAGCTGGCCCGGGCTCTGGCCGCCACGCTGTTCGACAGCGAGGAAGCCATGGTTCGGATCGACATGTCGGAATACATGGAGAAGCACGCCGTTTCCCGTTTGATCGGGGCGCCTCCCGGCTATGTCGGCTACGAGGAAGGCGGCCAACTCACGGAGGCCGTCCGCCGCCGTCCTTACTGCGTCATCCTCTTCGACGAGATCGAAAAGGCCCACGCCGACGTCTTCAACACCTTCCTCCAGATTCTCGATGACGGCCGCCTCACCGACAGCCAGGGCCGCACGGTCGACTTCAAGAACACCCTCATCATCATGACTTCCAACATCGGCTCGCCCCTGCTCATGGAGGGGCTCGATTCCAAGGGGGAGATCACGGAGAAGACCCGCAAGTCGGTCATGACCGAGCTCCGCCGCCACTTCCGGCCGGAGTTTCTCAACCGCATTGACGAGATCGTCCTCTTTAAGCCTCTCACCCTCGACGAGATCAAAAAGATCGTGGACCTGCTGCTCGGGCAGCTCCGCGGCCGGCTGGCCGAGCGCCGGATCACCCTCAACCTCACCGACGCCGCCCGGGAACACATTGCCCGGGAAGGTTACGACCCCGTCTATGGCGCGCGTCCGCTCAAGCGCTACCTCCAGCGCGAGGTCGAGACCCGCCTCTCCCGCAAACTCCTCTCCGGCGACATCCCCGATGGCTCCACCCTCACTCTCGCCTACAAGGACGGGAATCTGGACATCCAAACCGGAAAGTAATCCTTAATCTTCATCTTAATCTAACAACCATGCCCTCTTTCGACGTCGTCTCTGAAATCAACATGGCCGAGCTGGGCAACGCCCTGCTCATGGCCCGCAAAGAGTTGGCCAGCCGTTTTGACTTTAAGGGGGTGGAGTGGGAGATCGCCGAGGAAAAGGAAAAGCTCGTCCTCTCCGCCAACGATCAGTTCAAGCTCGATGCCCTGCGGGAGATCGTCATGGGCAAATTGGCCAAACGGGGCGTGCCTTTGAAAAATCTCGAGCCCAAGGAATCGGAGCTCTCCTCCGTCGGCCGCGCCCGGCAGGAGATTCTTCTCAAGCAGGGCCTCTCCGGGGAAAACGCCAAGACCGTCAGCCAATCCGTCCGCGGATCCGGGCTCAAGCTCCAGGCCGCCATCGAGGGAGGTAAGGTCCGCGTCTCCGGCAAAAGCCGGGACGACCTCCAGGCCGCCATCGCCCACCTGCGCAAACTCGATATCCCTGCGGCGCTGTCGTTCAACAACTTTAGGGACTGAGGCTTGGTAGGGCCTGACCTCCGGGCAGGCCGATTTGATACTTATAGATTTGATTTTTCAACGCAGCCCGCCGGGACGTCGGGCCCTACCCATCTTTATCCTCCCCCTCATCTTCATCTTCATCTTAATCTACGGGGATGCTCAAACTTCTCCTTCCCCTGTTGTTGATCTCCCTCGCTCACGCCGAGGAGGAAACCGTCAAAAAAGCCGAGGCCGCCCCCGTCAACGATGTGTTCTGGCCCACCAACCTGCCCGCCCAGGTCTATGTGATCCCCGTGAAGGTCGATCCCTCTGCCGTGGCCGCCGCCAAGAAGGAGAGTGAAGGCGGCATGCCCAAGGGCCCGTTCCGCAAGATGATGGAAGGGGACGATTCCGAAAAATTGAAAGACCTCCAAACCGACATCACCAAGAGCCTCATCGACAAGATGAAGGATGCCGGCCTGCCCGCTCGCGCCTGGACCTCTCCCGGCGCTCCCCCTGCCGACGGCTGGAAGGTGGACACCCAGATCGTGGACCTCGATCCCAATAAGAAGCTGATGAAGGATAATCCGGAGGTCGGCATTCTCCTCACCATCGCCGACCCCAACAACTCCGGCGGGAAACCGTTCCTCACCCTCGACAGCAGCGCCAAGGCCAAGATAGCCCCCGGCCCCGGCATCAGCCCGATGGCCAAGGGCATGAATCTCATCATGGAGAGCTCCGGCCTGCGCGACTCCATGCAGGTCGAGCGGCTCACCGGCCAGGCCGTCGATGAAATCGTCAAGGAGTTGAAGGAAAAAAAACTGCTGAAGGACGACTGATTCAGTCCTTCCTGAACTCAGCTAACCTCCACTTTCCGCTCTTCGCCTCGGGCCGAAGGGTCAGACAGCCGTCGGCCTCCAGCTTGTGCAGGGTGATTTCCTCACCCCACGCCCATTCGGAAAAATCCACCGAGAGGGAGGGATCCTCTTCCAGCGCGCGCGACCATCGGAGGATTTTTTCCGGAGCCACCGCCTCCAGCCATTCCCGGCTCAGGTTCGCCTCCCCCTGCTTGGCCGGACCCTGCACCAACACGCCCGCCTGCAGGGCGGATCCATGCCGGCCCACCAGCTCCCTTTCCACTTCGGCGGATATGGAGCCTGCCCAAAGGAGCCGGGCCTGGCCGTTGGCGAGAAGAAGCACCATTCCGTCCTCCTCACTCCGTCCGCTTCCTCCGCTTGCCGGGGGCCATAGGACACGGATCTCCCAGTCCTTCCCCAACTCCGTTTTCTCCCCTTCCCTCCAAAACTGTTTTCCCTCCTGCCTTCGCTCCAACTCCGCCCGCCACGCTTTGAGTGCCGGGGAACGCACCGCCATCCCCGCCTCCGCCCACCAGCCCACTGGCATGGCTCTCACCAATTCACCTGCCGATCCCAATCGGTCGGAAATCCCCGCCGTCAGGACGACTCCCTGCAGCGAGTTGATCCCATGCCACATCAAAAACGGCCGCATCGTGTAGGCCCAGGACCGCTTCCCTCCCGTATCCACCAGCCATTTCCCGCCCCGGCCGGAGACCAGCGTGGGCGCGGCGTCGTCCATCGCCACCACCTTGATCCAAGGTTCCTGCTCCGCCCACGCCCGGGGGTCGGCCACCGCCAACTGCCCGCCCGGCCACGCGGCCATCCACCCCAGCGCCGCGGCCAGCAGATGAACCAGCTTGGCATTCACCAGATTGATGACCGTGGCGAGACTCAATGAAATCACGGCCACGAGGGAGGAAGTCGCCGCCAGCACGGTGACCGCGCCCGCCAGGGGGGCCGCCACCAGGTTGGCCAGCAGTGCCACCGGCACGACCTGGTGGAACAGCAGGATCCCGGGAAGCAGCGAGCCCGCCCAGGCCGCCGCCGAGGCGGCCATCAGCGTGGCCACCACCACCCATCCGCGAAAAATCCCCGCACGCACGGGCCCCACCAGTCTTCTCGGAATCCATGGATCCGGCCGGCCGGTCGCCACCAGCTTCTCCTGCCATCGCCCGCTGAACGCCATCAGTCCCGCCACCACCAGAAACGACAGCTGGAATCCCGGATCCAACACCTGCCGCGGGTCCCATACCAGCAGGGCCAGCAGGGCAGCGCCGAGCCAGTTGGCGGGGTCCATCGGCCGGCCGAGGATCCATCCCAGATACAGGATGAAGATCATCACAAAGGCCCGCTGGGCGCTGGCCTCCATGCCCGTGGCCAGACAAAAAAGGAAAACCGCCGGCAGCGTAACCCAGGCCCAACGCCACCGCACCGCTCCCGTCAGCGTCAGGACCCACAGCAACACCCCCGCCACCACCGCCAGGTTCTGGCCGCTCACCGCAAACAGATGGAGCGTTCCGGTTTTGCGGAAATCCTCCCGCAAATCCTCCCCCACGCCGTCGCGGTAGCCGAACAGCATCGCGGCAATCAGACCCGCCGCCTCGGGATCCTCCCCCAGTCCCACCCCCGTCGCCCGGATCATGTGGGCCCGCCAAGCCCCGGCGATCCGGGCAAGCCAGGTGCCGGCTTGGGGACCCAAAACCTGCACCTCCTCCGCCCGCACCCGGAATAGATAGTCGATCCCCCGCGACCGCAACCACGTCCGGCGGTTGAACTCCCCCGGATTTTTCGGCTCTTCCGGCAGGCTGAGGTAACCCGCCGCCTGGATTCTCTCCCCGACCTTGGGTTGGATTTCCGGCGCAAGCTCGATGCGGATCAACACCCTCCCCGGGCACGGTTCCCAGTCAGCTTCACCCTGGATGGAATCCACCACCAGCTCGCTCTCCAGCACCGTCTTCCCTCCTTCCCAGGTCCGTTCCGTCGGCAACTCTGCGATCCAGCCCTGGAGAATCGCCGTCCCTCCGTTTGCTTCCGCTCGGGCCCGCAGGGAGTCCTTGGCCGGTGCATGCGCCCGTGCTCCCGCATAAAGGACAAAAACGCCGGCCACAAAAAGCCAGATGGCCGGTGTGCGGATGATTTTGGGCCCGGACCATCCGGCAGCCACCAATCCCAACGAAAGCGCCGTCCAAAGCCAGGGGTTCGGAGGAAGGAAAAGCCCGGTCAGGGTTCCCACCAGCCCAGCCAGTGCCACCGGCACCAGG
>CAZURF010000074.1:0-6417 GCA_964623555.1 uncultured Akkermansia sp. | reverse complement strand
GCCAAGCCTCCTGCCGATCTCCGGAAGGAGACCATGCGGATTTCCCTGCCACCCCGGCCCGCCGCTGCGGGTGGAGCGAAACCGGCTGCCGCAACCGTGGCCCTGCCGGCAGCGGGCAAACCCGCGGTTCCCGGTGCCGGGGCTCCGGCCGCCAAGCCCGCCTCGCCGGTCGGGGCGCCCAAGGCTGCCACGCCTACCGCCGCCAAGCCCGCGGCTGCCCCGGTGGCGGTGCGCACCGTGGTGGATACGGATAGTGCGGGCACGGCGTTGGCCATTGCGGCCCTGTTGGCATCGCTGATTTCCTTCGGGGTGGTGTTAATGAGCTTTTTGCAAAAATAGGAGGAATCCATGGCCAGTCATGCAACCGTCACGCTGAACCAGGCAAACTTCGAACAGACCGTGCTGCAGTCCAAAGTCCCGGTGTTGGTGGATTTCTGGGCGGAATGGTGCGGCCCCTGCCGGATGATTTCACCGTTGCTGGAGCAGATCGCCCAGGACCACGCCGGCAAGGTGGTCGTGGGGAAGGTGAACGTGGACCAGGAACAGGCGCTGGCCTCCAAGTACGGGATCCAGTCCATCCCGGCCTTCTTTATTTTTAAAAACGGGCAGATCGCAGAGCAGTTCGTGGGCGCTCAACACTCCCGGCAGTCCATCGAAGCGAAACTGGGCGTGGCCTAGTAGGCCCCGCGGTGCGGGAACCGCCGGTCTTGGGCGGATCTTGGGGGAGAGTTTTTTAGGCCGCGACGGCGGTAAAGGTGCAGCGGTAGAGGCCGGCGACCCGTTCCTCGTCCCGTTTCACCTTGGCGCGGAGAATTTTCTCGAACATCTGGCGCTCGTAATCCTTGATCACCGGGAAGGCGTCGACGCAGTCCTGAATGGCGGAATTGAACTCCGTGATCCGGTGGTGGCGGGCCGAGTTGTCGAAGCTGTATTCGGACATGTAGCCGTCCTCCTCGCGAAGTTGGGCCAGGCCGCGGAAACGGGCTTCACCGTCGAGCTTCTCCAGCTTGTGCTCGTAGCGGGCCGTTTCGGCCTTGTAGATGTTGAGGAGAATCTTTTCCGGGGCGAGGGAACCGAAGCTCTCCTTCACGGCCTCCAAAATCTGCAGGCTGAACTGGGGGTAACGGCTGGGGAAGAACTCCCGGGCCCCGTCGGTGAGCCGGTAGGCCTTTTCGGGGCGGCCCATGCCCTTCGGGCGACGCCAGGTGTCCAAATAGCCCTCCCGTTCCAGGCCGATGCAGTGCTGCTTGATGCCCATATAGGACAGGCCGACCCGTTGGCAGAGCTCACTGACGGAGAGGCCTTGGCTGCGCTTGATCTCGCGAAGGATCGCGAGTTTGGGGTTGTGGTTGTTCTTGGTGTGCAGCCTTGTCTTCATTCCGAGGAACTAAAATTTGAACCAATTATCGATCGCGAATCAACCATTGAATTTAAAAATATTCACTAGCCCTAACGGGGCTCGAACCCGTGCTCCGGCCTTGAGAGGGCCGTGTCCTAACCAGCTAGACGATAGGGCCGTGGAATCGGAAAAAATACCGGCTTCCGAGCCTTGGGGCAATGCCGAAGGCGGAGGGAACCCCCTCCGGATCACTCCACGGTGACGGATTTGGCCAGGTTGCGGGGTTTGTCCACATCCCGGCCCAGGGCCACGGCGGTGTGGTAGGAAAAAAGCTGTAGGGGAATCACGTTCAGGATCGGTTGCACCAACGTGTGGGTGCGGGGAACCGGGAAAACCGCGTCCGCCAGGCCGGCCACCTTGGTGTCGCCCTCATGGGTCACGGCCAGGACGGGCCCGCTACGCGCCTTGATCTCCTGCAGGCTCGCCAAATTCTTTTCATAGACCCCGTCATGGGTGGCGATGAGGACGGTGGGCGTCTCCTTGTCAATCAGGGCGATCACGCCGTGTTTCAATTCCGCGCTCGGGTAACCCTCGGCATGGACATAGGTGATCTCCTTCATCTTCAGGGCGCCTTCCAGCGCGATGGGGAAGTTGGCCAACCGCCCCAAAAACAGCATGGAACGCGCCTTCGCGTACTTCTCCGCGACCCGCCGGATCTCGTCCGAACGCTTGAGGACGGTCTGGATATGGTCCGGCAACTGTTGGAGGGCCTCGATGATTTCCCGGCCGTGGGCGGCGGAGAGTGAATGCAACCGGCCCAGCAGCAGCCCGAGCAGGGTGAAGATCACCACCTGGGAGGTGAAGGACTTGGTGGCGGCCACCCCGATCTCCGGGCCGGCGTGCATGTAGACCCCGCCGTCGCTTTCCCGGGCGATCGTGCTGGAGACGTTGTTGCAGATCCCCAGGCAGCGGAAGCCGCGGCGCCTGGCCTCGCGCAGGGCTCCGAGCGTGTCGGCGGTCTCACCGGATTGGCTGACCGCCAGAAAAAGGGTTTTGGCATGGACAGGGGAGTCGCCGTACCGGAACTCGCTGGCGTGTTGGGTGTCGACCGGGATTTTGGCCAAGGTCTCGATCAGGTACTTCCCGACCATGCCGGCATGCAGGGCCGTGCCGCAGCCCAAAACAAAAACTCTTTCGACGTCACGAAGATCCTCAGCGGGAAGATTCAGACCGCCGAGCTTGGCGGTGGCCTGATCCAGATCGAGGCGACCCCGGAAGGCGTTGCGCACGGTTTCCGGCTGTTCGAAAATCTCCTTCAGCATGAAGTGCGGGTGCTTGCCCTTGTCGCTGGCCGCCACCCCGTTCTCGATCTTCTCCACCTGGACGGCTTTTTGACCCAGCGGGGAGGCCACATCAAAACGGTCCGCATGCAGGCAGACCACCTCCTGGTCCTGCAGGATCACCACCCGGTTGGTGTATGGCGCGAGGGCCTGGGTGTCGCTGGCGAGGAAGTTTTCCCCATGGCCCACGCCGATCACCAGGGGACTGCCGCGCCGCGCCCCCACCACCAGGCCGGGCAGATCGGAATGGATCACCGCGATGCCCAGGGTTCCCTGGACCTGCTTGAGGGCGTGCCGGACGGCCTCCACCAGGCGCTTTTCGCCTTTTTCCTGGCTCTGCGCATAGGTTTCTCCCAACAGGTGGGCGAGGATTTCCGTGTCCGTGTCCGAGGCAAAACGGTGGCCGGCCTTGGTCAGCTTTTCTTTCAGCTCGAGGTAGTTTTCGATGACGCCGTTGTGAACGAGGGCGAGTTTTCTGGAGGCATCCAGATGGGGGTGGGCGTTGATGTCCGTGGGGGCGCCGTGGGTTGCCCAGCGGGTGTGACTGATGCCCGATTTGCCCTCGATCGGTTTGGCCCGACAAGCCTTGGCCAACTCCTCGATCCGACCGCTCTTTTTCCGGACCTCCACCCCTTTGCCGTTCAGGATCGCCAAACCGGCCGAATCATAGCCCCGGTACTCCAGTCTCCCCAGGGCATCGAGGAGGATGGGTTGGGCGTCCCGTGGGCCGACGTAGGCGACGATTCCGCACATCGTGCACTTGTTCTACATTTTTACGTAGATAGGGTCAATGAATGAGCCCCTCGGGAAATTCCGGCCCGGATCAGGTCATCACCGTCATCCTGGGAGGGGGTGAGGGAAGTCGGCTCTTCCCCCTGACCCGGGATCGTGCCAAGCCGGCTGTTCCCATTGGCGGGAAGTACCGTCTCGTGGATATCCCCATCAGTCTCAGTCTTAACTCCGGCATCAAGCGCATCTTTCTGCTCACCCAGTACCTCAGCTCCTCGCTGCACCGTCACGTCCAGCAAAGCTACCGGTTTGATGACTTCATCCCCCGGGGCTTCATCGAGATCGTGGCCGCCCAAAAGACCCGGGAAGCCACCAGCTGGTTCCAGGGCACCGCCGATGCCGTCCGGCAGGGATTGATTCATTTCGACAACCATCCCCACGAGCACGTCCTGATCCTGTCCGGGGACCAGCTTTACCGGACGGACTTCCGCCAGATGCTCGCCCGGCACGAGTCCTCGGGGGCGGATATCACCATTGCGGCCCTGCCGGTGGACCGGGAGAGCGCGCCCCGGCTCGGCCTTCTCCGCGTGGATGGCCAGCACCGGGTGACCGAGTTCGTGGAGAAGCCGAAAGATCCAACGGTTCTGGATGCCTTGGCCGCCGCCCCGGGCCTGCCGAAGGACCGCCCCTTTTTGGCCTCCATGGGGATTTATATTTTCCGCCGGGAAATTCTGCGGGACTGCTTGGCCAAGACCCCGGGGGATGATTTCGGGAAAAACATCCTGCCGGCGGCGATCCGGGCGCGGAAAGTTTCGGCCTACCTTTACGACGGCTACTGGGAGGACATCGGCACCATCGGCGCATTCTATCGGGCAAACCTGGACCTGCTGGCCCCGGAGCCGAAGTTCGATTTCGGCCTGAACATGGCCCCGATCTACACCCGGGCGCGGTTCCTCCCGGGTTCCGTCGTGGAAAACAGCCAGGTGATCCGGGCGATCATTTCCGATGGCTGCACCATCCTGCGCAGCGTGCTGGATGACGCGGTGGTGGGCATCCGGCAACGGATCGGCACGGAGTGCAAGATTCGCCGGTCGATCCTGATGGGGTCGGACTTTTTTGAAACTCCGGCCCAACGCCAGGAAAACGCGCGGTTGAACCGGCCGGATATCGGCATCGGCGGCGGAAGCGTCATTGAGGATGCGATCGTCGACAAAAACGTGCGGATCGGGCGGCGGGTGACGATCCGCGCCGCCGGCAAGCCGACGGAGATGGACGGGCCGAATTTTTATGTGCGGGACGGGATTGTGATTATTCCTAAGGGGGCGACCGTTCCCGACGGGTCCGTGATCTAGAGTTTGAAAAACGTTTGTGTTTTCGCGCCCGGCGCGGGATGATTCCACTAAGTCAGCGGGCGTGATGTAATGGTAGCCTGCGAGCTTCCCAAGCTTGATGCGAGGGTTCGATTCCCTCCGCCCGCATAAAATCTTCCTCGTCGATATCAGGTATGGGTAACCGGAATTAAAGAGATCGAGCAGCCTCTTTCTCCTTCATTGCTTTTTTTCGTCACCGCGAGGATAGCCCCGCGGATGTCCTACCCCTTGCATGATGATTTGGGCGAAAAGTGGAAGGAGTTTCTTGATGACAATGCAAAGGATTTTCAATCGATCGGAAGGGATCGGGGGCGGGCGGCTTCCGCCGATGCCCCCTTGCGGTGGTGGAGGCGGGGGCAGCGGGGAGAGGGTGTTTTTTGATGATGGCCAGGTGAAGGTGACGGAGTCGCTCGTGACGATCGGCCCGCCTTGGGATAAGGCGTTCTCGGTTTCACAGATCCGCGGCGTGACCTACGGGAAAAACCGGTCTACGGAGTTGTCGAACTCGATCCTGAAGCTGGTCGGGACCGTCCTGATCCTTGCCGGTGTCCTTTCCATGGCGGCGGGATTCACCGTGGGCTTTTTTGCCGGGGTGTTCACGGGGATCGGGGTGTTGTGTGGCCGGGCGAGTTCGGACGCACCGTTTTGCGTCACCCTCGATTTCGGAGATGTCTGGGCCAAGGAGTATCTCAGCACTGCCAATCTGTCTTGGGCGGAGGCCGTGGCCGGGGCGGTGCAGGAGGCGATGCGGTATGATGGGGAGGATGCCCCTGGTTTCATCCCGGGACCCGGAGAGACGAGAAATTAGCCATGGGATTCTGTTTTGAGTGCAAGTGCACCAACCCGGCCTGTGGATATGCGTCTACCGTTTCTGGGGGGGGGAAGGACCTCCGCTTTCTCAGTGCTGGATTTAGGCTTACTTAACCCTTCAACCTGCCCTTTTCCACCAGGCAGGGCGAAGCCCTAACCCCTTGTGTCGGCGACATGGCGACCGAGGCGCTGGTAGGCGACGACCTGGAAGATCAGCCACAGGGCGGTGTCGTACCAGCCCATGGTTCGGTCGCGCAGGCCGAACTGGGTTCCCAGCCAGATCAGGGCGATTCCCAGGGGGATGCTGACGGCAAAACAGCGGGCGACGACGATTTCGCCGAGAACGATGTATTTGAGGGCCAGATCATGCCCGTTGGCGCCGCCGTTTTGGCGGTAGGCATAAAGAAGGCCGAGGATGGCCAGGAGGATGGTGCCTCCCTGATTGATCCGGTCCCACAGGTCGTTGCCCAGAGGGACGGGAAAGACCACCGCACTAGCGGCAAAGGCAAACATGGAGATGAGATAGGGAAGCGCTTCCCGCTCGGTCAGGGTGCGGGTCCGTAGCTTTTCTTTGATGCCGTCATAGCGAAAGAACTGCATGGAGGGATCCTATGGTCTGGGATGGCAAAAAGGGAGGGGGTAGTAAACCCGGAAACCTTGGCTAGGGTAAATGAAGTGACGTTAACACCAGCGTATCGGGTCGTGCTTTTGGGGATGCTCTGGCTTGTGCCGTTGAGCCAGGCGGGGGTGCGGCGGGATGATGTGGCGGATTCCGAGTTTTTGAACCTGGCGGCCAGTGCCCTGTATCAATCCGTGGGCAAATTCACCT
>CAZURF010000073.1:0-6420 GCA_964623555.1 uncultured Akkermansia sp. | reverse complement strand
ACCGACCTTTCGACATTCTGCAGAATGTCGAAAGGATCCGCGGATGGTGAGGCGCGGGTTGTCTTTTCGCACCGTCTCGGCTCCCACCAGGATCGCGTCACAGCCGGCCCGAATGCGCTGCACCTCCGCCCGGGCTTCGGGACCGGTAATCCACCTCCGCCCCGGCAGCGCCAAAGCACCGTCCAAGGTCATCGCCAGCTTGAGAATGACCCATGGCTCTTTTTTGAGCGTCCAGTGCCGGTAATCCTCGTTCAAGCGCTCGCACTCCTTGCGCATCACCCCGCGCGTCACCCGGATTCCCGCCTCCCGCAAAACCCGGTCGGACCGCCCCGCGTTTCGGGGATCCACATCGCTGGCCCCGTAAATTACCCTGCGGACCCCCGCCCGGCGGATCGCCCCGGTACAGGGCGGAGTCCGGCCGTGGGTTGAGCAGGGCTCCAGCGTCACATACAGATCAGCGCCCCGGGCTTGGGTCCCCGCCTGTTGTATGGCCATCGCCTCCGCATGCGGTTCCCCCGCTCTTCGGTGATACCCCATACCCACCACCCTCCCACCTTTCACCAAAATCGCCCCCACCCTCGGATTCGGCCTGGTTTCATCCCCCGCCTTCTTCGCTAGCTCCACCGCCCTCCGCATCCACCTCTCCTCCGGCTTCATGGTGTTGGAAATACTAAGCCGTCGCTTTCGTGATCGTTCTTTCGGGTCTCCCCAAAGTCGCGCGTGCCTTGTCCAGAACCCCGTTCACAAAGCGGCCCGACTCCTCCGTGCTCAGCGCCTTGGCCACCTCGATCGCTTCGTTCAGGGCGGCAATCGGCGGCACGTCCTCCGCAAACTTCATCTCCCACAAGGCCAGTCTGAGGATCGCCCGGTCCACCGGCGCCATCCGGTCGGGTTCCCAGTTCGTCACCAGCTTTTGCAGCTCGGCATCCACTTCCTTTTGCCGCGCCAACACCGCCCGGATCCGGCCCTCGGCAAACTCCTTCGCCTTGGCCTCCGCCTCCGTCAGCTCCCAGAACTCTTTGAGCCCCTCCTCCAAGCCCACCCCCGGCACCCCCACCTCCCGCTGATACAGGAACTGGGCCGCCAGAATCCTCCCCTCCCTCCGGCTACCGGCCACGACGCCCTCCCCCTTTCAGCTTCCACATCCGCAAAGCCGCCTGCGCCGCCTCCCGGCCGCGGTTCAGTTTTCCCAAACACCGCGCCCGGGCCTGCGCCTCGGTCTTGACCCCCACGAGGTGGTGCAAAACCGGAACATCACTCTTCAGCATCATCCGCATCAGCGCATCCGTGGCCGACTTCAGGATCAGTCCCGCATGCGGCGTCTCCCCCTGCCAAACCAAGCCGAGCGCCAGGACTGCATCCGGCTTCTTCCGCAGCGCCCGCTGCACCGCCAAGGGCACCTCAAAAGTTCCCGGCACGCGGACCTCCTCGACCCGGTGCCCGTGAAGCACTTTTTTAGCCGCCACCACCATGCCCTCGGCGTACTTCCGGTGATAATCCGCCACCACGATCGTGAAGCGCCCCTTTTTCACAGGCGATGCCCCAGCTTCTTTTTCTTCGTCGCCAGATATTTCCGGTTGTGCGGGTTCGCCTTGGCCCGGATCGGCACCTGATCCACCAACTCCAAACCGTAGCCGCCCAACCCCACCACCTTCTTCGGATTGTTCGTTAGCAGCCTCATCCGGCGCACCCCGAGATCGGCCAAAATCTGGGCTCCGATCCCGTACTCCCGCAAATCGGCGGGGTAACCCAGTTTCCGGTTTGCCTCCACCGTATCCAATCCCCGCTCCTGCAAACGATAGGCTTTGATCTTGGCTGGCAACCCGATCCCCCGGCCCTCTTGCCGCATGTACACCAACACCCCTTTCTTTTCCTGCCCGATCCGTCGCAAGGCATCGTGCAGCTGGTTTCCACAGTCACAACGCCGCGAGGCAAAAACGTCCCCCGTCAGACACTCGCTGTGCACGCGCACCAAAACCGGTTGACCTCCCTTGACCTTCCCCTTCACCAGAGCCAAATGATGGCTGCCGTCGGTCACATTCCGGTAAAGATGCAGGTCAAAGGGACCGTAATCCGTCGGTAGCTTCACCGTCTGTTCGCGAACCACCAGTTTCTCTTTCCTTCGCCGGTATTCGATCAGCTGCTGGATCGTCCCGAGCCTCAGTCCATGCCGCTTCTTGAATTCGATCAGATCTTCCCAGCGGGCCATCGTCCCGTCGGAATTTAAAATCTCACAAATGACCGCTGCATCTCCCTGCCCCGCCAAGCGGGCCAGATCGACCGCCGCCTCGGTGTGCCCCGCCCGGACCAGCACGCCGCCGTCCTTGGCCCGGACGGGAAAGATGTGGCCGGGCTGAACCAAGTCGTTCGCCTTGGGGCTCGGTCGGCCCAGGACCCGCAGGGTCGCTGACCGGTCATGGGCACTGATCCCGGTGGTGATTCCCCGGGCCGCATCCACCGAAACCGTAAAATCCGTCCCGAACTTCTCCTCGTTCCTTGCCACCATCCGGGTAAGGCCAAGTTTTTCCGCCCTTGCCCGTGAAACCGGTGCGCAGATTAGGCCCCGCCCTTCCTTCGCCATAAAATTGATCAACGCAGGCGTCACCCGCCGCGCGGCGAGCACCAAATCCCCTTCGTTCTCCCGGCCGGCATCATCGGTCATGATCACCATCCGGCCGGCCCGCAGGGCGGCAATGACCTGCTCGATCGGGTCCGCTCCCTCGGGACGCCGGCTCACAAACCACCTCCCAGCGCCGCCTGAACCAGCTTCTCTGCCGCCGCCAGGGCCTGGGCGATGCCCGCCGCGTTGGTGCCCGAACCTTGGGCTGCATCCGGTCGGCCTCCACCTTTGCCGCCCACCTCCGGTGCTGCCACCTGGATCAACTTTCCGGCCTGAACCTTCTTCGCCGCTTCCGGCGTGCACACGGCAAGTAGCGGGACCTTCCCATTTTCCCGTCCGGTCAGAAACACCACGGCTTCACCCTCCTTCTTCAACCGGTCCGCCAGGACCGGCAGATATCCGGCGGCGACCTCACCCAGATCTTTGCCGATCCAGCGGACCCCGCCCAAGGAGGCCCCGCTGCCCCAAAGCTCCTTGGCCTGTTCCTCGGCTTTTTTCTGCCATTCGGCCGTCTGTTTCTTGGCTGCCTGCTTATCCTCTTCCCGGAGTGCTTCCTCCGCCATCGTCAGTTCCTTTTCCCGTTTCTTGACCAAATCCCACGCCTTCTCCGGCGAGATCGTCCCACTTTCATGGGAAAGTGGGATGATGCCCGACTTTCGCTTGGCCAGGGCCTCCCACTTCTCCTGCTGCTTCTTCATCTCCTCGGCACACCAGTCCGCCAAAGCCGAACCTGAAACCGCCTCGATCCGTCGCACCCCGGCCGCGATCGCCGACTCCGCCACCACCCGCACCGTCCCGATCTTGCCGCACGACCGCACATGCGTCCCGCCGCACAACTCCTTGGAGAAACCCCCGATATCCACCACCCGCACCGTCGTCCCGTACTTGTCCCCGAAAAACTGAAGCACCGTCGGATCATCCTTCACTTCCGCAAACGCACGCTCCTCCCACTTGACCGGCACATCCCCCCGAACCTTCTCGTTTACCTGGGCCTCCACTTGCTTCACCTCCTCCGGCGTCATCGCCTTCAGGTGCGCAAAGTCAAACCGGAGCCGATCCGGCCCCACGTAGGAACCCTTCTGCCGGACGCCGCTGCCCAGCACATTCCGCAAGGCCCAGTGCAGCAAATGCGTCGCCGTGTGGTGCCCCTCGATCCGCCCGCGCCGTTCGATATCTATCTTCACCCGCACCGGTCCTTGGGTCTCCACCACCGTCTCCGTCAAATGCACCGGAACACCCCCCGCTCCCCGGATCGTCCCCACTACCTTGGCCTTGTTTCCTTCCCACTCGATCCAACCCGTGTCCCCCACTTGGCCGCCCATCTCCCCGTAAAACGGCGTTTGGGAAAGGAAAACCCGACCTTTCGCTCCACCCGGCCCCGGTTCTTTGAGGGCCTCGGCCACCACCTTGTCGACCTTCGCCTCCTCGGTCCGCTCATACCCCGTGAACACGGTCGGGAAATCCGGTGCGGCCTCCTCCTCCACCTTGATCGTGGTCTTGCTCTGCGACTGCCTCGCCCGCTGCCGCTGCCCCTCCATTGCCCTCTCAAACCCTTCGGCATCCACCCCGATTCCCCGCTCCCGCGCCAGCAGTTGGGTCAGGTCCAAAGGAAAACCGTAGGTATCATACAGCGTGAACGCATCCTCGCCCTTGATCCCTTTCCCCGAACCGGCCGCCAGCTTCTCAAACATCGCCAAGCCCCGCTCCAGCGTCTTGGAAAATGAGGCCTCCTCCCCGCTTAAAACCGAACGAATTTCTTTTTCCCCCGCCCGCAGCTCCGGGAACACCCCGCCCATCGTCTCGATCACTGGCGTGGCCAGTTCGGTCAAAAACCCGTCCGGCAGCTTCAGCCGTTTTCCGAACATCACCGCCCGCCGCAGAATCCGGCGAAGCACATAGTTCCGCCCCTCGTTTCCTGGGACGATCCCGTCGGCGATGGAGAACGAGAGCGTCCGCACGTGGTCCGCTAACACCCGGAAGATACAGTCGTTCATCTCATCTGCTTTCACCTCCTCCCGGCTCTTTGGCACCTTGGCTCCGTACGCGGCCCCGGAAATCTCCTGGATTTTCGCGAAGATCGGCGAGAACAGATCGCTCGAGTAGTTGGAGGGATCCTTCCGGAAATTCTTAAATCCGTCGGTGGTGGCGAGGATCCCTGCGACCCGCTCCAATCCCATCCCGGTGTCCACATGGCGCTCGGGCAGTGGCTTGAATTTTCCGCCGGGCTCCGCGTTGAACTGGATGAACACCAGATTCCAGATCTCCAGGCAGCGCGGGTCTCCCTGGTTCACCAGCTTGCCCTGCGTCTTTCCGTCTGCCGTGAGATCCACATGGACTTCAGAACAAGGCCCGCAGGGGCCCGTCTCCCCCATCATCCAGAAGTTGTCCTTCGCCCCTCCCGTCACCACGTGGACTTTTGGATCCAGCCCCACGGATTTGAATTTTTCCACCCAGTAGCCGTGCGCCTCGGCATCAAACTCCGCCGGATCCTTCGGGCCGGGCTGGTAAACCGTGGCGTAAAGCCGCTCGGGCGGAAATTTCCATATCCCCACCAGGAGCTCCCACGCCCAGTCGATCGACTCCTTCTTGAAGTAATCCCCAAAGGACCAGTTCCCCAGCATCTCAAAAAAGGTGTGGTGATAGGTGTCAAAGCCGACGTCCTCCAGGTCGTTGTGCTTCCCCCCCGCCCGGATGCACTTCTGTGTGTCGGCTGCCCGGGCCGGCGAATGGGGAAACTTCGCCTGCCCCAGGAAGATGGGGACGAACTGATTCATCCCCGCGTTGGTGAAAAGCAGGTTCGGCGAAGTCGGCATCAAACTGGCTGAGGACACGATCGTGTGCCCCTTCCCGCGGAAGAACTCGAGGTATCCCTTTCTGACTTCAGCCGATTTCATGGAACTAGCTGGATATCATATCCTTAAATCCACCTTCCGCCAAGACCCGGTTGTTCGTTTACGATTACGAAATTACGGAACTTGGGCATTAAATCCTAAACGTAATCGGAACCGTGAATCCCGCCGCATCAGCGAAAATCCATACCCGCGGGACGCGGTGACAAGGATGGGCGGGGATGGATCTGAGGGGGCCAAACGAAAAGCTTCCCACTTCTTGGAAAAGCCTTGAAGATTGGATCATGACCCGCCGTTCCTTCTTCCAAACCTTGCTCGCTGGGACCATCGCATCCCGCCTGCTCCCTTCCACCTCCCACGCGCAAACGGCGTCTGTGCCCTCCGGCCCCTTCACCCTCCCTCCTCTTTCTTACGCCCCCAACGCCCTCGAGCCTTATATCGATGCGGAAACCATGACCCTCCACCACGGCAAACATCACGCCGCCTACGTTAATAATCTTAATAAGGCGATCGCCCCCTACCCCGACCTTCAGAAAAAGTCCGCCGAGGAGCTTCTGCAAAACCTCGACTCCCTGCCTACCGACATCCGCACCACCGTCCGCAACAATGCCGGCGGCCACGTCAACCACTCCCACCTCTGGAAAACCCTAAAAAACCCCGGAGAAAAGCCTTCCGGCAAGCTGGCCAAGGAGATTGACCAGACCTTTGGCACTTACGAGAAGTGGAAAGAGGAGATGACCAAAACCGCCATGGGCGTCTTTGGCAGCGGCTGGGCCTGGTTTGCCCGTGGCAAGGACGGGAAACTTTTCATCAAGCCCTACCCCAACCAGGACTCACCCGTGATGGAAGGCGCCACCCTGATCTACGGCATCGACGTTTGGGAACACGCCTACTACCTCAAGTACCGCAACCTCCGCGCCGACTACGTCCAAGCCTGTCTCGAAATCGTAA
>CAZURF010000072.1:0-6605 GCA_964623555.1 uncultured Akkermansia sp. | reverse complement strand
CTGGAGATGAATGCAGCCTTTGCCGAGCCCGGAGAGGACGGAACCATTCAGGTGGCCTCCTCAACGCAGCATCCGACTGAAGTGCAGCAGTGTATCAGTCATATTCTGCACGTGCCGGCCAACAAGGTCGTGGTGAGTGTGCCGCGGATGGGTGGGGGTTTTGGGGGAAAGGAGACTCAGGCCGCGGCTCCGGCGGCTTTGGCGGCGTTGGCCGCCGTGAAGACCGGTCGACCCGTTCGGGTTCGTTACAACCGGGATCAGGATATGATCCTGACGGGGAAACGGCATCCGTTCCTGGCAAAATTTGAGGTGGGGTATGACGCAAAGGGTGTGCTTCAGGCGATGAAGCTGGAGCTTGTTTCCAATGGAGGCTGGTCGCTGGATCTTTCCACGCCGGTGACGGATCGGGCGATGTTTCACTCCAACAACTGTTATTTCATCCGGGATGTGGAGGTCAGTGGTCGGGTGGCGAAGACGAACCTGGTCTCCAACACCGCCTTCCGTGGCTTCGGTGGGCCCCAGGGCATGTTGGTGATCGAGGAGATTATGGACCGGATCGCCCGTTCGCTGAAGCTGTCCCCGGAGATTGTGCGGGAGAGGAATTTCTATCGGGGCTCGGGAGAAAGTATGACGACCCATTACGGACAGCTGGTGGAGGACGACCGCATGCAGCGTGTCTGGAAGCAGTTGCAGGAGGACGCCGAGGTGGCCAACCGCCGGAAGGAGTTGGCGGCTTGGAATGCGAAGAACCCGATGCACAAGCGCGGGATCGGAATGACACCGGTGATGTTCGGGATTTCCTTCACCTTGACGATGTACAACCAGGCCGGGGCGTTGGTGCACATCTATAAGGATGGTTCGGTGCAGGTGAACCACGGGGGGACGGAGATGGGGCAGGGAATCCACACCAACATCCGGACTCTAGCGTCCCGGGAATTGGGGTTGGACCCGGCCGGGGTCCGGGTGATGACCACCGCCACGGACAAGGTGCCCAATACTTCGGCCACCGCCGCGTCCTCGGGAACGGATCTCAACGGTGCGGCGGTGAGGAACGCGGTGGAGACCTTGAAGGAGAGGATCCGGCCGGTGGTCGCTTCGCTCCTGAAGCTGCCGGATCCCCAAAAGATCGAGTTTCGCGATGGTCAAGTGGGCTCAGGGTCAAACTGGTTGGATTTTGCCAAGGCGGCCGAGGCCGCCATCGCCCAACGCGTTTCCCTTTCCTCGACCGGTTACTACCGCACGCCGGAAATCCACTGGGATCGAGTCAAGGGGTGGGGCCGGCCGTTTTACTATTTCTCGGTGGGGGCGGCGGTCTCGGAAGTGGAGGTGGATGGGTTCACCGGCGAAACCCGGGTGCGTCGTGTGGATATCCTTCATGATGTCGGTAAGTCAATCAACGAGGGGATCAACCGTGGTCAGATTGAAGGGGGGTTTGTCCAAGGGATGGGTTGGTTAACGACGGAGCAACTGGTCTGGAATCAGGAGGGAAGGCTTTTAACCCATTCGCCTGACACCTACAAAATTCCCGCGATCGGGGACGTGCCGAAGGATTTTCGGGTAAAGTTTTATGACGGGCCCAGTGGTCCGACGGTGGCGGTCAAAGGCTCGAAGGCTGTGGGAGAACCGCCCTTGATGCTGGCGATCAGCGTGCGGGAAGCGATCAAGGATGCAGTGGCCGCATTTGGTGGAGAGGGACCGGTGGACCTGGCTTCCCCCAGCACTGGAGAGGCGGTCTTCATGGCCGTCCAAAAAAGAAAAGCCGCCTGAAAAAAGTTAGCCGGCCAGTTTCCGGTACCGGGACATGAACCGTGAAACCCTTTCCTCGTCCAAAGGATTGAACCATTTTCCATCTTCCTTGAATTCAGATCCGACAATAAATCCGTCCGCGAGTGGGAAATAGGAGCCGAGATTTCGGTGGGTCACGCCGGACCCGAGGTAGACAGGCAGGGAGGTGGCGGTTTTGGTTTGGCGCAGGTCGCCCAATGACGGGGAGTCGCCCGTGGTGGCTCCCGTGACAATCACGGCATCGCCCTTCATGAATTCAACCGCATGGGCAGCCTCCCCGATGTCGATGTCGGCGGTGATGGCATGGGAGCTATGCTTCTTTTTGATGTCGGCCCAAACATGCACTGCGTCAGCTCCGATGGTTCGGCGATAGCGTAACAGTTCCCCTGCGCAGGATTCCATCAGACCTTCGTCTGCGACATGGGCGAAAGAGAAGGCTTCTGCCCGGATAAAATCGAGGCGAGCTGCCAGGGCCACGGCCAAGGCTTCCTGATTGGCTCCCGCCAGAATTTGAATACCGCAGGGCAAGGGCGAGGTTTTTTTGATTTCCCGGGCGATGACCGCCAGCGGGGCGACGATTTCCGGTCCCACCGCACCCTTAAGATAGGGAGTGTCGTGCATGTTTTCGATCAGCAACCCATGCACTCCGGCCTTTCGGTAGATGGCCGCTTCTCTTATGGCGTGACGTTCAATCTCCGCCACGCTCGAACGATGGGCGGCAGTTCCCGGCAGGGCACCGACGTGGATCATGGCAATGACCGGTTTTCGGTGGGAAAAACGGACGCGAGGCCGAATCGGATTTTTCATGGTTGGCCGACGACCTCGTAGAGCAGGCGGGTGGCGGTGGTCATGTCCTCGGTCCGACTGAACTCGCCCGGGTTGTGGCTGATGCCGTCCCGGCTGGCCACGAAGAGCATAAGGGTGGGGATCTTGGGAGCGAGAATCGCCGCATCGTGCAGCGCACCGCTCGTGGTTTCGGGAAGGGGAGCCAGGGATAGGCGCGCGGCGGCCCCGCGGACCCGGTCGGCCAGTTTTGGATCGAGTGCCACGGCGGGGAGGGATTCGGTCCGGTTCAGTTCAAAGGAGAGGCCCCGGCGTTTCGCCGTTTGCTCCACCAGCTTCCGGATCCGCTCGTCCCCCTGGGCCAGTTGGGCGTCGTTGGGCGCGCGCATGTCGATGGTGAATCTGGCGGATGAAGGGATGACGTTGAAAACATTGGGTTCGACCAAAAGTCGTCCAACCGTGATGACCATATTCGGCCCCAAAGTGGGAGCCAGCGACTCCAGTCCGACAATCATTTCCGCCGCACCCGCCAGCGCATCGTGTCGGTCGGTCATCCCCGTGGAACCGGCGTGGTTGGCGACGCCACCCACGGTGGCCGCATATTGCCAACGGCCGTTGATTCCCGTGACGAGCGCGACCCGTTGTTCCCTTTTCCACATGCCGACACCCTGCTCGATATGAACCTCGAAAAACCCCAGACAGCTTTCGGGGCACAAGCGGTCGGCTTCAAGTCGGGCCGGGTCGGCCTCATGGGGTTTGCCTGCCTCCCAGTAGTTTTGCCCGGTGGCGTTTTTCAACCCGGCGAGAGTTTGTTGGTCCAAGGCGCCGATCCAGCCCTGGCTGCCGAGCATGCCCAATCCGAAGGTGGTGCCCTCCTCCTCGGCAAAGATGATTGCCTCCAAGGGGAGTGAGTTCTTTTGATCCTCGGCAGCGGCCCGCAGGACTTCGAGAGCCGCCACCACGCCAAGGACCCCATCGTAGTCGCCCCCACCGGGAACGCTGTCTAGGTGGGAGCCAGCAAGCCAGCAGGGGGTGGACCAGGCCAGGGATTTCGGCCGGATATGCACATTGCCGGCAGCATCGACGCGGTGATGGCAACCTGCCTTCGCGGCCTCGGTGATCACATAATCCCGCGCCTTGCGCCAAGAGGGGGAAAAAGTCGGGCGGTTGGCTCCTTGGCCCGGGGATGGGGTGCAGGCGGCGATCGCCTGAATGTCACGCGCGATTCGTTCGGCGTGTACGGGCATGGGCGGGTTCTGCGGTTCCGACTAGCGGCCGAAGTCTCGGCGCCAGGCCTGTCCCGTCTTTTCCATCTCGCTGTCGGCCGCCGTGCGTCGGAGGCGGTGGAGGGTGGGCATGCCCAGCGACCACTCCTGCATCCAGTCGCGAGCGAATTCGCCACGTTCGGTTTCACGGAAGATCTCGCGGATGGCCTCCTCGTTGACCACGCGCGGGCCGCGGGTCCGGATGGCGAACTCGGCCGTGCGGCTGCAGCGGCGGCTGACGTACTCCTCGATTCCGACCTCGTCCATCACGTCGATCACGCTGCGCAGGGAGCGGATGGCCTTGGCGTAGGCGAAACTTGGCGGGTATCCGTTTTCCACCATGACCCGGAAGCATGTCTTCATCAGCTGGATGGCGCCTCCGTAGAGGATCTGTTCTTCGAAGTTGTCCCCTTCGGTCTCATGCTGGAATGACATCTCAACCACGCCGGCCCGCGTGCTTCCCACGGCTTTGGCGACGGCCAAGGCAATGTCCATGGCATTTCCGGTGGCGTCATGGTCGACGGCCACGCAGCCGTAGACGCCTTCTCCTGCGAGATACTTTTGGCGCACGAAGTGACCCGGGGCGTTGGGCACGAAGAGCACCGTGTTGACGTCCTTCGGAGGTTGGATGACGCCGTAGAGAACGTTGAAGCCGTGGCAGAAGCAGAGGGTTTTTCCGGGGGAGAGGTTCGGGGCGATCTCCGCTTTGTAGATTGGAGGTTGGGCGGGGTCGGCCAATTCGATTAGAAGCACATCCGCCCGTTTGGTGGCCTCGGCGATGGAGTAGGCCTCAAAACCGTCGGCTTTGGCCTGCGCACGGCTGGGGGATTCTTCGGGGGGGCGGGTGCCGACGATGACCTTCACCTTGCTGTCACGGGCATTGGCGGCTTGGGCCTTGCCCTGAATGCCGTAGCCAATGACGGCCACGACTTTTCCCTCGAGGGGTTTCAGACTGACATCGGCATCACGATAAATCTTTTCCATTTTTTTATCCTTGGGGGTTGGGGGAAAGGGCGCGCGGTTCCCGGTTCACGTTTTTGCTGTAAAGGTAGCGGGTCGGTCCGGGTCCCTTGGCGATGAACCACTGGGGGCAATAGGGTGCCATCCAGATCACATCTCCCTGGGCCACGGGATACCAGTCGTCGTTAAGCCGGTAGACGCCCCCGCCTTCGAGCACGAGGAGTCCGTGTTCCATGATATGGATCTCCACGAAGGGTAGCGTGGCGCCGGGATCGAAGGTGAAGATGTTGACGGCAAAGTCATGGCCGAGGTCGGTTTCCGGAATCAGGCCCCGGAGACGGGCGTGTGGGTCGCCGAGAAATGGGGATTCGGCCACCTTGGCGGAATCCCCAAAAAAAGCCGCGGGCACCGGGGAGCCGGCCAAGGGCTCATAGCGTTTGGCAAAACGCATGATTTTGCCTCCGGAGGACTGAACATCAAACTTGGTGCCCGGAGGCAGCCATCCGTAGTGTCCTGCCGTCAGGTTCTTCCCGTTGAGCTTGCAACTTCCCTCCAACACATAGAGAAAATGCTGTTCTTCACCGGTATTTCCCGTGCCTGAGGCCTTATCGCCGAGGATGAGAAGTGTCTGAACCAAGCCTGCACCCATCGCCGGGCTGATCAGAATGTGGGCCGTGGTCTGGTTCCAGCCGGGCAGCACGCTTGGCACATGGCTGTCCGGCCCGATCAGGGCATAGCGATTCCGAATGACAGTGCGACTTCCTCCTAAAAGAGGTTGGCAGTGGGACATGAAATTATGTTATCGGGGCAAAAAGGGTGGAACAAGCCGATCGTTCACCCTTTTCTGGGTCAAGATCTCCTATCTGGATGGGGAAGGAGAGAGGAAATGACCCGGGGCGGGCTCAAAACGGCCCCGCACGGCCACCTTTTCCACCCGGGCGGAAAGTTTTCTGCCAAGATAAGGGGTGATCGGATGCTTCGTGAGAAGATCCGTGGCGCGCACTTCGTCGCTGACCCCGGTGCGAACGAGAAGAAAGTCGGCATCCGCTCCGACCTCGAGTGAGCCCTTACGGGGAAAAAGGCCGAGCCGACGTGCCGGATTCTCGGCGGTGAGGCGGGCGATCTTGGTCGGGGAAATCCCCGCCGAAAAAAGCAACGGAACCAAGTGTTGGCATCCGGCAATTCCGCCCCAGACCTTGAAGAAATCAGGATCGGTTTTCAACGAGCCCGGGGCGGGGGAGTGATCGGAACCAATCGTGTCGATCTTTCCCTCCTCGATTTGCCGGAGGAGTCCCCGACGGGCGGCTTCTGAGCGCAGGGGGGGGGCACATTTGGCCGGAGAGCCGATTTGCATCATGTCTTCGTCAGTGAGGATCAGGTAATGGGGGCAGGTTTCCGCGGTCACATCCACCCCGCGTTTTCGTGCCTGTTGCATCTCCTCGATTCCTTCGGGACAGCTGACATGCACGATATGGAGGCGGCAACCGGTCTCGCCTGCCAGATCGCAGATAAGGCGGATCGCCTCAAGTTCCGTGTCGATTGGGCGTGAGGCTAAATAGTCCTTCACGCTGGTCCCGCCCTGAAGCCGGATCTCTTCCGTCCGGCGCCGGATGAGCCCCGGGGACTCGGCATGTACGGAGACGGGCAAGCCGAGTTTGGCGGCCTTGGTCATGCCTTGTTTCAGCGTGGCGGGATCGGAGCCCGGAAAATCCGGAGTACCGCTCTCCACCATGAAGGCTTTGAAGCCGATGACGCCGGCTTGGCCGAGTTCTTCCAGCCTGTTGAGATTGAGCGGAGTGATTCCGCCCCATA
>CAZURF010000071.1:0-6697 GCA_964623555.1 uncultured Akkermansia sp. | reverse complement strand
TTACGTGGTATTTGTCTTTATGCGGGTCCTGGGCTTTGACGAAACAAAGGCGAAGAAACACATGCTGGAAGTTCACGAGCAGGGCAAGAGCGTGGTGGCGATGGAAACGAGAGAGAAGGCGGAATTCTACTGCCACCGGTTGCAAGAGTTTGGACTCAAATCGACCCTGGAGGCGGCCCCGGCGTGAAGATTCTCAAATCCAAAGGCGGCGGACGGCAGATTGAACTGGCCGGTCCAGAATCCGCGTTGGTGCGGCAGGTGCTGGAAGGTTTAAGCGAGGCCTACCAAACCGCACCCGGGGAGCTGGATCCGATGGTGGCCAACCTCTGGTACGGCCGGGCGGGATTGAAGGAGGCGGGGATTCGCGGGGAGGAGGCGATCCACTGGATCGAGGGCCTGCATGAGGTGAGGCTGGGGCGGCAAAAATCCCTGGATCGCTGGTTGCAGTCCGTTCCCCCGGCAGGGCATGCCGGCGTATGGAAAGTGTCTGAGGATGAGGTGGAGACTTTGGTGGCTAGCCTCAACGACCATCGGCTACGGCGGGCGGCCGAGTTTGATTTGGGTGAGGGGGATTTGGAGGTGCGGGCGATGGAGAAGGCCAGGGGGGACAAAAGGGTGGCTTTGGTGGAAATTCACTTTCTGGCATGGATGATAGAACTCCTTCTTCAGGAATAATTTACAAAAAAAACTCAAGCCTTTTACTTGGAATTGGCCTGAAAGGTGCTAGCCACCTTGGGCAGTTTAAATCAGATGAAAAACCGCTTTGACGTCATTGTGGTGGGAGCAGGGCCAGCCGGCTGTGCCGCGGCTCGGGCCCACGGTTTGGCTGGGCGGACCGTAGCTCTTTTGGAGGCTGATCCAGCGGGCCAGAAAAAGCAGAGATTCGCGGGGGAGTGGTTGCATCCCCAAGGGGTGGCGGCACTGCAGAAGATCGGTTTTGGAGAGATCGCCGAAAAGATGGGGCGTCCGAGGGGTCGGGGTTTTGTGGTGTATCCCGGGTACGGCGAGTCGCCGGTCAAACTGGATTATGTCGACGGCCAGATCGGGTTGGCTTTCCACCACGGGGATCTGGTGGATGAGATGCGGCGGATTGTTTCCGAAACCCGCGGGGTTTCTTTCCTTCCCGGGGTCAGGGTCAAAACCGCCGATGACCACGGGGTGATCCTGGAAAATGGGGAACGGATCGAAGCGGAACGGGTGGTGGGCGCGGATGGTCGCGCCAGTGTGGTTCGGCGCAGTTTGCGGGGAGCCTCCGTCCACAAACCGATTTCCGCCATGACGGGAATTTTGCTGGAGGGAGTCAAGGCGCCGTATCCCGATTACGGGCACGTCTTCCTCGGCCAGCCCAGTTTCCTGCTCGGGTACGAGATCGCGCCCTCCACCGTCCGGATCTGCGTCGACGTGCCGCTCAAATACAAGGCGGAGATGAAGGATCCGGCCTGGCTCATTGAGGCGATCCGCGACACCTTGCCGGCGGTGTGGCGTCAAGCCGCAGAGGAGCAGATCCGCAAGGGCCAGCTTTCGTGGCAGGCCAATCACTTCCTGGCCCGGGCTGATTACGGAAACGGCCGGCGAATCATGATCGGTGACGCAGCCGGGCACACCCACCCTCTGACGGCCACCGGTATCACCAACGGGTTGGTGGATGCGATCGAACTGGCCGAGACACCGGATTTCCGGGCTTTTGTTCGCAGCCGCCGGCGGGCCTGTCGGGTGCCGGAACTTCTCTCCCGGGCCCTGTACGACTGCTTCTCCAAGGAAGACGCCTTCTCCCAGTCCCTCCGCCGGGCGGTGGTTTCCCTTTGGCGGAACGACGAACGGGAGCGGGCCCGCACCATGGGTCTGCTCATGGGCAACGGGCAGTCTTTCCTCACGTTTGCCTGGCCGTTCCTGAAGGCTTTGGCAGGTGCGTGGAAGGGCCGGACGGCCGGCCAGGTGGGCGCAGCGGATCTGGTCTCGGCGGCGAGTTGGATCCGCCTGCCGCTGGCTTACGCGCTTGCGGGGCTTGTGAAGGCCAGAAACTAAAATCAATCCGCCGAAACGGTTCGTTTCGGTTTAAACTTGGGTTGGGGTTTCCAGATATTTGGCGAACGCCTTTAAGGGGAAGGCGCGTTTGTAGTGGTCGTAGCGGATCAGGGTGGTCCGATAGAAAAGACCGGGAATCGGTTGCGGCGGAAAATCGCCGTCGGGCATTTGGGTTCGCAAAAGAAACTCCAGTCCCCGGGCCACGGCCGGTTCGTCCCGAGGCCCCGTGGCCAGCAAAGCGATCACCGCCAAGGCGGTCGGCTCCACCAGCCCGGTGGAGGAGTGGATCGGGCGGCGCTGATAGCAGGAATCCGGATGCTCTCCCCAGCCGCCGTCCGGCAACTGCTGGCGGAGAAGAAACTGTCGACCGAGCTTCACGCGGGCATCGTCGGCCGGAATGCCGGCGGCCCGAAGGCCCGGCAGGGCAAAGGAGGTGCCGTAGTTGAAGCAGATGCCCCAGACGGCCTCCCAGGAACCGTCCGGAAGCTGGGTGTCGGTGAGGTAACGAATGCCATTTTGGATGGCCCGATCCACCCGGTCCCTTTCCATTTCGGGGAAATCCCGGCGAACCAGGGCGAGAGCGGAGAGGACGGATCCGGTGCACTCGGCGAAGGAGTGATCCACCATGATATCGGCGAAGACGTGGGATCCGTTGAAAATCTCGATCCACTCCGGGCCCACCATCCGGTCGCAACTGCCCCATCCCCCGTTTTTGTTCTGGTAGCTGAGGATGAACCTCACGCCCTCGCGGATGATCTCCGGGGAGACCGGTTGGGGGAGAAAAGGCTTGGATTGCAGCAGGGCCAGCAGGCTTTCCGCAGTGCAGTCGGCGATGGACCAACCGTTCTTTCGTTCACTGAAAGGCCAGCCTCCCTTTCGCGGCAGGCGATGGTAGCGGCGGGGATTCGGTAGTTCGTCGATCACCTGGTTCTCCGCAAGATAGCGGCACCCGTTTTGCACGACTTCCGCCGGCACGGAGGACGCAGGGAGTCGGGTCAGGCCCTGGAGGGTGAAACCTGTATCCCAGACCTTGGAGGAGGTGAAGCCCTGGCAGGCGGTGTGATCAGGGTGTTGCCAAAGGTAGAGCGGCAGTTTGGCCCAGCTTTTTTCCACCCGTTCCGATTGGCCTTCCAGGTAGTGAGCGAGGGTGTTGTAGCAGGCATTGACGGGAGCCTGGCGGATGTAGTCGGACTGCTCGTCCTCATAAAGGATATGTTCGTAGGTGAGTTTCAATGCGCGGCGGCGGATCCAAGCGGGGACCATGGGTTCCAACCGCTGGACGAGGAGCATGAGCCAACGCACCGGTAGGGATTCGGGAACCAGGTTATCGGTGGGGGCAAGATCCGCGCGGTGTTTCGACCACCGGATCTGCCCGTACCCCTGTGGAAACAGTTCGCGGCGGAGTTCGCGCAGCACGGGGTCAAGCGGGGCCTGCCAACGGCGGCCGTAGAAGTAGGCCATGGGCAGGTAGACGATGCGCACATAACCGGAAATGTTGATGGGCTGCAGAGGAAACCATTTGGGCAGAAGGTAAAGTTCGGGAGGCACGGGGGTGACGCCGGACCAGGAATAGAGGTTGAGCAGGGCGAGAATGAATTTTCCCCAAGCGGCCGCCTTCACCGGGGTGCCCGCGGCGTGGATCCAGTGGCGCATTTTTTCCAGTTCGGGTCGGTCCGGTTTTTCGCCCAGCAGGCGCAGCGCGACGTAGGAAATCGAGCTGGTGAAGACGGCCCCCTTCACCGACTCCTCGTGCAGACCGACGGATCCGTCGGGTAGTTGCGGCTTCAGGAGGCCGGCCACAAAGCGGGGCCGCTCGGGTTCGGCCAGTGGACGGCGGGTCAGGTGGGTGGTGATGACGTACAGTGGCAGCAGGAAATTCGGCCCGGTGTAGGGAACCGACCAGCTGCCATCGCTGACCTGGGTGCGCTGCAGATGACCGACCAACCGTTGGGCCGCCTCGGAAACCCGGGAGGATAAATCGGAGGAGCTCACGGACGAATCGATTCCAGCCGCCGAATCCGTTCCAGGGTCTGGGTCTCGAATTCGCCGGTCAGGCCGGCAACGAAATCAACCAGGGAAAGCCCGGGGTTTTCCACCAAAGGCTTGAGATTCAAGGCCAGAACCACCTCCTCGGCCTGGTCGGGGGCATAAGCATCGCCAAAAGTGGCCTGGGCCCGCCGCCGACCCGCGGCGGCAAGGTCGTAGCGCTTGCCGTCCACCTGCGAGCGGAAGACGCGGAGAAGAGAGCTGCCAAAGTCGGCAGGGGCGGGGCAAGCCAGGCGGACCACTTTGTTGGCGGGAACCCAGTCGAGATCGCCCCATACCTCGCAACCGTAAATTTCGGCAGGCCGGTCGGCGGGAGGCAACTGGCGGAGGGCCGCCAGGCTGGCGAGCAGGACGGCCACGTGGGTTTCATGGCGGTCGGCGGGATTGTGGAGATAGAGGACCCTCGGTTTGGCGGCTTGCAAAACCTGCAGGAGATCGGAGGTCAGGAGGGCATGGCCAGGGCCACGGATTTCAGCACTGGGATGGGCCAACTGGATGACGGCCGCGTATCCACCCAGCACCGCCGCCTGTTTCTGCTCTTCCCGCCGGATCCGGATCAGTTCCGCCGGGGATATTTGGGCGAAAGGCCCCGAGCGGGGTGCGCCGGCGCCATCGGTGGCAACGACACCGGAGAAGCGGAGTTTTTTTTGTTCCCGGCAGGCGCAGATCCCGGGGAAGGCCATGATTTCAAGGTCATCGGCGTGGGCTCCGATGCCGAGGTGGGTGGTGGCGGGAAGGGCGGAGATGATGTTGCCCCCGCTGGGGACATGGGAATCGGCGTGCGGCTGGGAAAATTTCACGGCTGGTGCCTCCGGAGGGGGTGGCGGTGGGGTGCAAAAACCCAGAGGGTGGCGGCGAGGTAGTTGATCAGGGCACCGGTGGCGACGGCAACACCGTTAAGGAGGGCGGTTTCGAGGGGGCGCTCCGTGACGATCAGGTAAACGAGCAGGTTCAGGATGAGGATCTGGATGGAAAACGAAAAAACGGCGACGGAGTAGTAGTGGAGAGCTTGCCGCCAATGGGGAGGCCAGTGATGAAAGGTCCAAAAGGCGTTCAGCAGGTAGTTGATGCCACAGACCACCACCCAAGAGAGGGTGGCGGCCCCCGTCACCACCTTGTGATCCGCGGGATGCCAACCAAGGTGGTTGTAGCCAAAAGAGAGCAAACACCAGACGAGGAGGGTGTTCAGGATCGTCCCCGCGGCCCCCACACTTCCGAAGCGGATGATGCGCCAGAGCTCGGTACGGTTGAGGCGGGTGTTCTTCCGGGGGGCAGAAACCGGGGAGGGATTCATGGCTGAACAATGATGGCGGGTCGGGACTTTTGGGGCAATTGAGTTGAACGGTGCGAGCGGGGGCCTGTCCAAAACGGCATGGTGGGAAATTCTTGCCATGCCCCCGGGGAAGGCGAACTTGAGGTCGCGGTGCGCGACCTGATCCGCCAGGAAACGCTGATCATCCGCGGGGAGCTGACCGAGCCTCCGACGTGGTTCCCCTCGTTTCGCGAACTGACCATGCGCCTGAAGGGATCGGTGGTCTCGGTAATCCTGATTGAATCCGATCGCCAAATGAGGGATCTCTATTGGCGATGGACCGGAAGAAACGGCGGGCGGGATTTCGTCAACGACCTGATTTTTTCGGACGAATACGTTCCCGGCATCAAGCTGGACAGCACGCACGACCGGCTCCACCCCACGGTGACCACGGAAAAAATCGTTCCGGAGAATCTCCACGATCTGGCCGGCCGGGTGGCGGCTTTGGCCGCCTTGGCCCTCTGAGTCCCAAAATCGTCGGGGCCGCCCTCCTGCTGGTGGCGGTGGTGACCCTTGGTCTTGGGCGATCGGGGGAAACGGTTCCTGCGGCCGATCTGAAAGCCCAAGGGAATCTTTTCACCCATCAAGGCAAACCTTTCACCGGAACGGCGCGGGCGGAATCGCAAGGCCGGAAAACCGAGGCGGAGTTTTGGGAGGGGAAGATGCACGGTCGTTACCGCAGTTGGCATGCCAACGGCACCCTGGAGAGCGAGGCTTATTTTGAAAACGGGCAACGCGAGGGTCGGGCCCGGCTTTGGGACGCGCAAGGTCAGTTACTTCAGGAGACGCGCTTTCGCAAAGGCTTGGCCGACGGGGACGCCACGGAGTGGTATGCCAACGGCAATCTGGAGCGGCGGACCGGATGGCAGGATGGAAAACGGAACGGAAAGGTGGAGACCTGGTACGAAAACGGAAAGAAAAAGGGGATCGGAACCTTTCGAAAGGGGGAGAGGGACGGCACCTTTGTGGTGTGGTGGCCCAACGGGAAGAAGAGGGTGGAAACAAACTACCGGGAGGGGATTCCCGAGGGCTGGTGGGTGGAGTGGGATGAGGATGGGGACAAGGTGAAACAGTCCTTTTTTGTGCACGGAAAAGAGAAGGAAGTTCAGCCGAAGGGCGAGTCTTGAACCGGGCGGGGGGTGGGGTAAGATTTCAAATCCTCAAGCGCCCGTAGCTCAACTGGATAGAGTGTCGGCCTCCGGAGCCGAAGGTTGTGGGTTCGACCCCCGCCGGGCGCAAAAATGAATGAAGATCCGGATGCTCCGGAGGCTGGGATCGAACCAGCGACCAATCGGTTAACAGCCGACCGCTCTA
>CAZURF010000070.1:0-6713 GCA_964623555.1 uncultured Akkermansia sp. | reverse complement strand
TGATTGAAATCATGCTGGTGGTGGGGATCATCACTGTGCTGATGGGTTCCGCCATCTTCATGCTCACGGGCAATCTGGAGTTTGCCAAGGAGCAGCGGGCGCGGGGCGACATCAACGCCATCGTCACCCAGGTCCGGATGTATGAAATGAAAAGCGGCGGGGTTCCCCTCAGCCAATCCCAGGGGTTGCAGGCGCTGGTCGGAAAGGGCAAGGGTTTTGAAGAGCTCCCCAAGGATCCTTGGGGCGAGGATTATCAGTACAAAGTGGACTCCTCCTCGGCCAAGGGTTTTAAGGTGTACTCAAAGGGCCCGGACCGGCAGGACAACAACGGCGGCGGGGACGACGTCACCTCCAAGTAGGGAGGTCGGCTGGCGGCTTGCATGAACTTCCGCCCAAAGTCGGCGGCGGGGTTCACGTTGTTGGAGATTATTCTGGCCGTTGGGATTGGCGTCATTTTCATGGGAGGCGCCGTGGTTTTTCTCTCTTCCACGGGTGGAGATCGCGAATTGATCCAAACCCGGAAGATGCTGGAGGGGGCCGCCGGGGAGGCCCGCGAAAAGGCGCTGGCAACCGGAAAGTCCCAGAGAATCGTGGTGACGATTTCTGAAATCAACGGCCAGCCCATCCCGGAGGAGGTGGAAATGTCCCTTTCGGTCCCTGCCCGCAAGGCGTGGACCCAATATGAAAAAGGTTACCAGTGGTTGGTGACCGGCGGGGGTCTGGTGGAGCCTGTCCGCGTCCGGCTGCGTCACGGTGAGAATCAGGACGAGTTTGAATTCAGCGCCCTGACCGGAGAGTCGGTCACCCGGCGGCAGGAGGGCCGGTGAAGGCGGGGACCCGCGGCTTTACCCTCCTTGAGGTGATGCTGGCGGTCGCGATCTTCGCCTTCGCCGTGGTGGGATTCGGCGTTGCCCTCAACGACGTGCTCGGGGTGAATTCGGAAATCCTGCGGACGTCCCAGCGCCGGCAGGCGATCGAGTCCGTGGCGGCCCAGATTCTGGCCCGCAGCAACAATTTTCAGGAAAGCGGGTGGACGGATGTGCCGGGGTGGGGTTCGGAAAAAACCTGGACCCTGCAGCAACAGGTTCGCCAGCTTCGCGACCTTCAGGTTTCCGGTCCCAATAACACCTCCGTTCCTCTTGCGGCGATGTGGTGGCAGGTGAATCTGCGGGCCCTAGACGAAAACGGAAAGCCAGTGGACCGGATCGCGGTGGTTCTTTGGGGGCAGCGGTGAAAAACCGGGCCTTCACGCTGATCGAGGTTACCCTCGGGATGGCGATCCTGATCCTGATTTTCGGGGTGATTTTCCAGCTGGTGCAGATGTCGGTCCTGGGCGCGGACGCGGCCGGAAAAAACAGCCAACGGAGCCGGGAGATCAGCGGTCTGTTTGCGCTGGTGCGCCAGCTTTGCCTCGATCTTCCCGTCCGATCCCAGATTCTTTTGGAAGCGGGTCGGGGCGGGACGGGGTACGACCTTGTTTTTTCCAATGCCCCCCTGGTGATTTTGCCCGAGCGCAAGGACGGCGTGCGTTCCCTGCGGCTGGCCCTGCAAAAAGATCCGGTCGGGGGGGGTGGGGTGCTGTTCTTGCAGGAGGTTTTCCAGACCACCAACAATTTCAACCAGCAACTGCCGCCCGAAACCAACACCTTTGAATTGATGCGCGAGGTGGTGTCTCTGGCCTGGCGGGCGGGCGACCCGCGGCAGCAGCCAGACGAGCTACGGGAATGGAATGACCCGGTCGTGAAGCCCGCTTATCTCAAGCTCGAGCTGGTGCGCCGGGACGCAGGCCGAAATTTGACGAACATCGGGATTTTTTGGATTCCCACGGGGTTAAGTCCCAGCGGGCAGCCTCCCGTGGATCCAGTGACAAGGGCGCCCCTGACGGCCACCAACCCGGCCGTGCCCCCGTCATGAGGCTCCGTCAACATTCGAAAACGCACCGCTCGGGCGTGGCCCTGATCGTGGTTCTTTGGGCGTTGGCGCTCATTTCTGCGGCGATGCTCGGGCTGGCGGCGATTTTGCAGCGGCAACTGGGTCAGGAAGTGGCGGCGCTGCAAAACTCGCGGGCCACCTTGGTGGCGGAGTCCGGACTGCAGATGGCCCTGAGTCCGCAGATCCAGCCTGCGCTAGTGGCGGAGGCGTCCCGCGTATTCAGCGCCGAACTGGGAAAGGGCTGGGATGGGGAAGTCCGCTTTGAAGTGGGCGCAGAGGACCTGCGCGGAGAGGACGGGAAAATAAACCTAAACTCCCTGGCCATGGGGGATCCGGAGTTTTGCCGGCGTGTTCTCACCAACCTGCTGGGGTCCTGGGACGTGAACCCGACCACCTCCTCCGGCTTTATCGACGGTTTGCTCGATTATGTGGATGCGGAGGTCCCGGCCAGGACCATTGGGAATAATGACGCCACCGAAGAAAACGCCAAAAACGGTCCGTTGGAGCGCTTGGATGAGCTCGAAAAAATCGTGGGCTGGGCCCAGGTTTTGGAGGAGTCCCGGGAAAAAAACTGGCGCAACAAATTCACGGTTTTCGGCTCCGGCAAGCTTTCCCTGAAAAGCGCTGATCAGGATTTGATCGAGGCTTGGCTGGGTCTGAGCCCGGGGAGCGCCGCCAATTTCGTCCAAGCCCGCCTCGGGCCGGACGGTGTCTTCGGCAGTCAGGACGATGTGGTGAACGTAGGGCTTTTGCGGCCGTTGACCGCGGACGAGCAGGCGCGCGTTAACGTTGGCAACGAGGATCTTTGGCGGGTGACCTCGACGGGTTATGTGGGCGGGGTTAAAAGAAGGGTCGTGGCCCTGATTTCCCGCAATCCACCCCAGATCAAGGCGCGTTGGATGGAGGAGGAGGAATGAAGTTTCCGGGCTTGGGAGGCAACGGGGTAGGACAAAAGAAAAAGCCAGTCTCCGTTTTGGGAGGGAGCTCGGTGCTTTTTCCGGGTCCCGAGGGATGGGAGCTGTGGAGCGGATCGCCCCAGCAGCCGGTGTGCACGGGTCCGGCGGAAAGGCCGGGAAAACTGGGGCCGGTCCCGGGCTGTGTGATGAGCCTTCCTTCGCGCTCTTTCTTTTCCCTGCCCGTTTGGGTCCCGATGGTGGAGGACAGCCCGGCGCGGGAACAGACCCAGATCAGGCTGGAGATGAAGGGGATGCTCGGCGCCAATCCCGACGCCGCGGTCTGGAGCTTTGAAACCATCCGGCGGGAGGAACTGCCTCCCGCAGAGGACGGGGTGGCTTCCTTTCGGCAACTGGAGGCCACCGCCGTGTTGGCCAGCCCGTTTCACGAGGAGTGGCTGATGGCGGAAGCCGCCCGCTACGAGCCGGCGGGCCGGATGCTTGCGGGCCCGGGGCCCGGGACCATGGGGGTGCTCCGCCGGGAACTGGGACGCTGGGTGGCGGATTTTTACCTCTCCGGGAAATGGTTGCACACCCAGCCCCTGCTGGCCCCCGCGCTGGATGCGTCGGCGGGCGTCGAGTTGATGGCTACACTGGCGCAGTTGGAGGGGGAGGGGATCCTTGCCCGGTTGGACGGTTGGATTGTCCGGGAAGCCGGATGCCCCGTTCCTGAGGATTTCCGGGCGGCCCTGGATGCGCCGGTCCGGGTGGAGGAGCGCATCCCGCCGGGAATGCCCGCCGAGTCCTGGAATTTGCCTCCTCCCGCCCTGACCGAGCTCCGGGCAGAACGGGCCCACGGGGCCCAGCGCAAAAAACTGATCCGGGCCGGGCTGACCGCCTATGCGGCCGTCGGCTTCATCGTCATGGCGTTTTTGGGCTGGCCCTTGGTGCGCCTCAAGCTGGCGCAGGCCGAACTGGGGAAAATCGGTCCGGAGGCCGCAACCATCCGGGCCACGGCCATGCTTTGGAGGGAAGCCGGGGCCTGGTTGGAGCCCCGGCGGAATGCGCTGGAGCTTTTGTGGCAGGTTTCGAGGCCGCTGATTGAAACGGATCCCCCCAAGATCGAGGGTGTGCGCCTGACCCTTTTCGATCTCAACGCCAAGCGGCTGCTTTTGCAGGGGGAGGGAAAGGATCTCGAACTGGTGGAGAAATACATCCAATGGCTGAAGAACGAGCCGGCGCTGGCGGGTTTTACCTGGAAAAATCCGCAACCCCGGCTGCTTCCCAACGGCAACGCCCAGTTCCAGGCCGAGGGAACGCCACCGGGGGTTTCCGCCGGGGAAGAGGAAGGAGGGGAAAATGCGAACGCTGACACGCCATGAGAAAAAGCTGACCTTCCTGCTGGTGGGGGCGCTGGCGGTGGGAGTGCACCTGATCCTCTTGAAGGTGGCGCTGGAGCTGGATCGCTCCAACCGCCGCAAGCTTGCCCAAGTGGACGAGGAGCTGGCCGACGCCCGCTTTTGGATCGCGCAGCGGGAGGATTGGCGGACCCGCGCCGAATGGCTGGAAAAGAACTTCAAGCCCGTTCCCGAAGAAAATCCGGCCCCGGCGCTGCAAAAAATGCTGCAAACGGCCGCTGCAGGGGCGGGTCTCAAGGTTGAGGAACAGAAACCGCCGGTCCCCAAACCCGGGACCCACTACATCCAGTACGCCAACCGGATGAAAATGAGCGGGAGCCTGAACCAGTTTCTGGAGTGGTTGGTGGCGGTGTACCGGCCCGAGCAGGGCATCGCGGTGACCGCCTTGAACCTGAAAATCGGGGCGGAACCCCCCAAAATGGCCGGGGAGGCGGTGGTGGGCCAGTTCTTCAAGCCCAACAATCCATGAGCAAGTTTTTCACACCCCTCCTCCGTCTGCTGCTGGCCTGCGTCCTGCCCGCCATAGCCTTGGGGGAGGTGAACTTACCTTCCCCCGTCGCCGGCCAAGAAACTGCCGGAGCAGCCGCTCCGGGGGCTTCCGCCTTGCCCAGCTCCCTTAAGTCCGGGCGTTTCGCCGCCCTGGCAAAGAAAAGCCCTTTCACCCTTGCCTCCACGACGGAGGAGAATGCTGATTTTGCCAAAGACCTGATCTTGGCCGGTTATTTCCGGATGGATGGGAAGGACTTTGTCATGGTGGCCAACCGTACCCAGCCCACCCGCCTGATGGTGGGGACTCAAGCCTCGCCCGGTTCGCAGGGAATGATCCTCCTGAAGGTGGAGAGAGACCCCTCCGGGGATCCCACCAAGCTGAGGGCCCAAATCCGCAAGGGCACGGAAACCGCGATCCTGAAATACGAATCGGCAGCGGCGGGAGTGGGTGGGGCTGTTCCGGCCGGCCAGCCTGTTCCCGGACAAGTCGCGCCCGGTCAACCCCCGGTGCCAGGCCAACCGCAACCCGTGCAAGCCCAGCCCGGGATTCCCGGGCAAGTGCCGGGGAAAAATCCTCCGGTCATCCGGAGACGGGTAATTCCGATTCCCCAACTTCCCGGCCGGTGAAAATTTTCCGGCTTCTTCCCTTGGTGGTGGTGGCGGGCTCCCTCATGGCCCAGGCGCCGGCCCCGGTCCTTCCCGGGGCCCCCGTTGTTGCCGCCGAAGACATGGTTTCACCTGATACCATCCAGTTTCCCAACAATCCCGTTTCGGATTTTCTCCTGGTGTATGAGCGCCTCAAGGGCGTGACCTTGATCAAGGATGCCAGTCTCTCCCAAGGGGGGCTGAACCTGAGCCTCACCCTGAATCAGCCGGTCACCAAGGAGGAAGCCATCCGATTGATCGAATCCACCCTGCTGCTCAACGGGTATGCGTTCATTGCGGTCGACAAAAAGACCGTGAAGGTGATCAACACGGCCGGGGGAAAAAACCCGCGCAGCGAGGGGGTCTTTGTTTTCACCAACGAGGAAGAGCTTCCCCATGGGGAGGTCATTGCCTCCTATGTGATCCCCTTAACGCACCTGGCGGCGGCGGATGCCGTGGAGATCTTCAACCAGTTTATTGTCCTGCATCCCTACGGCAGCATGGTGGCGGTGCCGGTGGCCAACCAAGTGGTGGTCACGGAAAACTCCACCCTGATCCGGCGTTTGCTGGAGGTGAAGGCGTTGGTCGATCAACCGGCTCCGGAAGTGCGCTCGGAATTTGTCCAACTGCAGCAGGCCAACGCCGACCGGGTGGTTGAGTTGATCACCCAGCTCCTGGAAAAGCGTGAGGAGGGGGCGGGCGCCACTGCCGGGCGTGCAGCCACGGGCCAGCCCACCCAGCCACCCGGCGTGCCGGCGATTCCCGGGGCCCAAGCGGCCGCTGCCACCACGGCGGCCAACATCAATGCCGGATCCTCCGGGGATATTCAGCTGATTGCCGATACGCGGACGAACCGGATCCTGATCGTCACCCGGCCGATGAACATGGATTACATCAAAAAGTTGATCAAGGAGTTCGATGTGGCCGTGGATCTGAGCGATCCCTATGAGCAGCCGCTGAACTATGTCGCGGCCTCCGACATGCTGCCGATTTTGGCCGACATGTTGAAGGAGGAAGGTGAGGAGGGCGGCGACACCGGGACGGCCGGGGCCGGGGCTCCCACCCGGGCCGCCACAGGGGGAATTGGGACGGGCGTGGCCGCCGGTGGGGTCGGCAGCGGCAGCGGTCTGGCGGGGGGCACTGCCGGAGCCGGGCGGCTCGGATCGCTTTCCGAGCCCGGGGAGGAACAGGCTGCGGAGTCGGTGATCGTGGGCAAAACACGCCTGATCGCCGACAACCGGGCCAACTCCATTTTGGTGATCGGGCAACCCGAGGCCCGCGAGAAGGTGAAGTCAATTTTGGACAAACTGGATAAGCGCCCGATGCAGGTTTATCT
>CAZURF010000069.1:0-6768 GCA_964623555.1 uncultured Akkermansia sp. | reverse complement strand
AGCGATACTAATTTCCCAATTGGCTTGATCTCAGGATTTTCCGCGATGCGGTCCGGTTTTGGCAACAGAACCGGGCCGCCGGCGGACAATTGACTGAGTTTTTGATTCGCAATGAGTCGCTGAAACTTGTTTCCAGCGTCTCGGCAGAAGTTGATCTATCACTGCGCAGTTGTCAGGGAATCCCCACGGGATTCTTTGACAGAGAAAACAGGCAGGGTCGGAAGACGTCCTTTTCCGGAAGGGGAAATTGCCCCGAGCGGAACAGTGGTCTGGTGACCTTAGAGTCGTGGTACCACCCGGTCCCATCTCGAACCCGGAAGTGAAACGCGACATCGCCAATGGTAGTGTGTCTAAAGGGCGCGCGAGAGTAGGTCGTTGCCAGAGTTTAACCGCCCCGTGGCTATATCAGTCACGGGGCGGTTTTCTTTTTGGGTCATTCTGCCCCCTCCTCGAAAGCTTTTTTCGACACCCTATTGATTCTTTCGGACTTTGTTGTTTATTTGAACGATGAATTGGAATAACCGGGGGGATCGCATCGGAAGGATTCAGGAGCGGGATTATTTCGGGCGGGTTTTCATGCCCATCGCCTACCTCCTTTGCATCGCGGGGATCCTCATGATGGCGTGGCAGGGGGTCAATCAACTGGAAGAGCAGCCCATCAGCCGGGATATGCTTATCATTGGCCAAGGTTTTTTCCTGATGCCTATCCCGTTTTGGTTGTTCCGCCTTTTTCGGGGTCACTACAGCAAGCGGTTAAGGGATTGAGAGGGGGGACGGATTAAGATTGGGATTAAATTTGCGAAGAGACTTGGGCGATGAGCCTGCGTGGAATCAATGGGCTTTAGGTGTAGATTCATATTATGAGGGGTTTAGTCTTTGTTCTTTGGATTGGAACCATGGCCATGGTGACAAAGGTTCAGGCTGGGGTAAGGAGGGACGATGTTTCAGACACCCCGTTTCTCGAGTTGGCGGCCAGTGCGCTTTACCAATCGGTGGGGAGGCTCAGTTTTTCCGTCGGGTCGAGCTCTTACCTTGCTTCGGGGGTTCTCATTTCCCCTGATTGGGTCCTGACTGCCGGCCACGTGGTGGGCGGGAACGATTATCTGGGCGGGGGAATCAACAATCTGACCTTCAGCCTGACGGCCGGTGGCAGTGTTTTATCGTTTGCCGCATCGGCATGGTACGCCCATCCGGGTTGGACGACCACGCAGGGTGACATGCTCGCGGGTTATGATCTGGGATTAGTCCGCTTGGAATCGAGCGTTTCCGCCATCCAGGCGGCTTCGCTTTATCTCTCGGAAAGCCTGCAGATCCAGGCGGGGACCATGGTGGGTTACGGGGCGACCGGAACCGGCGTCACGGGATTTCAGGCAGGAACAGCGGGAACCAAACGGGCAGGGCAGAACATGATCGAGGCGCAGGGGGATGGGGTCACCATTGCCTCGAGTATTCTTTTTGTGGATTTCGATCAACCGGGAACCGATGCAAAAAATGTGGTGGGCGGGATTATGCCTCTTCCGCTGGAGTACCTGATTGCCCCGGGGGACAGTGGGGGAGGTTTGTTTGTGACGGAGAACCAGCAGACGTTCCTCGTCGGAATCAGCTCTTTTACTTGGGGCATTTTGGACGGAACGGCAGACTCCACCTACGGAGATGTGGCGGGTTTCACCAGCACCACGTCTCAACTGGCTTGGATTCATTCCATGACCGGGGTTCCGATTCCAGAACCTTCCACCTCCACGCTTTTTTGGGTGGGGTTGTTGGCTTTGCGCCGGGTTCGGTGCAAAAGGGTTTAGGTTTAAGAGAGGCTGAAGACTGCAGGCTGTGGGCTGCAGGAGGTTGGCAGGCGGGGGGTGGAAGGATGTGGTTTAGGTAGGGCCAAGCGGCTCGGGGAGTCGTATTCAAGCCCACAAACAGCAATATCCGGTGCGGTCCGCCCGGAGGTCGGACCCTACCTAGTTTGAGCGTTGGGTAGCACGTGGCTGAGGTAGGGCGGCCTCGATGAGGCCGCCGGAAATGAATCGTCATGGTTTGAAGTGAGAGCGCAGGCGCGATGCATCGATCGCGCCCCACCTTAGGCTTGGGTATGGGAAGTTTAGGGTTTGGTAGGGCGGCCTCGGCAGGATCATCGAACCAGCCTTACCGGTATACAAGTTTGGTGGATGAGTGATTGGCACCGCTAGGCATCAGATATCGTTGATGGGGATAGGGTATTAGAAAAACTTAAGTTCGGTGTTTATTGACGACTAAAGGGGCTGGGTAGGTGGATGGACTTGGCTTTGACAGGGGTTTTCGCTGTATTGGAAGGCTCATGTTACCTTGGTTTTTACCTTTTGCTTCCGCTTCCGGGGGAGCCCCTGTGCCGGCGGCGGCGACGACGTTTTTCCAGATCGGATCGCTGCCGGTTACCAGCAGCATGGTGGCCCTATGGGGAGTGGCTTTGGGAATTCTGGTGGTGGTTCGGTTGGGCACTCGGCAGATGGCTCTGGTGCCCTCCGGGGCGCAGAACTTTGTCGAAGCGGTGGTGGATGCGGTTCGCGGCATGATCTCCGGTCTGCTCGAACCCAAGGTGGTGGGATGGGCGTTCCCTTTGATCGCGACTTATTTCATCTTCATCGCTCTTTCCAATCTGGTCGACCTGATGCCAGGGGTGGGAAGCATCGGCTATGGCCACGTGAAGGAGGGAGGCCTGCCTTTCGCTCTCGAGCACGTGGAGCGTCCTTTCCTGCGCCCCCCGACAGCGGATGCGAATCTGACGGTCTCCATGGCCGTCATTTATTTCGTGATGAGCACCTTCTGGGCGATCCGTTACAACGGGCCGGTCGGCCTGATCAAACACATCTTTGGCGTGAAAGGAAAGATCGGTGGGTTCCTGTTGGTGCCGATGGCGGTGATCTTTTTCGTGGTCGGAATCGTGGAGTTGATCTCCATCCTGATCCGGCCGGTCTCTCTTTCCATGCGGCTTTACGGCAACGTGTACGGCGGTGAGAGCGTGTTGACGCTGATGTTAAAAATGCTCCCGTTCGGGTTGGCGGCGGTGCCGTTCTATTTTCTGGAGCTGATCGTCTGTCTCGTGCAGGCGATCGTCTTCACCATGCTTTGTGTGGCCTTCACGGCCACGCTTTGCTCGCATTCCGAAGAGGAGGGCGGGCACCACTAAAGGGAACTCCGGAACTTCCGCAGCCAACAGCCCGAGTGGGCCGGGGCGGCGGTAGAGGGGGATCCAAAGAAAGGGAAACTCACTATGATGCTGGCAGAAGCAGGACAGGTTACCTTCAACGGAATGCAATTGGCGGTCGCGCTGGTCGGCGCGGGTGCGGCGCTGGGCGTCGGCCTGATCGGCGGACGCGCGGCGGAGGCCATTGGCCGGAATCCCGGCGCCTTCAACCCCGTGTTGATCATCAGCCTTCTCGGGATGGCGTTTGCCGAGGGTCTCGCGATTCTCGTCTATTTCGTCGTCAACAAATAAGCCGGGACCAGGAGAACCGCCATGTTGGCCAGTTCCCTAGTCGAAACCGGTCACCAGCTCGCCGAGCAGTTGGGGATCGATTGGGCGAAATTCACCGCCCAAACGATCAACTTCCTCATCGTCCTGGCGATCCTCTGGCGTTTTGCCTACCGCCCGGTGCTCAACATGCTGGCGGAGCGCAAACGTCTGATTGAGGAAGGCTTGGCCGGCGCCGAAAAAGGGCGCCAGAGCCTGGCCGAAGCCGAGGAGCAGCGCCGGAAAATCCTGCGGGACGCCGAGTCCCGTGCGGAAAAGATGGTGGCGGAGGCCCGTGCGGCCGCCGACGCCCAAGGTGCGAAGCGACTGGCCGAAGCCCAAGCGCAGGCGGAAACGCTGGTGCAGAAGGCGCAGGAGACCATGACCCGCGAGCGGGCCCAACTCGAATCCGAGATGCGCAAAGAGCTCGGGCGACTGGTGGCCCGGACCACGGAAAAGGTGGTCGGCCGCGTGCTCACCCCGCAGGACGAGGAACGTCTGCGCAAGGAAGCGGTGGCCCAGGTCGCCGGATAAAACCGACGAACCTCCCTCCCCAGCGATGAAAATCAACCGAGCTGCCCGAGCCGAAGCCAAGTCCCTCTTCCGGATCTGCCATACGGAAAAGGGGTTGGATGAGGGGCGCCTGCGCAAGGTGATCCAAGCGATCTCCCAACAGCGTCCCCGCGGCTATCTGCAGATTCTTGGACGACTGGCCCAGCTGACCAAGCTGGCGGTCGACCGGAACACGCACGAGGTGGTCTCGGCGACGAAGCTGGATGACGCAGGGAAGTCGGTCTTTGCGGTGTTGGAAAAACATTTTGGAAAGCCGCTGGAGCAGCGGGCCGAAGTCCGGCCCGAGGTTCTCGGCGGGTTAAGGATTCGCGTGGGCAGTGATGTCTGGGACGCGACCGTCCGCGGGCGCCTGGAGGCGCTCGCCCGGTCCGCCTGATGCGTGCCAAGGAACAACAAGGAGCCAGAACATGAGTGGAATCGTCGCAGAAATCGAAGCCGAGATCGGCAAACTGAAATCCGAGGTCACCAAGAGCCACACCGGTCGCGTCCGCGAAATCGGTGACGGCGTGGCTAAGATCGAGGGACTGACGGGCGTTGCCCTGAATGAAATGATCGAATTCCCCGGCGGGGTGACCGGACTGGCTCTCAACCTTGAGGAGACGGAGGTCGGCGCGATCCTGATCGGCGACTTCACCCACATCAAGGAAGGCGACGAGGTCAAGGCGACCGGAAAACTCCTGCAGGTTCCGGCCGGCAAGGAACTTCTCGGCCGCGTGGTCAACGCCCTGGGCGAACCGCTGGACGGCAAAGGCCCGATCAAAGCCAAGACTTCTTATCCCGTGGAAAAGATCGCCCCGGGGATCATCAAGCGTCAATCGGTGACGCAGCCCCTGCAGACGGGGATTTTAGCCATCGACGCGATGATCCCGATCGGCCGTGGTCAGCGCGAGCTGATCATCGGCGACCGTTCCACCGGCAAGACCACGGTGGCGATCGACACGATCATCAATCAGGCCCGCATCAACAAGGCGGCGGAGAAGTCGGGCGATAAGTCGTTCCGGCCTGTGTACTCGATCTACGTGGCGGTCGGGCAAAAGAATTCCAGCTTGGCCCGCACTCTCGCGGTCCTTGAGGAGACGGGAGCGCTGGCTTACACCATCGTGGTGGCGGCGAACGCCTCGGATTCGGCCACCTCCCAGTATCTGGCTCCGTTTGCCGGTTGTGCGATGGGCGAATGGTTCATGGACAACGGCATGGATGCCCTGATCATTTTTGACGATTTATCGAAGCATGCGGTGGCGTATCGGCAGGTTTCACTGGTGTTGCGCCGTCCCTCGGGCCGTGAGGCCTATCCCGGCGACGTGTTCTATCTCCACTCCCGTTTGCTCGAGCGCAGTGCGCGGTTGAGCGAGAAGGCGGGGGCGGGTTCGTTGACGGCGTTGCCGATCATCGAGACACAGGCGGGGGACGTGTCGGCCTACATTCCGACGAACGTCATCTCGATCACCGACGGACAGATCTATCTCGAAACCGACCTGTTCTACCAGGGCGTTCGGCCTGCGATCAGCGTGGGTCTTTCGGTTTCGCGCGTGGGATCGGCCGCGCAGATCAAGGCAATCAAGCAGGTGGCCGGTAAGATCAAGCTGGAGCTGGCGCAGTTCCGCGAGTTGGCGGCGTTTGCGCAGTTCGCCAGCGATCTGGATGCGGCAACCAAGGCCAAGCTGGATCGTGGCGCCCGGATCGTGGAGATCTTCAAGCAGACCCAGTACAAGCCGCTGCCGGTGGAGTTACAGGTGGCGATTTTGTGGTCGGTGCAGAACGGGTTCTTTGATTCGGTGCCTGTGGACAAGGTGAAGGCGTTCCAAAACCGCCTTTCCGAGTATCTGACCACCCGCAAGGAAAACATTCTCAGTGGAATCCGGGAGAAGAAGGCGGTGGACGATGCGTTGGCCGGCGAACTGAAGGCCGCCCTCAACGATTTCGTGGCCAGCCAGCCGGCCGCCTAAGGATTGATCGATGGCCAGTACCCGCGACATCCGGCGCCGGATCCGTTCGGTAAAAAATACCGCACAGATCACCAAGGCCATGCAGATGGTCGCCGCTTCCAAGATGCGGAAAGCGCAGGAGGCGGCCTTGGCCGGACGTCCGTACGCCGAGGCAATGAACCGGGTGTTAGCCTCGTTGGCCAACCGTGCCGGCTCGATCTCCCATCCATTTCTGGAGAAGAGGGAGATCAAAAGACCGTGTGCCCTGATTATCAGTACCGACAAGGGGCTGTGCGGGGCGTTGAACACGAATCTTTTGAGGGAAGTCGCGGGCCTGCCCAAAAACACGGTGTTTGTGACGGCCGGGAAAAAGGGGAAGCAGTTTGTGGCACGGGCGGGTCGGGAGCTCCTGGCTGATTTTGAGATCAAGGACGATGCCTCGGCCTACAAGATCAAGCAGATCAGCCAGTTTCTCATTGAGCAGTATCTGGAGGGGAAGATCGACAGCGTGAGCATCTTCCACACGCGTTTCGTCAACACGCTCGTCCAAAAGCCTGAGCGGAACGACCTTTTGCCGATCGGCAAGCTGGAGAAGCTGGAGGCCGGAACGGGTCAGCATGAGCACGCCTCCCTCCAGGCCGAGGCGAATTTGCAGTACATTTACGAACCGAGCGGGGACGAGGTGCTCTCGGCCTTATTGCCCGCCTATATTCATTTCCAGGTGTACCAGCTGGTGCTGGACGCCAAGGCCTCCGAGCATTCCGCGCGGATGGTGGCTATGAAGAG
>CAZURF010000068.1:0-7046 GCA_964623555.1 uncultured Akkermansia sp. | reverse complement strand
TTCCAGCGGACTGGGTTTCTGCAGGTCCTCGTCCACGACGCGACTGCGTTCACCGACCTTCACATCGAGGCAGAGGCTCTGCATTTCCTTGATGAGCACGTTGAAGGATTCCGGCGTGCCGGCCTCCAAGGAGTTATCCCCCTTCACGATGCTCTCGTAGATACGGGTACGCCCGGCCACGTCGTCCGATTTCACGGTGAGGAGCTCCTGGAGGGTGTAAGCAGCGCCATAGGCCTCCAGCGCCCACACCTCCATCTCGCCGAAGCGCTGGCCGCCGTACTGGGCCTTGCCGCCCAGCGGCTGCTGGGTGACAAGGGAATACGGACCGACCGCGCGGGCGTGGATCTTGTCCGCGACCAGGTGATGCAGCTTCATCATATAGATCAACCCGACAACGACGCGCTGATCGAACGGCTCTCCGGTGCGGCCGTCCAGGAGCAGGGACTTGCCGTCCTCGTCCAACTTCGCCTTCTTAAGGAACTCACGGATCTTGGTCTCGCTGATTCCGTCAAACACCGGGGTGGCCACGTTGAAGCCAAGGGCCCGGGCGGCGATCCCGAGATGGGTCTCCAGCACCTGGCCAACGTTCATGCGTGAAGGCACGCCGAGCGGGTTCAGGATGATGTCCACCGGGGTTCCATCCGGCAGGTAGGGCATGTCCTCCTCGGGGACGATCTTGGCGACGACGCCCTTGTTCCCGTGGCGGCCGGCCATCTTGTCGCCCACGGAGATCTTCCGTTTGGCGGCAACGTAGACCTTCACCTGCTTGATGATGCCGGGATCGATATCCTCGCCGGCCTCGACGCGCTCCAATTCCACGTCTTTCTCGTTGGTCAGCTGGTTGAACTTCTGCTCGAAGCTCGAGATGATCTCGCGGATCTTGATGCGGATCGGGCTCGGATCGATCTCGATGTGGTTGTAGACGTCGGCGATCTTGCGCAGGAGGGTCTTGGTGATTTTGCGGTTGGCCGGGATGATGATCTCCCCGGTCTCCGCGTTGACCACATCCAACGGGATCTTTTCGTTGAGCAGGATGTTGGAGAGGGCCTGGGTCAGCTCCTCCTTCAACTCCGCGTGCTTCTTGATGTATTTATCCTCGACGCCCTTGGCGTGTTTCTTCGCCTCGCCCGGTGCCAGCTTGATGACGTCCTTCTTGAGGCCGCCGCCGGTCACCTTCACGTCCATGACGATGCCCGCGGAGCCCGAAGGCACCACCAGGGAGCTGTCCTTCACGTCCGCGGCCTTTTCGCCGAAGATCGCGCGCAGGAGACGCTCTTCCGGAGCCAGCTCGGTCTCGCTCTTGGGAGTGATCTTGCCAACAAGAATGTCCCCCGCCTTCACCTCCGCGCCGACGCGTACCACGCCGTCTGGTCCGAGGTTCTTGAGGGCCTCGTCGCCGACGTTCGGGATATCGCGGGTGATTTCTTCCGGCCCGAGCTTCGTGTCGCGGGCGGAGATCTCAAATTCCTCGATGTGGATGCTGGTGTAGACGTCTTCCTTGACCAGGCGCTGGTTGAGCAGGATGGCGTCCTCGAAGTTGTAACCGTTCCAAGGCATGAAGGCCACGACCACGTTCCGGCCGAGGGCGAGCTCGCCGCCGTCCGTGCAGGGGCCGTCGGCGATGACCATGCCCTTGGTCACCCGCTGGCCGACCTTGACGATCGGCTTTTGGTTGATGCAGGTGCCGTTGTTCGAGCGCATGAACTTGCGAAGGTGGTAAACGTAGATCCCCTTATCCGGATCGGTCTTGAGCCGCTTCCGGTTTTCCGGAGCCTCGCCGTCCTCGGTGACGATGATCATGTTGGCGGTGACGGAGGCCACTTTGCCGGGGCCCTCGCTGATCATCATGGCGTAGGAATCCCGGGCCACTTTGGCTTCCATGCCGGTGCCGACGACCGGTGACTCGGAAATGAGCAGCGGCACGCCCTGGCGTTGCATGTTGGAACCCATCAGCGCGCGGTTGGCGTCGTCATGCTCCAGGAACGGGATGAGCGAGGCCGCCACGGAGACGAGCTGCTTGGGGGAAACGTCCATGTAGTGAACCTTGTCCGGTTCGACCTCGAGGAACTCCCCGCGGTAGCGGACGGAAACCTTCGGCGAGGTGAACTTTCCATGGCCATCCACGGCGGTGTTCGCCTGAGCCACGATGAAGTTCTCCTCCTGGTCGGCGGTCAGGTAGTCGAGTTCGTCGCGCACACGGCCGTTTTCGACCTTGCGGTACGGGGTCTCGATGAAGCCGAACTCATTGATCCGGGCGTGGGTGGAGAGACTGGAGATGAGCCCGATGTTCGGACCTTCCGGCGTCTCAATCGGACAGATCCGTCCGTAGTGGGATGGGTGCACGTCGCGGACCTCGAACCCGGCGCGATCACGGCTGAGACCTCCCGGTCCAAGGGCCGAAAGACGGCGCTTGTGGGTAAGCTCGCTCAGCGGATTGGTCTGGTCCATCAGTTGGGACAGCTGGCTCCTCCCGAAAAAGTCCCGGATCACCGCGGAGAGGGCCTTCGGGTTGATCAGCTTCTGGGGCGTCATGCCCTCAGTGTTCACGTCGAACAGGGTCATGCGCTCCTTGACCAGCCGCTCTGTCCGGCTGAGGCCGGTTCGGCACTGGTTGGAGAGAAGTTCCCCGACGGTCCGCACCCGGCGGCTGCCAAGATGGTCGATGTCGTCGGTGGTCCCCTCGCCCAGACGCAAATTGATCAGGTAGCTGGTCGCCGCAACCACGTCCTCCTTGGTGAGGATGCGGGTCTCGAGGTCGGTGCCCAGGCCGAGCTTTTGGTTCAGCTTGTGGCGGCCGACACGGCCGATGTCGTAACGCTTCGGGTCGAAGAAAAGGCGCTTGAGCAAAGCCTTGGCGTTGGTGACGGTGGGCGGATCGCCGGGGCGCAGCTTGCGGTAGATTTCCTTGAGGGCGCTCTCGGTGTCCTTGGCCGGGTCCTTCTTGAGACACTTGAGGATGGTGTCGTCGACACGGATGTCCACGACCTCGGCGGTCTTCAACCCGAGGTCCAGCAACTGCCGAACCACGCCCTTGGTTAGGGGCTCGAAGGCGCGCGCGACCACGAGATCCGCATTCGCCGTATCCCTCACCTCCTTGATCAGGACCTTCTGGCTGAGTTCGTTCTCCTCCAGCCCTTCGGAGAGCTTGAGATTCTCGATCCGGTAGAACAGGGAGATGATCTCCTCGTCCGTGCTGTAATCCAATGCCCGCAGCAGCGTGGTGAGGAGAAACTTCCTCCGGCGCTTCCGGCGGTCGAGATGGACGTAGAGCAGGTCGGAGGTGTCATAGGACACTTCGAGCCAGGAACCGCGGTCGGGGATGATCCGGTAGCTGTGCAGGATCTTCCCGTTTGCGTGGACGCTGGACTCAAAGCAGATGCCCGGAGACCGGTGCAGCTGGCTGACGATGGCCCGTTCAGCACCGTTCACAATGAACGTGCCCTGCCGGGTCATCAGCGGGAGTTCGCCCATGTAGACGCGCTCCTCGATCGTGGAACCCTCGTTATGGAGGGCAAACGTCACGTAGAGGGGCGCGGCAAACGTCACGCCCTCCCGCAGGCACTCGATCGGGCCCTGCTTGGCCTGGCCGAGCTCGTAGTGGCTGAAGTCGAGTTTGATCTTTTCGTCGTACGATTCGATCGGAAAGACCTCCCGGAAGACGGCCTGTAGGCCGTAATTTTTCCGGTTCTTCGGGGCGACGTCCTCTTGGAGGAAGGACCGGTAGGAGTCCAGCTGAACCTCGATGAGGTTCGGCATCTCCACCGTCTCGGGCAACCGCCCGAAATTGACCCGCTCTACTTTTGCCACTTTCGACATGCTGCTCTTTTCTCCTGCCCCAGCCATCCGGGGTTGGGTTTAAAGGGTTATTTGACCTCCACCTTGGCGCCGGCTGCCTCGAGCTTCTTCTTGATCTCGGCGGCCTCTTCCTTGGTAGCACCTTCCTTGACGGTCTTGGGAGCTCCCTCGACCAGCGCCTTGGCATCGGCCAGACCGAGGCCGGGCACCACCGCCCGGACTTCCTTGATCACGCCGATCTTGTTGGCGCCCGCGTCCTTGAGAACGACCTCAAACGTGGTCTTCTCCTCGGCCGCCGCACCACCGGCTGCACCGCCGGCCGCTGGGGCCGCCGCCACCGCCACGGGGGCCGCTGCGCTCACGCCCCACTTGTCTTCGAGTTTCTTCACGAGTTCGGACGCTTCGAGAACGGTCAGGCCGCTCAGCGTCGTCACCACTTCATCCAGATTTACCGCCATGGTTGTCTCCTTCCCCTCCGCCGTCTTCCTTGGGACGGCCTTGGGGCAATGTCTGTTGGTCCCTGAATTAGCCGGCCACACCCGTGGCCGAATTATCCCGGAAAGGCTCCCGGGCTAACTCTTGGATTTTGCCTTTGCTGCTGTTCATGAAAATCAGGCGGCCGCCGCCTCGGGTTTGGAGCTGATCACCCGCGCTACCCGGGCGCTGGGCTCCTTGATCAGGCGGGCCAGCGTTGCCGCCGGAGCCTGGATCGCACCAAGCAGGCGGGCGCGCAGGACCTCCGCGGAGGGCAGGTCGGCCAGCATGGTCAGCTCGGAGGTGCCGAGCAGTTTTCCGTCCATCACGCCCACGCGAACGTTGGGGCGGGTGAATTCGGCCTTGAAGGTCTTGATCACCTTGGCGGCCGCTGGGGCGTCGGCCCCGCCGGAAACCACCGCGGTCTGGCCGGCGAGATCCTTGTCCATCGCCGGGAGCGAGGCCTCGTTGAGTGCGCGCCGGAAAAGGGTGTTCTTCACCACCTTCACCGCTGCGCCTACCTTGCGAAGACGCCCGCGGAGCTCGCTGAATTCCGAAACTTTCATGCCGGTGTAGTCGAGCACGATCAGATAGGGCGACGATTTTACCCAATCCTTGAGCGTGCCGATCATCACATTTTTCTCTTCCTTCATGGTTCCTCCTTATTCCTCAGACGCGGCCGCTTCCGTCACCGCGAGCGGGATGCCCGGCGAGAACGTGGCCGAAAGGACACAGTTCTTGATGAACTTGCCCTTGGCACCGGACGGCCGGGCCCGGGTGACCGACTCGATCACCGCCTGGACGTTCTCTCCCAGCTTCTTTTCCTCAAAATTCAGCTTTCCGCAGCTCACGTGCAGGTTGGCGCCTTTGTCGACCTTAAACTCCACGCGGCCGGCCTGACACTCCTTCACCGCCTTGGCGGTGTCGTCGGTCACGGTGCCGGTCTTGGGATTCGGCATCAGTCCCCGGGGCCCCAACACCTTGCCGAGCTTGCGCACCTCGGTCATCGCGTCGGGAGTAGCCACGGCCACGTCAAAATCGGCCCAGCCCTCGGTGACCTTCTTGATGAGATCGGCAAAGCCAACGGCGCTGGCCCCGGCGGACTTGGCGGCCTCGGCAGCCTGGCCCTGCGCAAACACGATCACACGCACGGTTTTGCCGGACCCGTGCGGGAGACTGACCGTGCCACGCACAACCTGATCGGTCTGCTTCGGGTCGACCCCGAGGTTGAAGGCGAGATCCACACTGGGGTTCCCCTTGCTTTTTCCGGCGGGCAATTTCTTGAGGAGCGAGACGGCCTCACCGACCGAGTACCGTTTCTTGGTCTCGATGAGCTTGGCACCCTCGCGGTACCGGCGACTGGGAAGTTTGGCCATGGCGCGCTCCTTAGTCCGTGATTTCCAGGCCCATCTGGCGGGCCGTGCCGGCGATAATGCGGAAGGCCGCCTCGTCCGAGGCCGCATTCAGGTCGTTCCGCTTCACTTTGACGATGTCCATCACCTGCTTTTTGGAAACCTTGCCGACCTTCACCCGGTTTGGCTCCTTCGAGCCGGAGGCCAGATTCGCCGCTTTCTTGAGGAGAATGGAGGCGGGCGGCGACTTGGTGATGAAGGTGAAACTCTTGTCCTTGTAGACCGTGATAACGACCGGAAGGATGCTGCCCCCCTCCTTGGCGGTGCGGGCGTTGAACTCCTTGCAGAAGGCCATGATGTTGACCCCCTGCTGTCCGAGCGCCGGCCCCACGGGCGGGGCGGGATTGGCGGCCCCGGCGGGGATCTGCAAACGGATAATTCCGGTGACTTCCTTGGCCATAAAACTCCTTAGGTCTTCTCCACCTGCCAGTACTCGAGCTCGACCGGGGTGGACCGGCCGAAGATGGAGACCGCCACGCGAACACGGCCGCGCTCGGTGTCCACTTCTTCGATGACGCCTTCCTGGTTTTGGAAGGGCCCGTCGCCGACCTTGACCCGGTCGCCGACTGCAAAAATAACCTTTGGAGTGACCTTCTCTTCCTTTTCTCGGATCTGGGCCAGCATGCCCTCCACCTCGCTGGGCCGCATCGGGGCGGGCCGATCGCCATCGGCGAAGCCGAGCACGCCCGGGGTCTCTTTTACGAAATACCAAGGGCGCTCGTTGAGCTTCTTCTCGGTGTCGTAGAGAGCCATCTTCATGAAAATGTAACCGGGATAAAGTTTGCGCTCGGTCTCCACCTTCTTGCCCCGCTTGATCTCGGAAACGCGCTCCGTCGGGATCACCACCTCGTGGACGTAATCGCCCATTTCCTCGGTCTTGATCCGGCTCATCATGTGACGCTTCACGTTCGTCTCCTGGCCGGAGAGAACGTGCACGGCGAACCAGGCGGGCTCGAGGGTGGTGGCGGTTTCACTCATCGTCGGGTCCTCAGAACTTCACCAGCCACCCGACCACGCGGGTGATGAGGAAATCGAAGCCGGAGGTGTAGGCGGCCAACACCAGAGTGGTGGTGGCCACCACCGCGGTGCTGTCGATCAGCTCGCGGTACTTCTTCACGCCGGTCTCGGTTGGATCCCATGGCCAGGAGCACTTCGCCAGCTCGCCACGGACTTCGCCGAGAAAACGGGAGATCGCCGCGCGATAGCGGAAAAGCAGGAAAACGGCGGCGAGGGACAAGCCCCCGACCACCGCCGTCCACAGCCAGCTTCCTCCGATTTTCCATGCTTCCATCGTCGTGCCTTTTCTCCTGGTTCAGATGCAGGGCAGGAGGGACTCGAACCCCCAACCGACGGTTTTGGAGACCG
>CAZURF010000067.1:0-7069 GCA_964623555.1 uncultured Akkermansia sp. | reverse complement strand
AGGCCTTGCGCCCGGAAATCAGTCCCATGCCACCCGCCCGCTTGTTGATCACCGCGGTCTTCACCGCCTCGGCGATGTCGTTCTTGCCCGAGGCCCCGCCGGAATTGATCAGTCCGGCCCGGCCGGCAAAGCAGTTCAGCACCTGGTAACGGCACAGGTCGATCGGATGATCGGAAGTCAGCTCGGAATAGATGCGTGGGTCAGTCTTACCGTAGTCACTCCCCGCCAGCTTCAAAGCATTGTACCCCCCGTTGTTCTCCGGAAGCTTCTGTTTGATGATGTCGGCCTGAATGGTCGAACCGATGTGGTTGGCCTGAGAACTCAGGTCAGCAGAAAGGTGATAATCCTTCTCCTTGGTCTTGAAGGCCGGATTGCGCAGGTAGCACCAGAGAATCGTGTACATCCCCAGTTCGTGGGCGACCGCAAAAGCACGGGAGATTTCCTCAATCTGCCGGCCGGATTCGGGGGAACCAAAGTAAATGGTTGCCCCCACCCCCACCGCACCCATATCGAACGCCTGCTTCACCCCGGCAAACAGTTTCTGATCCGCCAGGTTTGGATACGTCAGGAGCTCGTTGTGGTTGATCTTAAGGACGAACGGAATCTTATGGGCGTATTTTCGGGCCACGGCCCCTAACACCCCCAGCGTGGAGGTCACCGCGTTGCAACCACCCTCGATACCCAGTTTGACGATATTCTCGGGATCAAAATAGTCGGGATTGGGGGCGAAGGAGGCCCCGGCGGAATGCTCGATCCCTTGGTCCACGGGGAGAATGGAAAGATAGCCAGTACCGCCAAGCCGACCGTGGTTCAGGGTGGTCTGGAGATTGCGGAGAACCGAAATCGAGCGGTCGCTGTCCCGCCAAACGCGATCGATAAAATCCGGCCCCGGCAAATGCAACCGCTTCTTGTCCACAGTTTTGCAGGCGTGGCCCAGAAGACTTTTGGCTTCCGCGCCCAGAATCTTTTCGATGTCGGCGAATTTCATGAACCTACAGAGTCCCTTTTTTTCTCCTTTGGGTCAATCCCGCTTCCTCCCCCGCTCTTGCACCTTCCGCCTATCCCCATACCTTGAAGGTCATGCTTCGTTGGCTTTCCCTGGTGATTCTCGGTCTTCTTCTGAATGGTAGCGGTCTTTCCCTGCTTGCCTGGGCCGCCCACCGCAAATTCGTCGCGGGCGGGGAATGGTTCTGGACCGGCACCCTCGCCCTCATGCTCTGCAATGCGGGCATCTGCTGTGTGGTCGGCGCCAAAAAAACCTGAAGGTTTCCCCCTGAATCCACACTCCCCCGCCCCAGCTCCGAACTACGGCCAGCCGGAACTCGTCCACCCGGATGACCGCGAATATCTCCGCTGGTCGGAAGGCTTCGCCGTCCGACGGCGACGGGAACGCGAACGCACCGGCAAGGTCCGGATCGAACCCGCCGCCTTGTCCATCATCAGTGCCGCTGCCGAGTTTGGGGTTCGCTCCCTTCTCGCCCGCCATTTTGAACTCGGGGACCGGCGCATTCTCCGTTACCAAGACCCGGAACTGGGCGACCACCTTCGCCGTCGTTACCGCTTCCGCGAGCTCGACGCCGTCGCGTTCTCCCACGGCCACCCCTCCGCAGTATTTGAATTTAAACTCAGTGGACTTGGCTCCGCTTCGGCTGTAAATCGGGCGGCCCGCCAACTCCGTTCCGCTGCCGAAATGATCCGCCAAGGGTACGGCCATCAACCTAAGGTAGCGGTGGTGCTCATTCACGCCGGCGAGGGCCAGCCCGATCTCGGTAAACCCGGTGGCCGCTATGGCGTTCGTCCCCATCAGGCCCACCGACTCCATCTCGAGCAGTGGCCCGAGATGCCCATCCCCTGCCTGGTTTTCTCAATGCAGGAGGCGATTGAGGAGGCCCGCCGGATCGGTCACGAGGTCGACCACGCGCTGGAAAAACGGGCCGCCCGCGAAGGCAAACACGGAATTCAGCAGGGGCGGCGCGTTCTGCCCCGGCTTCCCTTGGGAGAGGTTCTCTCCGCCGTCAGCTGGATGGCCAAGGAGCTGGTCCAAGCCGTCAGCCACGTCGCACGCAAACTCGCTCCGCGCCGGAAACCCGTCGTTCATCATCACCACCGCCGGCGGCGACGACGTCGGGGCCGGGGCCATCGCCCCGGCGGATCCCACGGCCACTCGCGCCCGCCTAGCGGGTATTAACGTTCGTCACCGGCAGCCCCTGCCGCTTGAAGGAATCCGGCTCGTTGGCCTGGATATCGGCCTGACTCACCAGATTCAGCTTCTCCCCGCCGACAGAGACGATGTCCACCTTGGTGGGCCCGTCCGCATGCGCCTGGCTTCCCATCCAGGGCTGAAAGGCGTGCCACCAGAGTCCTCCCGCCACCAGGGCCAGAAGCAGCTTCGTTGCAGGATCGGTTTGGAGTCGCACGGTTTTGAATTTTCTCATCCCTTCGAACTAGCCCGCCGCATCCAAATCACGACTCGATTCTGTCATCCGTCGGATTAATTTATACCGATGATCCGTCTGCTGGCATGCCTGGTGATGGCATGGTCTTGGGAGAGCCTCTCCGGGCAGACCAACACCAACACCAACACTCCCACTCGTCCGGTGGAAGAAGTGGTCGAGATTCAGGGAATCAAAATATGGAAACGGGGCACCCCTGCCTCGCCGTACGTCGCTCTTGGCAATGAAAGCCTGAACCAAATCACCTGGCCGGAGGCCCAGAGCCGCATCGCCCGCGGGGTCCGGGCCCGCCGGGGCAACGCCGCGATCGTCAACAGCATGGTTCCCTCCCAGCGCTCCGATATCACCCGCAATACCGGGATCAACCAACTGGACTCCCAGAATGTCCGTTACACGATCATCCAGCTCAAGCCTTAGGGTTCTCCGGATTTTGGGCGTCGCCCTTGGCCTTTCCTTGGGCTGGGCCGAAGTGGGGGCCCAAGGCGTCCCTTCGGGCGTGGTCCCTTCCCAAGCGAATGTGGACGCTTCCGCCCAGCGGCGACTGCAGGAGACCGCCCGCGAGGCCCAGCGACTCCGCCGGATCGAGGAACAGGTTCAAAAGATTTCCCCGGCAGTTTCACCGGAAAATCTTTCCGGCCCGGAAGGCGCCGTCCTTGCGCGCAAGGCCCTCGCGGCCCTGGTCCGCCTTCAGCAGGAGGGCATTTCCCCCGACGACTCTTTGCGCCGCGCGGTCCGGTCGTCCGGAATCGATCCGGCGCAGACGGCCAAACCCATGGCTTATCTCCGGAATCTCCACGCGGAAACATCGGGCAAAATCTCCCCGGAACTCCTGGCCCGGCTTGAGGCCGGCCAGGATCCCGGACCGGCCCTTTCCCTCCCCGCTTACCAGCCATGAGTTCCTGGGCCGCTCCGGATGGATTCGTTCTGGAAAAACTTCCCACCGGGCCCGCTTGGTTCCGGCCGGAAATTCAAAAACCAGTTCTGACGCTCTGGAAGCGGACGGACGCAGCCCTGCCCCTGGGCCAGGTCGCCCGCCGCCATCCGCTCTCCCGCCGTTTTTCCGGTCGAGGCCAGGTGATCTCCGCTCCGTTCCCTGGCGCCGGCACCCTTCTCATCCGGCCCTGCGTTCACGGGGGCTGGTGGGGCCGTTTGGCCCGCGACCTTTATTTCGGCCCGGATCGGGCCCGCCGGGAAATTCGCTGCGCGAACCGCCTGGAAAAAATGGGCCTTCCCACCCCGCGGATCCAGGCGGTGCTGTTTTACCCGGCCGGTCCTTTTTTCCGCTTGGAAGTGGTCTCCACCTTTATTTCAGAAAGCCGGGATCTCACTAGCATGCTTTCCACCCGCCCCCTCGCCGGTCAGCGGTCCCGGATCTTCTCCGCCGTTCGCCGACTCCTCACCGAGTGCCATCATCACGGGGTGCACCACCCCGATCTGAACGCCCGCAACATTCTTCTCTCTCCCGGCGGCACCTCGGGTTGGACAGCCTGGCTACTGGATGTGGATGCGGTTCGCTTTCAGGAAACCGGCAGCGCCGCCGTCGACACCTCCAATCGGAACCGCCTTCTGCGCTCCCTCCTCAAGCTCGCCCGGCATGGCGACCTGGGCTGGTCCGAGTCCGAGGTACCCCGATTGTGGGCGGAACTCTTCCCGCGCAAATGACCCTCCCCTCGGAACCCCGCATCGGCATCGTGCTCCTCAGCGCGGTGGGGGATGTCGTTCACGCCCTCCCCGTGGTCAACGCCATCAAGCGTGCCCGTCCCCGGGCCCGCATCACCTGGCTCCTGCAGGACGCCGGGGCCGCCCTCTTGGAAGGCCACCCCGCCGTGGATGAAATTCTCCTCTTCCGCCGCCGGGCGGGTTTGGCCGGCTTTGTCCAGATGGCCCTGCAACTGCGGGAGCGTCCCTTCGATGTCGTGCTGGATCTTCAGTGCTACTTCAAGGCCACCGTTCTGACCGCCCTGTGTCGTGCTCCCACCAAGGTCGGCCTCGATCCCGCCCGCGCCCGGGAATTTAACTGGCTCGTCAACAACCACCATCTACCCAAAAAGCCGGTCGGACATGTGCAGGAACATTTTCTCGAGTTTCTCGATTACCTCCAAATCCCCCGCGAACCCGTCGAGTGGAACCTCGGCCCCTGGCCCGCGGAGCGGGCCTGGCAGGAGGAGTTTTTCCGCACCCTGCCCCGCCCCCGCGTCGCCCTCGTCGCCGGCACCAGCAACCCGCGAAAGGACTGGTTGCCCGAACGCTGGGTCGAGCTGAACGACCGCCTGCACCGTGACTTTGGACTCACCACTGTCCTGGTCGGCGCCCAGTCCCCCCGGGAAACCGCTCTGGGCCAAAGGATGGCCGCCGCTTGCCAACACCCGCCCATCAACGCCCTCGGCTCGGGTCTGCGCCGCCTGGTCGCCCTCCTCGAAGGATGTGACCTGGTGATTTCTCCCGATACCGGCCCGCTGCACCTGGCCGGAGCACTCGGTCGGCCCGTCATCGGCCTCTACGGCTACAACAGCCCCGCCCGGGTCGGACCTTGGCGCCAAGACCCGCGGCTGTTGGTGGACGCTTTCCATGATCCCGGCGAGGCCCCGCAAATGACCTTCGCCCACCGTCGTGGACGAATGGAAAAGATCTCGGTAGCCAATGTACTGGATCGGGTAAAAATCTGGGCCGCCGCTCAGAAGCGGTAATAAATTTCGGTCGCCGCCGTCCAGAGTCCCGCGGTGGTCGGGGTCATCATCTCCGCGCCCCACTGGTATCTTCCCTCCCCGCGCCACACCAACTCATCGGTGATCTTCACGCCCACCGTCAGCGTATAGTCCCAATAGTCGCCCCCGCTGGTTCGGGAAGACAGGGTGAAGGCGTTGTTACTGGTGTGCATGTATTCCGCCCGCCCATTCAGCGAGACTGATTCCGTCACCATCCACATCGAGTAGAGCCCCACCGAGGCAAAGGTCGTGGGTGGCTCCGGGTCCAGGGGTGTGCTCCGGTCTCCGGTGCCCGATCCGCCGGTCACCTCAAATGCCAGGGTCCAGGCCTTTTCCGTGATCAGGGGACTCCATTCCCCAAGAATGTTCCATGTATAGTAAAAATCCTGATTGATGGCCACCCGGGCATTCCCCGCATGCTGGCCCCAGGGATCGACATAGATCCCGGGCTGTAACCTGGCGTTCTCCGCCGGACTCTCCACCACGAAGTAAGACATCACGCTGTATTCGTCGCCGAAGGTCTCGGAACTGATGTCATTGGCCTCTCCCGAGGTGTTCCCCAAGCCGATGGCCCAGTCGAACTGCGGATCCGGGGAAAAGATCGCCAGAAAGCCGATGTTATCCAAAGGCATGAAGGCGTCCTCGATCCCGAAGGTGATATGGGGATTGTCCGGTCGCCAGATGGTCTCGTATCCGGTCACGGCCTGGAATTTTCCAAACCACAATTCCATCTGCGCCTCCGGGACCCAGATCTTGCCGAAAGCCTCAGCCACGTACAACGAACTGCTGTTTGGTCCGCTGGGCGTGACGCTCGGATTCGCCGCGTAATAGGTGGCATCCTCCCCCAGCATCACCCCGAACTGAAATCCGGCGTGGACCTCCCGGCTCTCGCGAACCAGGGGCTTCTCCAATCGCATCCACAGCGCACTCAGATTAAAATCCCCCTTGGGCACGGTATCCGTCGGAAAGTCCAGGGGGCTGGTCGCCTGACCCGGGCCAAAGTTATAAAGATAAGTGCCGTCCACGTAGCCAGTGAGTTTCAGGGGGGCTTCCGGGGGCAGTCCTGATGGCTCGGCGATCTCCTCCTCCATCCTCTCCCTTTCCGGCAACGGCACCCCCTCCCCCTCGGGGAGTTGAGCCCGCCCGTGGCACACCAGCAGCAGAAAAAGGGCCAGACCGGTCTCGACGAGACGGGACTTCCTTCCTACTTTTTCCCCATGCTCACGCATGGATTCATCATGGCTTTTTTGGCCACGGTCGTCACGCTCGCGGCGGAGCCGGCCAACGACGTAAAGATCTTTGAGTCCGCGACGGATACCATGACCAAGGCGGAGGTCCGGGAGTACATGGGCCGTGGCCCGGATGAGGAGCTGACGCCCCACCTTTGGCGCTACCGTGGCAACTGGACCAACTCAGAAACCTTGGAGACCTTCAACACGGTCGACCTGGCCTTCGGCATGCTGACCAACTCCCACAAATACGGCGTCATGCGCTACAACTGGGACAACACCACTCCGAATCCGGATAATTTGCCTTAAAGAGGATTGGTCGCCGCCCTAGCGGTGCAGGTCTTTGCGGAAATGACCGCGACCCAGCCGAAACAGAAAAACCAGTACCGGAAAACTGATCAGCGTCACCCCGGCTCCGACCAGGTCCCGTCGGAGCGTCTGGCCTTCCACAAGGGTCAAAGCCACCCAGCCCAACAGCAGCAGGCCGATGGCCCCGAAAAAGAGCGAAATGGGCTGGAAGATTCTCCGGAAGTCATCCGCCTCCTGCCGTCGCTGTAGTCTCTTGTCCCGGTTAGGGCCAAACATCCCTCCCAATCTCCCCAGAGGATAAATTTTGTCAATTGGAGGCGGTGGGAGTTGAATCGGGTGGCAAAAAATTAATAGTCAACAACTTCAAAGACTT
>CAZURF010000066.1:0-7224 GCA_964623555.1 uncultured Akkermansia sp. | reverse complement strand
AGGGTACTTTTTTTCAAATACCGTTCATTCACAGCTATTTGGATATGATCATTTAGCCCTGATTTATTAATCCAACTGGAGGATAAGCACTTGTCGGCTCGCCCCGCCCCTTCAATCCCTGTAAAAATGGGATTTGATGCAAACCGCTAGTCCCACGGCCGTTTCCCTCCAGGTCCAGGAGCCGGACCCTTACGAGGCGTGCACCAAACTGGCTCGGGAGCATTATGAAAACTTCCCCGTCGGCCGCCTTGTCCCCAAGAAAATCCGGCCCCATGTCCACGCCGTCTACGCCTTTGCCCGGGTGGCTGACGACCTGGCCGACGAGGGCTACGCCGATCCCCGCCTTCGTGATGCCGCCTCCTCCGCCCCCACCGAAGCCGAGCGCCTCGCCGTTTTTCGCAACTACCGCCAAGCCTGGCAAAACGCCCTCGCCAACCGGACCTACGACAACCAGTACGAATGGATCTTTACCCCCCTGCTCCGCACCAAGGCGGAGTTCGACCTGCCCGACTCCCTCTTTCTCGATCTGCTCAGCGCCTTTGAACAGGACATCGTCCAACGCCGTTATGAGGACTTCCCCTCCGTCCTCGACTACTGCCGCCGCAGCGCCAATCCCATCGGCCGGCTCGTTCTCCTTCTCCACGGCCACCGGGAAGAAGAGCTCGCCAAACTCTCCGATCACATCTGCACCGCCCTCCAGCTCGCCAACTTCTGGCAGGACGTCTCGGTCGATCTCGGTAAGGACCGGATCTACATGCCCCAAATCGATCTCCGCCGCTTCGACGTGCCCGAGGCCGACCTCTTTGCCGGTAAGGCTACCCCCAACTTCCGCAACTGCCTCCGCTATCAGGTCGAGCGCGCCTGGGACCTTTTCCGGATGGGGGAACCCCTGCCCTCCAGGCTCAAGCGCCCCCTCTCTTGGGAAATCCGGCTCACCTGGCTGGGCGGCACCAAAATCCTTGAAAAGATCGAAGCCCAGAAATACGACACCCTCACGCGGCGACCCGTGGTCTCAAAGTTCGACTTTCTCACCCTCGGCCTCCAGGCCTTCTTTGGCGGATGAGTTCCGCCCCGCTCCCGGGCGGAACCGGGGAACGCATCACTCGCAAAAGCGGCTCCAACCTGGCCCTCTCCTTTATCTGTCTGCCCAAGGCGCAGCGGCAGGCCATGTCCACCTTCTACGCCTTCTGCCGGGTGGTGGATGACGTCGTCGACGAGACCACCGCGCCCCTGCCGATCCGCCAGGCACGCCTGCACAAGTGGCGCGATGACATCCGTGCCATCTACCACGGCACGCCGGAACAACCGCTCGCCAAGGAATTGGCTCCGGTCGTCCGCCAGTACCTCATCCCTCCCGAGCCCCTCCTTGAAATCCTCGACGGCGTGGAGATGGACCTCACGAAAAGCCGCTACGAAAATTTCGAGGAACTCCGCAAATACTGCTACGGCGTGGCCTCAGCTGTCGGCCTGGTCTCCATCAACATCTTTTGCTGCCAGACCCGCGCCGCCCGCGACTACGCCATCGCCCTCGGCATGGCTTTCCAGCTGACCAACATTCTCCGCGACGTCGCCTACGATCTGCAGCGCTTCGGCCGCATCTACCTGCCCCGCTCAGAATGGGACGCCTTCGGCGTGCAGGAAAAGGATTTCCAGGGTCCCGGGCTTACCCCGGGTATGGACCGGCTTCTCCGGATGCAGTATTTCCGGGCCCGCCACTACTTTGAGAAGGCCGATCGCCTGCTTCCGGAAGCGGACCGCCCCCATCTGTCGGCTGCTTTGCTCATGACTGGCGTGTACCGCGACCTCTTGGAAAAGATTCGCCGGCGCAATTTTCAGGTACTGAAAGGCCCGATCAAATTGTCCCGCTGGGAAAAACTCCTGGCCCTGCGCCGCGGCCAGAAACTTCTCAAGCAGGAGGCCGCCCCCCGCCGACTGCCCTCCCGCATCGCGGTCATTGGCGGTGGCTACGCCGGTTGCGCTGCGGCCTTCTCTCTTGCCCGGGATGGCCATCTCGTGGATCTGATCGAGGCCAAACCCCAACTCGGCGGCCGCGCTCACAGTTACCGCGAGGCCAAAACGAACACCGTCATCGACAACGGCCAGCACATCCTCATGGGCTGCTACCATCGCACGCTGGAAATGGTCGCAGAGATGGGAAATCTCGACCGCCTCGAGCGACACGACCGCCTCGACCTCCACTTTGTCAGCCCGAAAAAGGGCCGAACCATTCTCCGCTCCTCTCCTTTCCCGCCGCCGTTCCATCTGCTGGCTGGGCTGTTCGGATTCCGGGAGCTCTCCTGGCTGGACCGCTGGGCGATTCTCAATCTGCCGGGCCGGGCCCAAGGCACGCCCCCGAAACAAGGGGAGACGGTGCAGGCGTGGCTGGAAAGGGTGCGCCAGACCCCGGGATCCATCCGCGCCCTGTGGGAGCCGTACTGCCTTGCGGCTCTCAACGCCCCAATTCAGTTGGCCGATGCCTGTCTTTTTTGGGAGGTCACCCGTCGTGGCCTTTTTGGAACCTCTCAGGATGCGGCCATCTATTTGGACAAGGAAGGCCTGTCCGGCCTGGTCAGTCCGGAACTAACCGCCTTCCTCGAGTCCGCCGAGGGCCGTGTGCGCTTAGCCACCCCGGTGGAGGAGCTGAAGTACGACGAGATCCACAGGCACGTGGAGATGGTGAAGTTCAAAAACGGTTCCGAGGAAAAGTACGACCTTGTGGTGCTCGCCGTCCCTTGGACACCGGCTGCCAAGATGATTCCTGCCATCGACCGTGCTTCCCAACTGGCCGGCATGCTCAAGAGCGGCCCCATCCTTGGGGTGCATCTTTGGACGGACCGCCCGCTTACTTCCGATCTGATCACCGGATTTCTCGATTCCCCTCTGCACTGGCTGTTTGACCGCACCTCCACCCTTCCGTCGGGTTCCCCCGGCCACCTTTACGCCGCCGTGATCAGCGCGGTCACCGACCTGATCGACCAGACCGGCAAGTACCTGGTGGAGCTGATCATGGAGGAGATTCAACGCATGATCCCCGAGAGCCGCGAAGCCAAGGTGACCCACCACGTGGTCTACAAGTCCCGGGACGCCACCTTCTGGGGCCCGCCGGGCATGCCCCTCGCCCGCCCGGGGCCGGTCACTTCCGTGGAGAATCTCTTTCTCGCCGGTGATTGGACTGAGACCGGCCTTCCGGCCACGATCGAAGGTGCCGTGGTCTCCGGATTCAAAGCCGCCGACGCGGTCGGTTAAGACCGCCGTTAACGTGAACGTTTTACGTGAAGGAAAGTTTAAATTCCTGGACCACGTTCAGGTTCACATTCACGTTCACGAAGATTTCCCACCCAGCCAATCCAAAAACTCAGCCAGAGCTTTCGACATCACCTCCCGCGCGTGGGTACAGCCAGAGACAGCGGGAATCAGCTCCCGCAACCGCCATGGCCGCAGGGCCAGGTGCAGGCCAATTTTCACCGGCGTGCTTTTCCCGGTGAGGGCATCACAACCCAGCAGAAAGAGGTCGGCCGGGAGCAACTTAACGGCATGGTCGCTGACCGCCCGCAACCCGACCAACGGGACGTCCATCTTCCGGCAAGCCTCAGCCACGTAGTCCCACTCCATCTCCACCAGACCGCAGCCGGTTTTTCGACCCAGTTCCAGCTTGGCCAGTCCCGTCTCGATAATCTCGTGAGCGGTGTGCCACTTTCCCGCCCGCACCGCCGGTTTGGACCGCGCCCAAACTGCAAACTCCGGCCAGGCCTCTGCATGGAAGGACGTTAGATCGCCCTCGTCCCAGGCCGGATCCAGGGCCCCGGCGAGGCCGGCCAAGACAACCGCGCGACACGGATGCTCCGCGAGCCACTTCCCGATTTTCTTCTCCTGCCCCGGATGTCCCATACCAATCCGGGCGGAGACCACCGACAGTCCGCACCAACTGCCCTTGAGAGTCTCAAGACCCGCCTCGGATCGGCTGCGGCCTCCGATCTTTTTCCAGGTCGGCTCGGCCTCAAACTCCATCGGAAAAAGGATCCCGACGGGGAGGCCAGACAATTGACTCATGGAAAAACGCGGCCGGGACCGCGGCGCGGCTTAGCGGACGCCGGCAGCCCGGACCATCTCGAGATATTCGCCCAGGGCCAGAAGCGGCCAGTTGTTCCGGTACATGTCGTAACGGAGATAAAACACGCAGGGGAAGCCGGTCCCGGTAATGAGTTTCTCCTCCCAGCTCCCGTCTTTCGACTGGGCCTCAACCAAGTACCGAACCGCCCGGCGGACGCTGGGCCGTTGCAGGTCCCCGCAGGCCAACAGCCCCATCAGACCCCAGCCGGTCTGGGATGCGGTGCTGATCCCCCGCCCCTTCATCCGAGGGTCGTCGTAGGAGCCGCAGCTTTCCCCCCAGCCCCCGTCGGGATTCTGCGTGCACTCCAGCCAATCCCGGGCGCGCACCACCCAAGTGTCGTTCATGTCATATCCGATCGCGCGGAGCCCGCGGAGGGCCTGCCATGTGCCGTACACGTAGTTCACGCCCCAGCGGCCGAACCAGGAGCCATCCTCCTCCTGGATTTTGCGGAGGAAGGCCAGCGCACGCTGGATCTGCGGATGGCTCTTGGCAACGCCCAGTTTGCCCATCGTTTCAAGGAGACGGCCGGTGATATCGGCACAGGGGGGATCAAGGATGGCGTTATGGTCGGCAAAGGGAACGTCCTCGAGCCAGGCCTTGTTCACGTTCTTGTCGAAGGCCGCGTAGCCGCCGTTGTCACACTGGAAGCTCATCGCCCAGCCCAGCCCGCGATCCATCGCCTCCTTCTGCTGGTTCGGATTAGAAGCCTCGGCCTTGCGGAGGCCCAACAAAACCTTGGCGGTGTCGTCCACATCGGGATACCAGTCGTTGAAAAACTCGAAGGCCCAGCCGCCGGTGATCGGTGTGGGGTTCTTCATCACATAGTCCCCCCGCATCTTTACTTCCTTGGAGAGGAGCCAGTCCGCTCCCTTCCGCATCGCCGGATGGTCCGGCTTCACCCCGGCAGCGCCCAGGGCGGTCATCGTGATGGCGGTGTCCCACACCGGGCTGAGGCAGGGCTGCACGCGGAAATCCCCGTTGGCGGGGTCGTCCACCTCGAGACCCTCCAGATCCTTCACTGCCTTGATCATCCACGGGTGCTCCTCGCCGTAACCCAGGCAGCGGAAGGCGAGAATCGAGTTCATCATGGACGGGAAAATGGCGGCCAGGCCTTCCGACTCCGGCCCGGTACGGTCGAGGATCCACTTTTCCGCAAGCTTGAGCGCTTTCTTGCGGAACGGCTTCCACGGAAGGCCTTCCAGGAAGCCGAGGAGCTCATTCACCCGGACAAAGAAGTTCTTCATGGAGAAGAAACGGTTTTCCACGGGATGGAAGAAAGGACCGCCCTCCACCCCGTAGGGATAGAGCTCGTGTAGCTGCTTTTCGGGCGGGAGATGCGTGACCGGGCGGAAGCTGCGGATAATGGACATGGGAACCACGATGGCGCGGGTCCAAGAACTCATCTCCGACATGTCAAACGGGGCCCAGCTCGGCAAAAGGAGAATTTCCGGCGGGATGTTGGGCAGGTACTTCCACGGATACTGGCCGAACATCGCCAGATAGAACTTGCAGTAGGTGTTGGTGCTGGGGATGCCGCCCAGCCGCATCGCCGCGGCCCGGGCTTTGCGCATCTCCGGCTCGTCCGGGGTGAAGCCGGCCAGCTTCAGGCTAAAGTAGGCTTTGACCGTGGCGGTGACGTTGCTCGGTCCCCCGGGATAAATCGGCCAGCCACCGTCGGGCATCTGACGCTGGAGAATGTGCCGGACGATCTTGGCTTCCTTGGCGCGGTCCACCTTGCCGCGCAGATACATCAGCAAGTGGTAATCGCAGGCCACCGTGCTGTCGACGAACAGCTCCCCCACCCAGTAGCCCTCCGGTTTCTGGAGCCCAAGAAGATAATCCCGGCAGGCGTGGACCGCCTTCTCCACCGAGGAGAGGTCGACATCCGCCGGATCTAAACCCACCAGTTCAGGACTGGGCACGGCGGTCCGTTTGGCTTCTGCCGGAAGAACAGGGTTGGACATAGCCCTCGACCCTAGCGAGGCGAAAAAACCGGTCAAATCGAACCGAAAATTGTTTAAACTATTGGTGTTTAGTATTTTATGAATTAGATGCCCAGGTAATCAGTCGTAACTCATGGGCCTGGGAAAGGGAGGGATTGGAGGGCCTGACTCGGACGTTGAAGTTGAAATTCCCGGAATCTGTGACCTCCACCCGCCCGGCATACTTCATCCAGCCGTTGGACCCCTCGCCCGTCGGTTCCAACCGGACCGCCAAGGAAGGTCCGTTGGGATCCACCGCCTTCACATAGGCCTCCACCGCCACCTCCTCGTTCTTCAGGGATCCCAGAAACACATGGGCGGAGGCGGAAACGGTATCCCCCACGCTCACGGTGGTGCCGTTGCCACCAGCCCAGGTCACGGCATTGGCCTTCACCTCTGGCCAATGCTTGCGGACCCGATCCTTCCAAACAGCCAATTCACGGGACTTGGCGTACTTGTTTTCCGCAAACATCCGCCCCTTCTCCGCCGCCTTCCGGTAAAAACTGTCCGCATATTCGGCCACCATCCGCGAGGTGTTGTAGACCGGCCCGATCGTCATCAGGCTCCGCCGGACCCGCTCGATCCACCGCTTGGGCACACCGTCGGCATCCCGGTCGTAATACAGGGGCACAATCTCGTGCTGGAGGATCTCGTAGATGGAAAAGGCATCAAACTCATCCTGAACCTCCGGCTCCAACCGAAGCGCATCCTCGCCGATCGACCAACCGTTGGTTCCGTCATAGGCCTCATCCCACCAGCCGTCCCGCACGGAGAAGTTCAGACAACCGTTGGTAATCACCTTCTCCCCGCTGGTGCCGCTCGCTTCGAGGGGGCGGGTCGGGTTGTTCAACCAGACGTCGCAACCATGGTAAAGGTGACGGGCGACGTTAAAGTCATAGTTTTCCACGAAAACAATGCGGTTACGAAACACCGGCATCTCGGAAACCTTCACAATCAGCTGGATCAGCTTCTTTCCGCCCTCATCGGCCGGATGGGCCTTCCCCGCAAAGATGAACTGCACGGGATGCTTGGGGTCGTTGACGATGGCCGCCAGCTTGTCCAGATCCCGGAACAGCAGGGCGGCCCGCTTGTAGGTGGCGAAACGGCGGGCAAACCCGATGGTCAGGGCCT